>NZ_CP017184.1:0-316560 GCF_001729805.1 Enterobacter roggenkampii | reverse complement strand
TTTGGCATCCCCTGACGCATCGCCAGACCGTAAATCGCCACCAGGCACGCCACCAGGATCGCCGTGAACGGATGACCAATGAACTCAAACCATTCGTAGGCGGTAGAACCGACCGGCACAAAGCGCGCGGCGATGGTTTTCAGGCCCACGAGCACCAGCGGCAGCAGGATCAGCGACAGGCTGAAGCCAAAGGATGGCATTTTGCCCTCGCCCAGGTGCGGCTCGGTAATGTCGTCCGGAATGTGCAGCTCAACGTAACGGCTGATGAAGTTGCCCCACAGCGGACCGGCGATAATCATCCCCGGGATTGCCGCGCACAGGCCAATCAGGATCATCCAGCCAAAGTCGGCGTGCATCTGGGAAGCCAGCAGCATCGGGGCAGGCCCCGGCAGCAGAAACGCTGCGGCTGCCGCCACGCCCGCAAACAGCGGAATGACCAGCTTCACGAGGTTAGTGCCGGTATGGCGCGCCATGGAGAATGCGACGCTTATCAACAGCACAACGGCCACTTCGAAGAACAGCGGCAGCGCGCAAATCAGACCGGCCAGGCCAATCGCGTAATGCGCACGGCTGTGGCCGAAGGATTTCAGCATCTTGACGGCAATCTGGTCGACCGCGCCCGTCTCGTGCAAAATCTTGCCAAACATCGCGCCCAGCGCGACCACAATCGCCAGGAAGCCCAGCGTACCGCCCATCCCTTTTTCCATTGTCGCGGCGATCTTGTCGAGCGGCATACCGGAAAAGAGACCAGCACCAATAGAAACCACCATCAAAGCAACAAAGGCATGCATGCGCGCCTTCATCACTAAAAACAGCAGCAGCAATACCGAACCCACTGCTGTCAAAACTAGCGTTAATGTACTCAAAACTTACTGCCTTTTATTAATGACCTCGATGGTGCTGGCAACAACACCCTCCAGTGACTGATCGATATCAACCACTAAGACGTCTTTTTCGTCTTCACCCGGCTCCTGCAGCGCTTCAAACTGCGTCACCAGCATCTGGGTTTTGAAGAAGTGACCTTTACGCGCCTTCAGGCGGCTTTCAATCACCTCGAAATCCCCTTTCAGGTAGATGAAGGAGAGGTTCGGATTGCCGTCACGCAGCAGATCGCGGTAGGTTTTTTTCAGCGCGGAGCAGACGATCAGGGAGACTTTATTGGTGCGCTGCATCGCGAACGCGGCGTCGTTCAGCGCCTGCAACCACGGTTTACGGTCGTCGTCGTTCAGCGGCTCGCCGGAGGCCATTTTCATGATGTTGCTGCGCGGATGGAGGAAGTCGCCATCAAGAAACGCAGCCTGGAGTTGATGCGCCACTTCGCTGGCCACGGCTGATTTCCCGCTACCGGAAACGCCCATCAGGACGTAGACGTGGTGATCGTGATTAGTCGTGCTCAAAGGGTGTCCCTCAGTCAATTGTTACGGGTAACAGTTATCGGTAACATTGTCCTGCCGGGGCAAAAGAGAAGCAATATCCAAACGTGCGCGAAGTGAATAAGTGTGAGCTACTTCAAATTTGTCAGTTCAAATAGATCCACCCGGTGACAAGGTGAAACCTAAATCTAACATTTTCGGCGTAACCGTCTCGCCACGAATGCGCGCCAGCAGGCGTTCTGCGCCAATGCGGCCCATACGTTCACGCGGCGTCAGGACGCTCGCCAGACGCGGCTCCATCACCTGACCGATGTCATGGCCGTGGAAACCGGCGATCGCCATATCATCAGGGATCTTCAGCCCCAGACGCTGGCACTCAAACGCTGCGCCGACCGCAAGGTCATCGTTGGTACAGAAAATACCGTCCAGTTGCGGATACTCGCGTCGCGCCTGACGCATCAGCTCAATACCCGACGTATAGGAAGAGGACTGCTCCACCATCACGCTGTACGGGGTTAAGTTCGCGTCGAGCATCGCCTGCTCGTATCCCTTCTGTTTGATGATAGTACGTTCATCAAGACGCGCGCCCAGATAGGCGATATGACGATGCCCGCGGGCGATAATGGCCGCCGTCATCTGGCGCGCCGCTTCGAAGTTATCAAAGCCGACGGCGATGTCGAGGCACGGCGACTGGCTGTCCATCAGCTCCACGACCGGAATACCGGCCACTTCAATCATTTTGAGCGTGCGGGCAGTGTGGGTACGTTCGGTTAAAATCAGGCCGTCAATGTTCCAGGAAAGCATCGATTCAAGACGTTCCTCTTCGAGTTCCGGCTTGTACCCGTAGTGGGCGAGCATGGTCTGGTAGCCAAACGCATCGGTGACGCTTTCAATTCCACGTAATACTTCGGCGAAAACCTGGTTGGTCAAAGAAGGAAGCAGAACGCCCACCGCGCGGCTGGTCGCATTCGAGAGAATATCGGGTGCACGGTTGGGGATGTAACCCAGTTCATCAAGGGCAGCGGCAATCTTGCCACGTAACGCCACGGAAACCTGTTCCGGGTTACGTAAAAAACGGCTGACCGTCATTTTGGTCACACCGACGCGATCGGCGACATCCTGAAGTACGGGGCGTTTCTTTTTCATCGTCCTGAGAAATCTTGAAGTGGGAGATTTGCTCAGTTTACCACGGACAAAGCCCATCCTTCCCCTGTCAAAGGGAAGGATGGGGATTTATTTATGTTTTATTACACCGGCGGCAGGTCAAACAGCAGAATTTCGCTTTCGCTGTCGGCATGCACCGAGATCGCCTGCTCATCCCAGATCGCCAGACCATCGGCGGTTGTCGCTTTGGTGCCGTTGATGGACACCTCCCCTTTCACCACCTGGATCCAGACGCGGCGGTTAGCGGCAATCTGATGCACGGACTGTTCATCTTTCGCCAGCGCCCAGCGGTACAGCTCCATATCCTGATGCACTTTCAGGGAGCCTTCGCGCGCATCCGGGGAGAGCACCAGCTGTTTACCCTGTTTGGCGTCGAAGCGGCGCTGCTCGTAGCGCGGCGTGATGCCGGTCTCTTCTGGAATGATCCAGATTTGATACAGGTGCAGTTTTTCCGTTTTGCTTGGGTTGTACTCGGAGTGACGCACCCCGGTACCCGCGCTCATAATCTGGAACTCGCCCGCCGGAACCTGCTCTTTGTTGCCCATGCTGTCCTGGTGCTCAACCGCGCCTTCCAGCACATAGGTCAGGATTTCCATGTCTTTGTGCGGGTGGGTACCAAAGCCCTGGCCTGCATCAATCACGTCGTCGTTAATCACGCGCAGTGCGGAGAAGCCCATGAAGTTCGGGTCGTAGTAGTCGGCAAACGAGAATGAATGCCATGAGTCCAGCCAGCCATGATTCGCGTGACCACGTTCGTTTGCTTTGCGTAAGTAGATCATTGTTTTCACCCTCAGTTCGTTTCGATGGAGTAAGTGTGGACGCAAACGGCCTGGGATCATAGGGGGTGAAAATTGACTCCTCTGTTCAAAAATTGTGAACAAGTGCAGAGGAGCCGTTTTTGCTTATTTTGCGAGGGTTATCGTGGCAGGAGAAGCCTGTTCGAAGGCCCGCTCAAGGATTTCGAGGTTGGTCAGAACGTCAGATTCCTTGACGTAATTCGCCGTGCCGTTTGTGAGGGTCTCAAACAGCGCATCATAGACGCGGCCATAGTCGCCGGTTTCCGGCTTCAACGTTTCTTTGACCGTCACGCCCTCGTCGTTCACATACTCCAGCACGCCCACGGAATCGTCCGCGGCAAAGCCTGGTTCACCCGGCATGATATTGGCCTTCAGGCTGGTCTCCTGCTGGTCGATACCGTATTTGATAAACGAACCTTTAGTGCCGTGAACGATAAATTTCGGGTAGTCGATCTTCACCAGGTGGCTGGTTTTGACGATGGCCTTCAGGTCGCCGTAGAACAGCTGGGCTTCGAAGGTATCGTCCGGGTTGGCTTTATTGCGCAGGCTGCGAATGTCATACGCCACGTGGTCCGGGCGGCCAAACAGGGAGATGATCTGGTCCATGGTATGCACCCCCAGCCCGTAGAACGAACCATCCTGCGGCAGTCCGGGTTGCGTTTCCGCCACCGGGCGGTAGTAATCGAAGTGACTTTCGATTTCCACGATCTCGCCGAGCTTGCCGCTTTCAATCGCTTTTTTCGCCGTCAGGAAGCAGCTGTCGAAGCGACGGTTCTGGTACGGCGTGACGGTCAGCCCTTTACTTTTCGCCAGCGCGAACAGCGCTTTCGCTTCGGCGATGGTCGGGGTGAACGGCTTTTCTACCAGCACGTTTTTACCCGCATTGAGCGCGCGTTTCGCATAGTCAAAATGGCTGTCGGCGTGGGTGCAGACAATCACCAGCGTGACCTGCGGATCGTTAAGCACGTCATCGAGATCGCTGGTGAAGTGGATGTGGGAATACTGAGGAGATTGCTCTTCCGGCTTCGCGCGGCGGCGGTAGATATGGGCCACATGCCAGGTATCTTTACGGTTGAGGACATACGGCAGGTGATAGCGGGTGGTGCTTTTGCCAAATCCAATAAATGCACAGTGTAGTGTCATGGCTCAGTCCTTTTGGAAGGTTACTGAGTCTAACCATAACAAAAAAAAAGCCAGCTAAAAGCTGGCTAAAGTAATACTGGAAGCAATGTGAGCAATGTCGTGCTTTCAGGTTCCCGTAGCGGTCTTCCTGAATGCAGAGCAATAATAATCATTCTCATTCGCACTTGTCCAATACTTTTTGCAAAAAATAGCGGTTGACTCAAATTTTAAAGTCATTGATGTTGGAAGGGACGTTTAACTGACTGAGGGACAAGGAATGAGTGAGATAGTGATACGCCATGCGGAACCGAAAGATTATGACGCCATTCGTCAGATCCACGCCCAACCGGAGGTGTACCACAACACACTACAGGTTCCTCATCCATCTGAGCAAATGTGGCAAGAACGACTCACCGACCAGCCCGGCATTAAGCAACTGGTCGCCTGTATAGACGGTCATGTCGCCGGGCATCTGTGCATCGCCGTCGCGCAACGCCCACGCCGCAGCCATGTGGCTGATTTTGGGATTTGTGTCGGCGCGCAGTGGCAAAACCGGGGCGTTGCCAGCGCGCTGATGCGCACCATGATTGATATGTGCGATAACTGGCTGCGCGTTGACCGCATTGAGCTGACGGTGTTTGTCGATAACGAGCCGGCGATTGCGGTGTACAAAAAATACGGGTTCGAAATTGAAGGCACCGGCAAGCGCTATGCCCTGCGCAACGGCGAGTATGTGGACGCGTATTATATGGCGAGAATGAAGTAGTGATTTGCCGGGTGGCGGCTTCGCCTTACCCGGCCTACGTTCGTGTAGTTGTCGGCCCGGTAAGCGCAGCGCCACCGGGCAATACATCAATACCCCGCCGTCAAATCATCCACCGAACGCGGGTCTGATGCGCCAAACAGCGCTCCGTCCGGCCCCACCATAATGCTCTGGGTGCTGCCCATCGCCTCCTTCACCGCCACCTTCTGCCCACGCTGCTCAAGCAGTTTAATGGTGTCCGGGCTAAAGCCCTTCTCGACGCGCAGCTCGTCCGGCAGCCACTGGTGGTGGAAACGCGGGGCGTTAGTCGCTTCGGCGACGTTCATCCCAAAGTCGATGCTGTTCACCACCATCTGCAATACGGTGGTGATAATCCGGCTGCCGCCCGGGCTACCGGTTACCAGCCAGGTTTTGCCCTCTTTCACCACGATGGTGGGCGACATGGACGACAGCGGACGTTTCTTCGGCCCTACCGCATTCGCATCGCCGCCGACCAGCCCGTAGACGTTCGGCACGCCCGGCTTGGCAGAGAAGTCATCCATCTCGTTGTTCAGCAGAATGCCGCTATTGCCCGCCACAATCCCGGTGCCGAAGGTGGTGTTGAGCGTATAGGTCACCGCCACCGCGTTACCGTCTTTATCCACCACCGAGAAGTGGGTGGTCTGGTTGCTTTCATACGGTGCCAGCTTGCCGGGACGGATCTCGCTCGACGGCCTGGCCTTGTTGATGTCGATCTGATCGGCAATCGATTTGGCGTACGCCTTGTTGGTCAGCGCCTGCCACGGCACCTTCACGAAGTCCGGATCGCCGAGATATTCCGAGCGGTCGGCGTAGGCGCGTTTTTCCGCTTCCGCCATCACCTGCATGGCATCCGCGCTGCCGAAGCCGAACTTGTGCATATCGAAGTTTTCAAGAATGTTGAGGATCTGCACGATGTGAATGCCCCCGGAAGACGGCGGTGGCATGGAGAAGACCTCGTACCCGCGGTAGGTGCCGCTAATCGGCTCGCGCTCCACCGCCTTGTAGTCCGCCAGATCCGCTTTGGTGATGAGCCCGCCGCTCTTCTGCATCTCTTGTGCAATCTGGTCGGCAATCGCCCCTTTGTAGAAGGCGTCCGGGCCGTGCTCCGCAATCAGCTCCAGGCTTTTGGCGAGGTTCTTCTGCACCAGCTTATCGCCCTTCTTCAGCGGTTCACCGTCTTTCCAGAAGATCGCCTTGCTGTTTTCGTGATTCGGAATGACTTCGCTACCGTAGGTTTTGAGGTCGTCTGCCAGGGCGTCATTCACCACAAAGCCCTCCCGCGCCAGCTTGATAGCAGGCTGAACCACCTTGTTCAGCGGCATCGTGCCGTATTTTTCCAGCGCCAGCGAGAAGCCCGCAACGGTGCCCGGCGTGCCGGAGGCCAGGTGCGAGGTCAGGGATTTTTTACTGTCCGGGTTGCCCTGGTCATCGAGGAACATGTCCCGTGACGCCTGAGAAGGCGCCATTTCACGGAAGTCGATGGCGGTGGTTTTCCCGTCTTTGGTGCGCAGCATCATAAAGCCGCCGCCGCCCAGGTTCCCCGCCTGCGGGTGCGTCACCGCCAGCGCATAGCCGACGGCGACCGCCGCATCCACCGCGTTACCGCCCTGCCTGAGAATATCGACACCCACGCGTGTCGCCAGCGCATCCACCGACGCCACCATGCCGTGGGTTGCCCGCACGGGATGAAAGACATCTTCCTCCACGCCGTAAGAGACCGGAGGCGCCGCGGGCGGGTTGGCCGCCACGCTAAATGTACCGCCTGCCATCAGCGCGGCGAGGGCGACCCAGCGCAAAAACGTTGGTTTCATCATTATTGTTCTCCAGGTGAAGGGATCCATATTCCCCGCTTAAGCCTGGTTCACAACTCCTAAAAAATCATCGTCATGGTGAAATCAGGGTAAACTTAAGAGAGACCTCAAAAGGAGGAAATGACAATGAAACGCTTATTGATTCTTACGGCGCTGATCCCCTTTGCCGCGCTCGCACAGCCACTCAATACGATGAATAACCCGAACCAGCCGGGTTACGTTATCCCGAGCCAGCAGCGTATGCAGACCGAGATGATGAGCCAGCAACAGCAGCAAAAAGGGATGCTGAATCAGCAGCTGAGAACGCAGACCCAGATGCAGCAGCAAAGCCTGCAAAATCAGATGAACGCCAACACCCAGCGCGTGCAGCAGGGGCAGGTTCGCGAGCAGCCGCTGCCGAACAAAAATGGCGGAATGTTAGGTGGAATGACCTCGTCAGGCAGCGGACAGCAGCATATGCTGCCGCCGCAGTCGAATGGCAGTATGCTTAATCCGCAGAACTAAAGTCCGGGCCGATCAGGTCAATCGCATCGGTACAGATGCTGTCCACGCCCCAGCGCAGCAGTTCGGCTGCACGCTGGGGTTTATTGACGGTGTAAACCAGAATATGCAGACCCGCGTCTTTCAGCACCTTCACCCGCGCCTCATCCAGCAGCTTGTGATTAAGATGAATAGAGACACACGCTAAGCGCGTCGTCAGCTCGCGCCAGTCCTCGCGCCACTCGTCCAGCAATAGCCCGCGCGGCAATTCCGGCACGGCCGCCTGCGCCGCCTCCAGGGCATCAATTTCAAACGAGGAGAGCAGCGGCGCGGTCATCCCTTCCCACAGCTCGCGCGCGGCCAGGGCAATGACTTTGCCCGTCAGCGGCCCGGTGCCGGTGGTCGGTTTGATTTCGATATTGGCCATCATGCCGTGCTGGCGACAGCGGTCGGCCACTTCCGCCAGCAGCGGCAGCGGTTCGCCTTTGAATTCGCCGCTGTACCAGCTTCCGGCGTCGATTTTCAGCAGATCGCGCCACGGCAGCTCGCCCGCCACGCCCCAGCCGTTGCTGGTGCGTTCGAGGTTATCGTCATGCAGCAGGAAAATCTCGCCGTCTTTCGACAGCTTGGCGTCGAACTCGATCATGGTGTGGCCGTAACGCGCGCCAACATCAATCGCCGCCAGGGTGTTCTCCGGCGCCAGCTTACCGCCGCCGCGGTGGGCGACGACGTGGGGATAAGGCCAGTTGCTCATACTCGTTGTCCTGTTTCACCGTCAAAAAGGTGCAGATGATTTTCCGGCAGGTGCAGCCACAGCGTGCTGCCCGCTTTCGGGCGCTCCTGATGCGCCAGACGCACCACCATCTTTTGCTCGCCCCAGCGCCCGTGCGCCAGGTTATCTGCACCCAACATCTCCAGCGTGTCCATCACCAGCGGCACGCCGCCTTCCGCCTGAGAGGTTAAACCGATATGTTCCGGGCGGATACCGAGCGTCATCTTACGCCCGGCGTAGCCACGATAGTACCAGTTGATCGGCAATGCCATCCCGCTTTCCAGCTCAAAGTGCGTGCCCGTGCTGCTGATGCGCCCTTCGAGCAGGTTCATCGCCGGGCTGCCGATAAAGCTCGCCACAAAGCGGGTGGCCGGTTTCTCGTAGACTTCCACGGGGGTACCAATCTGCTCGGCAACGCCTTTGTTCATCACCATCACGCGCTGGGCGAGGGTCATGGCCTCAACCTGATCGTGGGTAACGTACAGTGACGTGGTTTTCAGGCGACGGTGCAGCTGCTGCAGCTCAAGACGCATCTGCACGCGCAGCTTGGCGTCGAGGTTAGACAGCGGCTCGTCGAACAGGAATACCGCCGGATCGCGCACGATGGCGCGCCCCATCGCCACGCGCTGGCGCTGGCCGCCGGAGAGTTCGCGCGGGCGGCGCTTGAGCAGGCCGTCCAGCTCCAGAATTCGCGCCGCTTCTTTCACGCGCTCCTCAATATGGCCTTTGCCCATGCCGCGGATTTTCAGCCCCCAGGCCATGTTCTCCTCCACGCTCATGTGCGGGTAGAGAGCGTAGTTCTGGAACACCATCGCGATGCCCCTGTCTTTCGGCTCCATCTCGGTGACGCGCTGGCGGTCAATCCAGATATCCCCGGACGTTACGCGCTCCAGCCCCGCCACCATGCGCAGCAGCGTAGATTTGCCGCAGCCGGACGGGCCGACCATCACGATAAACTCCCCGTCCGCCACGTCGAGCGTGAGCGGCTGAATCACCTGGGTTTTGCCGTCCCAGCTTTTGGTTACTGCCTGAAGTTTTAAACCTGCCATCTTATTTCTCGCTATCGACCAGGCCGCGGACAAACGCGCGCTGCATGGCTAAAACAATGACTACGGGTGGGATGAGGGTGAGCAGCATCGCCGCCATCACCTGGTTCCAGAGGGTGGTGCCTTCGCCGGTGGCAATCATGCCTTTGATGCCCGCCACGGCGGTGCCGAGATTGACGTCCTGAATAATCAGCAGCGGCCACAGGTACTGGTTCCAGCCGTAGATAAAGGTGATCACAAACAGCGCCGCAAGGTTGGTTTTCGACAGCGGCAGCACGATGTCGCGGAAGAAGCGCATCGGCGACGCGCCGTCGATGCGCGCGGCTTCAATCAGCTCGTCCGGCAGGGTCATAAAGAACTGGCGGAACAGGAAGGTGGCGGTCGCCGAGG
This sequence comes from Enterobacter roggenkampii, assembly GCF_001729805.1. Classification (NCBI taxonomy): domain Bacteria; kingdom Pseudomonadati; phylum Pseudomonadota; class Gammaproteobacteria; order Enterobacterales; family Enterobacteriaceae; genus Enterobacter; species Enterobacter roggenkampii. The sequence goes on along the minus strand of NZ_CP017184.1, from coordinate 306,821 downwards.
CCATCAGCGGCAGGGTTAGGCCCGCGTAGCTGTCGAGCATCTTCAGGTTGGCGATCACTTCCACCGTCGGGAAGATACGCACCTCCACCGGCAGCATCAGGGTGATAAAAATCATCCAGAAAAAGAGGTTGCGCAGCGGAAAGCGGAACCAGACGATGGCGAAGGCCGAGAGCATCGACACCGTAATTTTGCCGACCGTAATGCCGAACGCCATGATGAAGCTGTTGAGCATCATCAGCCAGAACGGCGCGCTGTTGGCGCCCACGCCCTGGGTCCAGATGGTCTTCATGTTTTCGAACAGATGCGTGCCTGGGATCAGCGTCATCGGCGTGTCGAACACCGCTTTGGTGTCCAGCGTGGCGGCGACAAAGGCCACGTACAGTGGAAACAGGATGACGATAATCCCCAGAATCAGCATGGTGTGGCTGAAAATCGTCAGCCCGCGACGGTTCTCAATCATTGGTAGCGCACCTTACTTTCAACATAGCGGAACTGCACCACCGTGAGGATGATGACGAGGAACATCAGCACCACCGACTGCGCGGCGGAGGCCGAGAGATCCAGCCCGGCGAAGCCTTCGCGGTAGATTTTATAAATCAGCGTGGTGGTCGCCTGCACCGGACCGCCTGCGGTCGCCGCATCGATCACCGGGAAGGTGTCGAAGAAGGCGTAGACGAGGTTAACCACCAGCAGAAAAAAGCTCACCGGGGCGATCAGCGGCAGCGACAGCCTGAAGAAGCGACGAATCGGCCCTGCCCCGTCAATGGCGGCGGCCTCCACCAGCGAGCGCGGGATGGACTGCAGCGCGGCAAAGAAGAACAGGAAGTTGTAGCTGATCTGCTTCCACACCGAGGCGAACACCACCAGGAACATGGCCTGACCGCTGTTCTGGGCGTGGTTCCAGTCGTAGCCGAACTCTGCCAGGAAATGGGTAATCAGCCCGCGACCGGGGTTAAACAGGAAAATCCACAGTACGGCGGCGACGGCGGGTGCCACGGCGTACGGCAGCAGCATCAGGGTCTGATAAATACGACTGCCGCGCACCACGTAGTCCACCAGCGCGGCGAAAAACAGCGAGGCGACAAGGCCGCTGACGGTGACCAGCGCGCTGAACCTGATCGTCGTCCAGAAGGCGTCCAGGTAGTAGCTGTCATGGAACAGCGCGGTAAAGTTGTCCAGCCCGACAAACTGGCTGGAGAGCCCAAACGGATCGACGCTTTGTACCGAGTACCACAGCGCTTCGCCCGCAGGCCAGATAAAGAAGATAACGGTGATGACCAGCTGAGGCGCGACCAACAGGTACGGCAGCCAGCGGGAACGGAACACCGGACGGGATGATGACATTGAGATTGGGTTCCTGAGCAATGCCGGGTGGCGGCTACGCCTTACCCGGCCTACATGGGGCACATCGTAGGCCCGGTAAGCGCAGCGCCACCGGGCGAATCACGGATTACGATTTCGTCGACTGCTCAAAGCGGCGCAGCAGCTGATTCCCGCGCTCTACCGCGGAATCCAGCGCCTGCTGTGGCGTTTTCTTCCCGGTCCAGACGCTTTCCAGCTCTTCATCCACGATGGTGCGGATCTGCGGCATGTTGCCCAGACGCAGGCCTTTGGTGAACGGCAACGGCGGCTTGTTCAGCATCTGACGCGTCGCGATATCCGCGCCCGGGTTCTTACTGTAGAAGCCCTGCTCGCGGGTCAGGTCATACGCGGCTTTGGTGATCGGCAGGTAGCCGGTCTTCTGGTGCCATTCGGCCGCGTTTTCCGGCTTCGCCAGGAAGTCGAGGAACTCGGCCACCCCTTTGTAGGTGCCCTTGTCTTTACCCTGCATCACCCACAGGCTCGCTCCGCCGATGATGGCGTTCTGCGGCGCGCCCTTCACGTCGGCATCGTACGGCATCATGCCCACGCCGTAGTTGAATTTGGCGTAGTGGCGGATATCCGCCAGCGAGCCGGACGAGGCGGTGGTAATGGCGCAATCGCCGTTGTAGAACTTCTCGGTGGATTCGTCTTTACGCCCGAAGTAGCTGAAGTCGCCCTTCTTGTTGAGTTCTTCCAGCAGCGCAATGTGCTTCACCTGCTCCGGCTTGTTGAACTCCAGTACCGCATCGGTGCCGTCGAAGCCGTTGTTTTTGGTCGCCACCGGCAGGCCGTGCCAGGCGCTGAAGTTTTCAATCTGGATCCAGCCCTGCCAGCCGCTGGCGTAGCCGCACTTCATCCCCGCCGCTTTCAGCTTCGCGGTGTATTCGGCCAGGTCCTGCCAGGTTTTTGGCGGCTGCTCCGGGTCTAAACCGGCTTTCCTGAAGGCGTCTTTGTTGTAGTACAGCACCGGCGTGGAGCTGTTAAACGGCTGAGACAGCAGATGTCCGGTTTTGGAATCGGTGTAGTAACCCGCTACGGTTGGCACGAACTGGGATTCATCGAAGTTAATACCCGCTTCTTTGAACACTTCATAGACCGGCTTGATGGCTTTGGAGGCCATCATGGTGGCGGTGCCCACTTCATAAACCTGTAACAGCGCAGGCGCGTTGCCGGTACGGAAGGCGGCGATGCCCGCGCTCAGGCTCTGCTCGTAGTTACCTTTGTACACCGGCACAATTTTGTAATCCGGATGGGTGTCGTTGAAACGCTGCGCCAGGGAGTCAACTTCTTTACCCAACTCCCCTTCCATGGAATGCCAGAACGGAATGGTCGTCACAGCCATTGCGTTCGTCGCAAAAGCCAGACCCAATGCCAGACCCAAAGCTGTGTGTCGTAACGATGTCATTGTCATCTCTCTTATTGTGCCGGATGCGCGATATCACGCGTTTTATGCTCGCGAGGTAACATGACATGCTCGAATGACAGAAAAATAACTGTTTGTTTACAGATAAGTGACAGCAAAGGGTCAGGGGGATGATGGTTGTGTGAAGGGGTGTAGTGGTTAAAAAAGCCGGGTGGCGGCTACGCCTTACCCGGCCTGGTCGATCCCAGTAGGCCCGGTAAGCGCAGCGCCACCGGGCGATACAGACGGCTCAGCCGCCCAGGTAAGCGCTCCGCACCGCTTCGTTCGCCAGCAGTGCGTCTCCGGTATCCTCAAGCACCACGCGGCCGTTCTCCAGCACGTAGCCACGGTCAGCCAGCTTCAGCGCCTGGTTGGCGTTCTGCTCAACGAGGAAGATGGTCATCCCCTCTTTACGCAGCTGCTCAATGGTGTCGAAGATCTGCTGGATGATGATCGGCGCCAGGCCGAGCGACGGCTCATCCAGCAGCAGCAGGCGCGGCTGACTCATCAGCGCGCGGCCGATCGCCAGCATCTGCTGTTCACCGCCTGACATGGTGCCTGCACGCTGGATGCGACGCTCCCACAGGCGCGGGAAGAGTTCGTACACCCACTTGATGCGGGTCTGGTATTCATCGCGGTGGGCGAAGAAGCCGCCCATCGCCAGGTTCTCTTCCACCGTCATACGCGAGAACACGCGACGCCCTTCCGGAACAATCGCCACCGCCTCGCGCATGATTCTGGCGGTCTGCCAGTCGGTAATGTCTTTGCCGTCAAACACAATCCGCCCGCTGGTGGCGCGCGGGTCACCGCACAGGGTGCCGAGCAGCGTGGTTTTACCCGCGCCGTTGGCGCCAATCAGGGTGACGATTTCACCCTGGTTGATATGCAGGCTGACGTCGTGCAGCGCCTGGATCTTGCCGTAGTGCGCATTGACCTTGTCGAACGTTAACATCGCTTTTTCCATCTTATGCCTCACCCAGGTATGCGCGGATCACGTCCGGGTTGTTGCGGATCTCTTCCGGCGTGCCGTTTGCCAGCGGCGTGCCCTGGTTGACCACGTAGATACGGTCGGAAATGCCCATCACCAGCTTCATGTCATGCTCAATCAGCAGAATGGTGGTGTCGTGGTGATCGCGCAGTTCGGCAATCAGCTCGTCCAGCTCTTTGGTCTCTTTCGGGTTGAGCCCTGCCGCCGGTTCGTCGAGCATGAGGATTTCCGGCTGCGTCACCATGCAGCGCACAATCTCCAGGCGACGCTGATCGCCGTAGGCCAGGTTGCTCGCCTGACGGTTGGCGTGCTGCAGCAGGCCAATGCGGTCGAGCCAGGTGGCGGCGCGATCGAGCGCTTCATCCTGGGCGCGGCGGAAGGCTGGGGTTTTCAGCAGGCCGGAGAACAGCCCGGTTTTCAGCTGCTGATGCTGCGCCACCAGCAGGTTCTCAATCACCGTCATCTCGCGGAACAGACGCACGTGCTGGAAGGTACGCACCACGCCCATGCGGGCAATCTGCTGGCCCGGCAGCCCTTCAAGATGCTGATCGCGCAGCATGATGGTGCCGCCCGTCGGCTTGTAGAAGCCGGTCAGGCAGTTAAAGACCGTGGTTTTCCCCGCACCGTTCGGGCCAATCAGGGAGACAATCTCTTTCTTGTGCAGATCCAGATTCACGTTGTTGACCGCCAGCAGGCCGCCAAAACGCATCATCAGACCGTTAACGGATAATAATGGCTGACTCATGCCTGTTCTCCTTTCGCTTGCCCGTTCTTCAGCTTCAGCTGTGGACGGGTCATCGGCAGCAAGCCCTGCGGACGCCAGATCATCATCAGCACCATCAAACCACCCAGCATTAACATGCTGTATTCGTTAAAGTCGCGCATCAGCTCGCGCGAGACCACCAGCAGGATGGCCGCCAGGATAACGGCGAACTGCGAGCCCATCCCGCCCAGCACCACAATCGCCAGCACAAAGGCGGATTCGGCAAAGGTGAACGATTCCGGGCTGACGAAGCCCTGACGCGCGGCAAACAGCGTCCCGGCGAAACCGGCAAACGCGGCGCTGATGGTAAACGCGGTCAGCTTGATGCGGGTCGGGTTCAGGCCCAGGGAGCGGCAGGCGATCTCATCTTCGCGCAGCGCTTCCCACGCGCGGCCAAGCGGCATGCGCAGCAGGCGGTTAATCACGAACAGGGTGATCACTACCAGCAGCAGCGCCACCAGATAGAGCCAGATGACGCGGTCGGACGGGTCATACTTCACGCCGAAGAAGTTACTGAAGGTGTCCCAGCCGCCTTCGCGGGCGGTGCGGCTGAACTCCAGGCCGAAGAAGGTCGGTTTCGGGATCTGGCTGATGCCGTTCGGGCCGCCGGTCACTTCGGTGTTGTTCAGCAGCAGGATACGCACGATTTCACCGAAGCCTAAGGTCACAATCGCCAGGTAGTCACCGCGCAGGCGCAGCACCGGGAAACCGAGCAGGAAGCCTGCGGCGGCAGAGACCAGCCCTGCCAGCGGCAGGCAGGTCCAGAAGCCGAGCCCGTAATAGTGGTTCAGCAGCGCGAAGGTGTAGGCGCCGATGGCGTAGAAGCCGCCGTAGCCCAGCACCAGCAGGCCTGAGAGCCCCACCACCACGTTCAGACCGAGACCGAGGATCACGTAGATCATGGTCAGGGTAGCGATATCCACGGTTCCACGAGACACCACGAACGGCCAGGCCACGGCAGCCACCAGCAGCGCCACGAGGAACAGCTTCTGCTTAACGGTAGACCCGTCGATTGCCGGCAGGACGAATTTCGGCCCGGAGACGTTTTTCAGCGACTTCTGGAACAGCGGACGCAGCAGCTGGAACAGGAACACCACGGCGGTACCGATAAACACCCACTGCCAGCGGATGTCGGGGGCGGTATCCACCACCAGTTTGGTGCCATTCAGCTCAAGCTGGACGCCCATAAAGACGCCCGCCAGCACGAAGAACATGGCGGCAGAGAGCAGCGCCATTGCAAAATGCATCGGTTTCATACTTTCTCTACCTCCGGACGGCCCAGAATACCGGTAGGCATGACCAGCAGAACCAGAATCAGCAGGGCAAACGACACCACGTCTTTATATTCCGTGCTCAGGTACGCCGAAGAGAGCGCTTCCGCCACGCCCAGGATCAGGCCGCCAATCATCGCGCCCGGAATACTGCCGATACCGCCCAGCACCGCCGCGGTAAAAGCTTTCATCCCGGCCATAAAGCCGATGTACGGGTTGATCACGCCGTAGAACTGGCCGAGCAGCACGCCTGCGACGGCAGCCATCGCGGCGCCAATCACGAAGGTCAGGGCAATCACGCGGTCAGTGTTGATGCCGAGCAGGCTCGCCATCTTCAGGTCTTCTGCGCACGCGCGGCAGGCGCGTCCCATCCGCGAGTAGCGGATGAACAGCGTCAGGGCCAGCATCGCAATAAAGGTCACGACCCAGATAACCAGCTGCATGGTAGTGATAGAGGCCGCGAAGTTTTCGCTGGCTCCCACAATCCATTGGCCGTTAAACAGGCTTGGCAGCGCCACGTCGCGCGAGCCTTCGGTCAGGCTGACGTAGTTTTGCAGGAAGATCGACATCCCGATGGCGGAAATCAGTGCAATCAGACGCTTGGAGCTGCGCACCGGCCGATAGGCCACGCGCTCGATGCTCCAGCCGTAGGCGCTGGCAATCACAATCGCGCCGACAAACCCGGCGGCGACCAGCAGCCAGCTGCTGTCGATGCCCATCATCATCAGGGCGGCGATAATCATAAAGGAGACATAGCTACCGATCATGTAGACCTCGCCGTGGGCGAAGTTGATCATGCCGATAATGCCGTAAACCATCGTATAGCCGATGGCGATCAGCGCGTAGGTGCTTCCCAGCGTGACGCCGTTAAACATCTGCTGCAGGAAATAGAGAAACTGCTCGGACATATGCAAACCTTTTTATACCCGCCCGTCATGCCGGGCGGTGGGATAATTATTTGGCGGCCGAAGACGAACCGTCGGCGTGCCACTTAAAGACACCAAACTCAAATCCCTTCAGATCGCCTTTCTCATCCCAGTTCAGCGGCCCAATCACGGTGTTCGCCCCGTGTGCTTTTAAATCTTTCACCAGATCCAGCGGTTCTTTGCTGCCGGTACGATCCAGCGCGGTGGCCAGAGACTGTATGGCGGCATAGGTGATCCAGACGTACGGACCACTCGGATCTTTCTTCTGCGCCTTGAGCGCATCCACGATAGCCTTGTTGGCCGGATCCTGGTCATAGCGTTTTGGCATCGTCACCAGCATGCCTTCGGCAGAATCCCCGGCGATGTTGGACAGGGAGGCATTGCCCACACCCTCTGGCCCCATAAACTGAGTTTTCAGACCGGTGGCGCGCGCCTGACGCAGCATCTGCCCCATCTCCGGGTAGTAGCCGCCGTAGTAAACAAAGTCGATATTCTCTTTTTGCAGACGGGCGATCAGCGCGGAGAAGTCTTTCTCACCGGCGGTAATGCCGTCGAAGAAGACGATGTTCGCGCCGCCTTTTTTCAGGCCGTCCTGAACGGAGCGCGCCAGGCCTTCGCCGTACTGCTGCTTGTCATGAATAATGGCGATACGCTGCGGCTTGACGGTTTCAAGGATGTATTTGGCGGCGGTAGGCCCCTGAGAGGAGTCCAGACCGGCGGTGCGCATGATGTGCTGGTAGCCGCGCTGGGTCAGCTCAGGGTTAGTGGCGCCAGGGGTGATCATCAGAATGCCTTCGTCTTCGTAGATGTCAGACGCGGGCTGGGTGGACGATGAGCACAGGTGGCCGATCACATACTGGATGCCATCGTTGACGATTTTGTTGGCGACCGCGACGGCCTGTTTCGGATCGCAGGCGTCGTCATACTCCACGCCCACCAGCTTGTCGCCCTTGATGCCGCCCTTAGCGTTGATGTCTTTGATGGCCTGGCGCGCACCGTTGAACTCCATGTCACCCCACTGGGCAACAGGGCCGGACATCGCACCCACTACCGCAACTTTTATGTCTTCCGCCATGGCGGCATGCGAGATCGACAGTGCGACCATCCCCGCGATTAACGTCTTCGCGTTCCTTTTCATCTCTGAATCCCCATTCGTGATGTCGTGTTTATATTTTGTTTTATTATGGTTAAAAAGCATTCTGTACTTTTAATGAACAACGCTATTTTTACCAGTGCCTTTAATGGTTTAGCGCAGGTTTTTGTCAAAAACCAGACTAAAATCTCTATTTTTCAGGCGATTAAGCAAAGATAATATTCTGAAATCAGGCAGAGATAAACAAATAAAAGTGCAGTTTGCAGCATAAAATAACGGTACAAAGCGCCGAATAAATCACTGCCATTCAGGTTAAAATCCTGCTTATTTTTCGATCCATGTGTTTTCAAACTGCCCAACGCGCTGCCAAAAAACTAATCACCTGGCAAACGGCGATAAAAAGAGGAAGCCGCTGAGCGAATAAATTGAGTACACTGCCCCTACTCAATTTGATTTGGACAAGCAGCTAATGAAACTGACTATCGTGCGTCTGGTGACCTTTAGCGACCAGGATCATATCGACCTGGGCAAGATCTGGCCGGAATATTCCCCTTCGTCGCTGGCCGTCGACGAAAATCACCGTATCTATGCCGCGCGCTTTAACGAGCGTCTTCTGGCCGCCGTTCGCGTAACGCTGAGCGGCACGGAAGGGGCGCTGGACTCGCTGCGCGTGCGTGACGTGACCCGCCGTCGCGGCGTGGGGCAGTATTTAATTGAAGAAGTGCTCCGCGAAAACCCGGGCGTGACCTCATGGTGGATGGCCGACGTGGGCGTGGAAGACCGCGGCGTCATGGCGGCGTTTATGCAGGCGTTAGGGTTTACGGCGCAGGAGAGCGGGTGGGAGAAGCGCTAAAAGAAAGCCGGGTGGCGGCTGCGCCTTACCCGGCCTACAATTTCTACCGCATTTTCCCAGGGTATTATTTGGCGTCAGTTGCCGTGCCGTTAGCATGCCAGTCAAACACGCCGAACTCAAAGCCCTTCAGATCGCCCTTCGCGTCCCAGGAGAGCGGCCCCATCACGGTTTCCACCGTGTTGGCTTTCAGCCAGGTGGCAATCTCAGCCGGATCGGCTGACTGATTCAGACCTGCCTGCAGAGACTGCAGCGCTGCGTAGGTGGTCCAGACGAACGCGCCGCTTGGATCCTGCTTCTTCGCCTTGATGGCATCTACGATAGGTTTGTTCGCTGGCACCTGGTCGTAGTTCTTCGGTTTGGTCACCAGCAGGCCTTCGGCGGATTCACCCGCGATGTTAGACAGAGAAACGTTCGCCACCCCTTCCGGGCCCATGAACTGGGTTTTCAGACCGGCCGCGCGCGCCTGGCGCAGGATCTGGCCCATTTCCGGGTGGTAGCCGCCGTAGTAAACAAAGTCGATATTCTCTTTCTTCAGACGCGCAACCAGCGTGGAGAAGTCTTTCTCACCGGCGGTGATCCCGTCGAAGAACACCACGTCGGCATTGGCTTTCTTAAGGTTGTCCTGCACTGAACGCGCCAGACCTTCACCGTACTGCTGCTTGTCATGAACAATGGCAATGCGTTTCGGCTTCACTTTTTCAACGATGTATTTCGCCGCGGTTGGGCCCTGGTCAGAGTCCAGACCGGTGGTGCGCAGAGTCAGCTTGTAACCGCGTGCGGTCAGCTCTGGTGCGGTCGCCGCCGGGGTGATCATCAGAATACCTTCGTCTTCGTAGATGTCAGACGCCGGCTGGGTAGAGGAAGAGCACAGGTGACCGATAACGTATTTGATCCCGTCGTTCACCACTTTGTTCGCGACCGCGACCGCCTGTTTCGGGTCACAGGCATCATCATATTTTACGATCTGCAGTTTTTCGCCCTTGATACCGCCCTTAGCGTTAATGTCTGCAACCGCCTGTTCTGCGCCAGTAAACTCCTGGTCGCCGTACTGCGCTACCGGACCGGACATGGCGCCAACCACAGCCACTTTGATGTCTGCCTGCGCCATGGTGCTGAATGCCAACGCGATACATCCTGCCAGTAACGCTTTACCCTTCATGTTCATCCTGAGATTCCCCATTATTATGGTTATTACGATTGTTGTGATGTTGTTGTGCAGCGCTTTATTTCAGTTATAGGTGTGCTGTTCGCGCTTTTTCAGCATACTCTGCTAAAACATACCCCATTTTTATGATTTTGGAATAGCAAATTTGAAATGAATATATGATAAGCCCGGCAGAGAGTTCCGCCGGGCATGTGGCTTTAACGTGTCAGCGACGCGGAGATAATGTCCAGCGCTTTACGGAACTGCACTTCGGGAATCGTCAGCGGATAGAGGAAACGAATGACGTTGCCGTAGACGCCGCAGCTCAGAAGCAGCAGACCTTCCTGCAATGCACGCTCCTGCACCTGGCGGGTAAATTCCGGCGAAGGCTGACCCGTTTGCGGATCGTTAAACTCCACCGCCACCATCGAGCCCTGCGCGCGAATATCCGCGATATACGGGCAATGTTCCTTCGCCTTGTTCAACACTTCCACCAGGTGATGGCCAAGATGCGCCGATCGCGTGCAGAGATCCTCTTCGTCAATCACGTCCAGCACGGCGTGCGCCGCCGCAATCGCCAGCGGGTTACCCGCATAGGTACCGCCCAGCCCACCCGGCGCGGGGGCATCCATCACTTCAGCACGGCCCGACACCGCCGAGAGCGGCATCCCGCCCGCCAGGCTTTTCGCCATAGTGATCAGATCGGGCTTCACGCAGTGATGTTCCATCGAGAACAGCTTGCCGGTGCGGGCGAAACCGCTTTGCACCTCGTCGGCAATCAGCAAAATGCCGTGGGTATCGCACAGGGCGCGCAGCGCCTGCATAAAATCAGCCGGGGCGATGTTGAAACCACCCTCTCCCTGAACCGGTTCGAGAATAATCGCCGCGACCTGGTCAGGGGCAATATCCGCTTTAAAGATACGTTCCAGGCTTTTTAACGCCTCAGCGGTGCTGACGCCGTGCAGTTCATTCGGATACTGGGCGTGATAAACCGAGCCGGGGAAAGGTCCAAAGCCGAGCTTGTAGGGCGCGACTTTGCCGGTCAGCGCCATGGTCATAAAGGTGCGGCCGTGGAACGCGCCGCCGAAGGTGATAAGGCCGGGGCGTTTGGTAAAGGCGCGGGCAATTTTCACCGCGTTTTCGACCGCCTCAGCCCCCGTCGAGAAGAACGCGGTTTTGGCCGGGCCGTCAATCGGCACGCGCTGGTTGATGCGCTCGGCAAGCGCCACGTAGCCTTCGTACGGCACAATCTGGTAGGCCGTATGGGTAAACGCGTGGAGTTGTTTTTCGATGGCGGACATGACTTTGGGATGGCGATGGCCGGTATTCAGCACCGCGATCCCGGCGGCGAAGTCGATGTACTCATTGCCTTCCACGTCCCACACCGTGGCGTTTTCGGCTTTATCGGCATAGAAGTTACACATCACGCCGATGCCGCGCGGCGTCGCCTGTAACCGCCGGTCGTTCAGTTCGTTGTTTTTCACCCTGTCCCCCTGAGAAAGTCGCCTGCTTAGCGCATCAGTAAGTGTTTGCCAGGGGGAGGGAATTCGCCAGAGCGGGCGCTAAAAAAACAAAACCCCCAGACTCTCATCCAGGGGTTCTCGGTGTACTTCGCGTTAATTACGCTTCGATAGCGGCGCGAAGTTTCTTCATGGCGTTCTTTTCAAGCTGACGGACACGTTCCGCAGAGACGCCGTAGCGGTCGGCCAGCTCCTGCAGCGTTGACTTGTTGTCTTCGTCCAGCCAGCGGGCTCGGATAATATCCTGGCTACGTTCGTCGAGGCCTTCCATCGCATAGCTCAGCTTGTTCGCGGCCTGATCTTCCCAGTTGTCCTCTTCGATGCCGTCGGCAAAGTTAGAGGTTTTATCCTGCAGATACAGAACCGGTGCCATCGGCTGGCTGTCAGATGCGTCGTCGTCGGAAGACATGTCAAAAGTCATGTCCTGCGCGGCCATACGGGATTCCATCTCACGCACGTCTTTGCTGGATACGCCCAGCTCGCGCGCGACCATTTCCACTTCATCCTGATTGAACCAGCCCAGACGCTGCTTGGTTTTACGCAGGTTGAAGAACAGTTTGCGTTGCGCTTTTGTCGTGGCGACTTTCACGATACGCCAGTTGCGCAGCACGTATTCATGAATTTCTGCTTTGATCCAGTGGACGGCGAAGGAGACCAGTCGCACCCCCACTTCTGGGTTAAAGCGACGCACAGCCTTCATCAGGCCGATGTTACCTTCCTGAATCAAGTCCGCCTGCGGCAGGCCATAGCCCGCATAATTACGAGCAATGTGAACAACAAAGCGCAGGTGAGACAGGATCAGCTTTTTCGCTGCTTCCAGATCGCCCTGGTAATGCAGCTTTTCAGCAAGCTCCTTTTCTTCCTCGGCCGTTAACATCGGCCAGGTGTTCGCAGCCCGGATATAGGATTCCAGGTTACCAACAGGGGCTAAAGCTAAAGTTTGCATTTCTTTGGTCATTCATTCCTCTCAGTGTTTCTTCTGGTCCAGGCTGTCCCCGTCAGGCAACAACCATGCCAAAGCGTTTGAGCAACGAGATTAGCATTCACTCTTTTATCAGACAGTGATTTTATCCACAAGTTCCAGGTGCAAAGGTGAATAAATTACGCACAAAATGTGACATGGAGATGATAACAGGGGAAGAGACAACAGGGACGCTTTCCCTGCAGAGCGAACATCTCGGTGCAGGGAAAGATTATATCACGCTTTTATTAGTCGGGAGTAAAGTGACGTAAATGTTGAACGGTTGCCAGCCACGCTGCCACCCACCCAATCATCGAACACACCAGCAGCAGTAACAGGCACTCATCGAACCCTAAACCACTGATATCAAACTTGGTTCCGAAAACCTGCGCCACTTCAGTCACGGCAGAGGAAAGCCGCATCACCAAAATTTCTGACAATATCAGTGAAAGAAATGCGCCGGAAAAACCGAGCAGTGCGCCACCGTAAAGGAACGGTCGGAGGATGAAGCCATCCGTCGCACCAATCAGTTTCTGCACGTTGATGGTATCGCGACGAGCGAAGATGCTGAGGCGTACGCTGTTGCCGATGACGAGGAAGACCGCCGCCACCATCAGCACGCCAATCATCGCCGCGACGCGGCCTACCAGCCCGGTCAGAGCAGCGAGACGCGCAAACCAGCTGTCATCCATGCGCACTTCATCAATGCCCTTAATGCGCGTGATGCGATCGCGCAGGGTGTTAAGCGAATCGGTCCCCTGGAAATCCAGCTTCGGGATCACCACCGCCACGGCGGGCAGCGGGTTCTCTTCAAGCATATCCAGCGCACCGCCAAAGCCTGACCAGTTGCGGAACTCGCCCAGCGCGTCTTCACGTGAAAGATAGTTGACCTTCTCCACGCCCTGCTCGGCCTGAATTTGCCCAACCACCTGCGCCGCCGCGTTATCGTCGAGCGCTTTATCCAGATAGACCGTGATCTGCGGAGACGGATAATACTGCGACGCTGCCTGGTTGACGTTCTTGTAAACCATGTAGCAGACGCTTGGCAGCGTCAGGGAGATGGCAATCACCATCACCGTCAGGAACGTCGCCAGCGGTTTGCTTTTCAGGTCCTGCAGCGCGCCGTGGAACGCGTAGCGCACCTGCTCGTTAAAGACGTTGGTTTTGCGGGAGGCCGGTTTTGGCGCGGCCTTCTGGCGCTTCGGCGCATTACGATTGCCGTCACCCCCGCCCTGCGGCTTACGGAAACGGTCAAACCGGTTCCCGAACTGCCGAATCTGGTTTATTGCATCACGCTTGTTCACCGTGGCCTCCGTGCAAATGCCCGTCGCTCAGGGTCAGCATGCGGTACGAACGACGGGAAATCAGCCCGATGTCGTGCGTTGCCATCAATACGGTAACCCCTACGCGGTTAAACTCCTCAAACAGACGCAAAATCCCTTCTGACAGGGCATCGTCCAGGTTACCGGTCGGTTCATCCGCCAGCAGCACGGCAGGCTTGTTCACCACCGCGCGGGCGATACCCACGCGCTGCTGTTCACCGCCGGAGAGCTGGATCGGGAAGTTCTTCGCTTTGTCCAGTAGCCCGACCTTATCCAGCGCCGCAGAGACGCGGCGGCGGATATCGTCATAGCTGGCGCCGGCAATAATCAGCGGAATGGCCACGTTATCGAAAACGGTGCGATCCATCAGCAGGTGGTGATCCTGGAAAATCATGCCGATCTGACGACGCAGGAACGGCACCTCACGGTTTTTCAGACGGCTGATCTCATGGCCGCTGAAAAAGATTTTTCCGGCGCTTGGCCGCTCGATCCCACAGATAAGCTTGAGCAGGGTACTTTTCCCCGCGCCGGAATGGCCGGTCAGGAATGCCATCTCGCCCGGCTGCAGGTGGAAGGTCACCCCCTGCAGCGCTTGTCTCCCACCGAGATAGGCCTTGCTGACGTGTTCAAAGCGAATCATTGTTAGTCCTCTCGGGCAAATAATGCCTCAATAAAGTCGTCCGCCTTAAACGGACGTAAATCCTCAATACGCTCGCCCACACCGATGTAACGGATAGGAATGCCGAACTGGTCGGCTACGGAGAAGATCACCCCGCCTTTCGCGGTGCCGTCCAGTTTGGTCAGCGTGATCCCCGTCAGTCCTACCGCTTCATGGAACAGCTTCGCCTGGCTGATGGCGTTCTGTCCGGTGCTGGCGTCAATGGTCAGCATAATTTCATGCGGTGCGTCTTCGTCCAGCTTCTTCATGACGCGAACGATCTTCTTCAGCTCTTCCATCAGATGCGATTTGTTCTGCAAACGCCCTGCGGTATCGGCAATCAGCACGTCCACGTTGCGCGCCTTCGCCGCCTGGATGGCGTCAAAGATCACGGATGCGGAATCCGCGCCGGTATGCTGAGCAATCACCGGGATGTTGTTGCGCTGGCCCCAGACCTGCAGCTGCTCAACCGCCGCCGCACGGAAGGTGTCGCCCGCCGCCAGCATCACCGATTTGCCCTGCTGCTCGAACTGACGCGCCAGCTTGCCGATGGTGGTGGTTTTACCCACGCCGTTCACGCCGACCATCAGAATAACAAATGGCGTTTTGCCTTCAATATTAAGCGGTTCGTCAACTTTTGCGAGAATTTCACCCATCTCGTCTTTCAGCAGGCCGTACAGCGCTTCGGCGTCACGCAATTGCTTGCGGCTCGCCCCTTCGGTCAGATTAGTGATGATCTTACGGGTGGTTTCCACCCCAACGTCCGCAATCAGCAGCTGCTCTTCCAGCTCTTCAAACAGATCGTCGTCGATCTTCTTGCCGCGGAACAGACTGATAAATCCGGAACCTAAGTTTTCTTTGGTTTTAAGCAGGCTGCGCTTCAGGCGCGCGAAGAAACCCTCTTTGGTCGGTTTTTCCTGCTCCTGAACGATCTCTTCTTCGGCCTGCTCTTCTACCGGCACAACGATGACCGCTTCTTCAGCCGCTTCCGCCGCCAGCGCCTGGGCTTCCAGCTCTTCGTCGGTCAGCTCCGGCTCGAGCGCCGCTTCTTCTTCCACCGCCTCAACGATTTCAACGGTTTCCGCTTCGGCCTGCCACTCTTCGGCAGACACCGCTTCGTCTTTGACCTCTTCCGGCAGCGGAAGCTCTTCGTGTTCGATAGCAGCCTGTGGCGCTTCGATAGCGGCTTCTACGACAACCGGTTCTGGCTTCTCGCTCTCCTGAACCTGTTCAGTGACCTCAACCACCTCTTCAGCAAAGGTTTCAACCTCTTCTTTGCTGTGCGCCGTTTCTTCCGCATCGACAACCGCGGCGGTTTCTACTGGCGTTTCAGGCTGCGATGGCTCTTCAACGGCTTGTTGCTCTTCGGTTTTCTGTTCTGTTTCTTGCTCTTTTTCACCGAAGCCCAGCCAGGAAAAGAAGCCACGTTTTTTTTGTTTTGCCATCTGCGACTACACTCCTCGCGGCGCTATATACATGGAAGCTAAAAAAATGATGAAATAGTCTAACACTTTACTTAATTGACATCACCGCCCGCAATCGCAGGCCAATTGTTAACAGAGCTTTCCTGAGATGAAGAAACCCAACCGCGCCCCGGCCGGTCAAATTCGTATTATCGGCGGTCAGTGGCGAGGCCGGAAATTACCGGTGCCGGACAGCCCCGGTTTACGCCCCACTACCGACCGCGTGCGCGAGACGCTGTTTAACTGGCTGGCCCCGTCAATGGTAGACGCCCGCTGCCTGGACTGCTTCGCCGGTAGCGGCGCGCTCGGGCTGGAAGCGCTTTCGCGCTATGCTGCCAGCGCCACGCTGCTGGAGATGGAGCGCGGCGTGGCGCAGACGCTGCAGCAAAATCTGGCGACGCTGAAAGCGAGCAACGCGAAAGTGGTTAACACCAACACGCTGAGCTTCCTCGCGCAAAAGGGCACGCCGCACACCGTGGTGTTTGTCGACCCGCCGTTCCGCAAGGGGCTGCTGGAAGAGACGTTATCCCTGCTGGAGCAAAACGGCTGGCTGGCGGATGACGCATTGATTTATGTGGAAAGCGAAGTGGAGAACGGTTTGCCGCCGGTTCCCGCTCACTGGGATCTGCACCGTGAAAAAGTGGCAGGTCAGGTTGCTTATCGTCTGTATCACCGTCAGGCACAAGGAGGATCCGATGCCGGTACTGATTAATCTGGGACGTCTGCTGATGCTGGGCGTCTGGGCGTTTTTGCTGCTCAACCTGGTGCACCCGTTCCCGCGCCCGATGAATATTTTCGTTAACGTGGCGCTGATTTTCACCTCGTTCATGCACGCCCTGCAGATGGTGATGCTGAAAAACGGTCTGCCGAAAGATGGCCCGCAGATGACGGGCTGGCAGCAGCTGCGCGTGTTTATTTTCGGCGTGTTTGAGCTGCTGGTGTGGATGAAGAAGTTTAAGGCGCAGGTGAAGAAGTAAGGTGCGTTTAGTCGCCCGGTGGCGCTTCGCTTACCGGGACTACGAAACCACGTAGGCCGGGCAAACGCAGTGCCGCCCGGCGTTACAACTCCGGAACAAACCCCTCAAACCGCGATCCTTTGTAACTCAGCGTTCCTTTTTCCCCCACCGTCAGCTGGTGGTACTGCTGCGCCTCCAGGCGGAAGGTCATCTCCAGGCCGCCCGTTTCGGGCTTAAAGCTCGCTTCATAACGCATTGTTGTGCCCGCAGGCGTCACCTGCTGCTGGCGCGAGCGGCGGTCATTGAGCGGCTTTTCGCGTTTGTTCGTCACCACCACGCGCTTTTGCATCAGCGGCGCGGCATCGTTATCCGCCTTCTCGCGGCGCTGCTGCACGAAGCGGAACGAGGCGGCAATGACGATAATCGCCACCACGATAATGAAAAACAGCGGCATCTTGCTCATTCAACTATCCCATCAGATTATGCGGAATTCAGGATACCCTGCCTTCCCCGGCATTGCCAAACGCCCGCCCGCGTCACTACACTGGATCAGAAACTGATTATTCAGACTTAACAGATACAGGGAGTTAATATGCTTTGGTCATTTATCGCTGTCTGTTTTTCCGCATGGCTTTATGTCGATGCGTCGTACCGTGGTCCCACCTGGCAGCGCTGGCTGTTTAAACCCGTCACGCTGTTGCTGCTCCTGCTGCTGGCCTGGCAAGCACCGATGTTTAATGCCGTCAGCTATCTGGTCCTCGCCGGGCTGTGCGCCTCTCTGATTGGCGATGCCTTAACCCTGCTGCCGCGCCAGCGCCTGCTGTATGCCGTAGGGGCATTTTTCCTGTCGCATCTGCTGTATACCATTTACTTCGCCAGCCAGATGACGCTCTCTTTCTTCTGGCCGCTGCCGCTGGTCCTGCTGGTGATTGGTGCCCTGCTGATCGCGGTGATCTGGTCGCGTCTGGAAGAGATGCGGTTGCCGATCTGCACGTTTATCGCCATGACGCTGGTGATGGTATGGCTGGCAGGTGAGCTGTGGTTCTTCCGTCCGACCGCTCCGGCAATGTCCGCATTCTTCGGGGCCGCGCTGCTGCTGATTGGGAATATCGTGTGGCTGGGCAGCCACTATCGCCGCCGTTTCCGGGCGGATAACGCGATTGCCGCCGCCTGCTACTTTGCCGGGCACTTCCTGATTGTGCGTTCGCTGTATATCTAAATAACGCTTGACTCTGGAGTCGACTCCAGAGTGTATGCTGCGGTTAATGAGAAAATTATCATTGCCGGAGACTGCCATGTCGACTCCAGAAACACCCAAAAAAGTCCCTCAATTCTCGGCGCTTAAGCTCAGTCCCGTTCCGTCGAAAGATGACTGCTGCTGCGAAGGCGCGTGCGAAACGCAAACTCAAACGCTTCCTGAAAGCGGCAACCGCTACAGCTGGGTCGTTAACGGCATGGACTGCGCCGCCTGCGCCCGCAAAGTGGAAAATGCGGTGAAACAGGTGCCGGGCGTCAGCCACGTTCAGGTGCTGTTCGCCACCGAAAAGCTGCTGGTTAGCGCCGATAGCGACATCAGCAAACAGGTTGAGGACGCGGTAAGCAAGGCGGGTTACAGCCTGCGTAGTGAAGCCGCGCCCGCGGAAAAAGCCTCTTCACTGAAAGAAAACCTGCCGCTCATTACCCTGATCATCATGATGGCCCTGAGCTGGGGGCTGGAACAGATCAACCATCCGTTCGGCAACCTGGCGTTTATCGCCACCACACTGGTCGGGCTGTTTCCGATTGCCCGCCAGGCGCTGCGTCTGATGAAAAGCGGCAGCTGGTTCGCCATTGAAACGCTGATGAGCGTGGCGGCCATCGGCGCGCTGTTTATTGGCGCGACGGCAGAAGCGGCGATGGTATTGCTGCTGTTCTTAATCGGTGAACGTCTTGAGGGCTGGGCGGCGAGCCGGGCGCGTAAAGGGGTCAGCGCGCTGATGGCGCTGAAGCCGGAAACCGCCACGCGCGTAGTAAACGGCACGCGTGAAACGGTCGCCATCACGACCCTGCGTCCGGGCGACGTGATAGAAGTTGCGGCAGGCGGACGCCTGCCTGCCGACGGCGCGCTGCTTACCGCCACCGCGAGCTTTGATGAAAGTGCCCTGACCGGTGAGTCCATTCCGGTTGAACGTGCCGCAGGTGAAAAAGTGCCTGCTGGCGCCACCAGCGTCGACCGTCTGGTGCAGCTCACCGTGCTTTCCGAGCCGGGTGACAGCGCCATCGACCGCATCCTGAAGCTGATTGAAGAGGCCGAAGAGCGCCGCGCGCCGGTCGAACGCTTTATCGACCGCTTCAGCCGCATCTACACGCCCGCCATTATGCTGGTTGCCCTGCTGGTCACCGTCGTCCCACCGCTGTTCTTTGGCGCGCCGTGGGAGGGGTGGATTTATAAAGGGCTGACGCTATTGCTGATCGGCTGCCCGTGCGCGCTGGTGATTTCCACCCCGGCGGCCATTACCTCCGGGCTGGCGGCTGCGGCACGTCGCGGGGCGCTGATTAAGGGCGGCGCGGCGCTGGAGCAGCTGAGCCAGGTCCAGCATATCGCCTTCGATAAAACCGGTACGCTGACCGTCGGCAAGCCGCAGGTCACCGGTGTGTATCCGCAGGAAATCAGTGAAGACGAACTGCTGATCCTGGCCGCCGCCGTTGAGCAGGGCTCCACTCACCCGCTGGCGCAGGCGATAGTGCGGGAAGCGCAGTCGCGCGGGCTGAATATCCCACCGGCAACCGCTCAGCGGGCGCTGGTAGGCTCCGGGATTGAGGCCACCGTTGACGGTAAAAAAGTTCTGATTGTCGCGGCGGGCAAGTCTTCTCATCCTGAGGTGGAGGCGTTAGAACAGACCGGACAAACTGTCGTGACCGTCATGCAGGACGGCGTCGCAAAAGGGATGCTGGCGCTGCGCGACACCCTGCGCGATGACGCAAAAGAAGCCGTGGCGGCGCTGCATCAGCTGGGCGTGCAGGGCGTGATTCTCACCGGCGATAACCCTCGCGCGGCGGCAGCGATTGCCGGTGAGCTGGGGCTGGAGTTTAAGGCCGGATTACTGCCGGCGGATAAGGTCAGCGCGGTAACGGAGCTGAACGCGCACGCCCCGCTGGCGATGGTCGGAGACGGGATTAACGATGCCCCGGCGATGAAGGCATCCACCATCGGCATTGCGATGGGCAGCGGCACCGACGTGGCGCTAGAGACGGCGGACGCGGCGCTGACCCACAACCGCCTGACCGGACTGGCGCAGATGATCGCTCTTGCGCGGGCGACGCGTGCCAACATCCGCCAGAACATCGGCATTGCGCTGGGGCTGAAGGGGATTTTCCTGGTGACCACCCTGCTGGGCATGACCGGACTGTGGCTGGCGGTGCTGGCGGATACCGGCGCGACGGTGCTGGTGACGGCGAACGCGCTGCGGCTGCTGCGTCGCCGGTAAAAAAACGCCCGGTGGCGCTGACGCTTACCGGGCCTACATATCCTGCTAAAACGTAGGCCGGGTAAGGCGAAGCCGCCACCCGGCTTTTTTTATATGAAGTAGCTCATCGCCAGCCCTAAAAACAGCACCAGACCGACGTAGTTATTGTTCATAAACGCCTTGAAGCAGGCGTCGCGTTCGCGCTTCGCAATCAGCTTTTGCTGGTAAGCAAAGAGCAGCCCCGCCACCAGCACGGACCAGTAAAACTCCCAGTTCAGCCCGTTCAGGCGGCCAATCGCCACCATCAGCGCCAGCACGGCGACCTGCAGAATCCCGATAATCAGCTTGTCCTGACGGCCAAAGAGGATGGCGGTGGATTTGATGCCAATTTTCAGGTCATCGTCGCGGTCAACCATCGCGTATTGCGTGTCGTAAGCCACGGCCCAAAGTATGTTCGCCAGGAACATCAGCCAGCAGCTGAGCGGTAAGGACTCACTAACTGCCGCAAACGCCATTGGAATCGACCAGCCAAACGCTGCGCCCAGCACCACCTGAGGCAGGTGGGTATAGCGCTTCATAAACGGATAAACCCAGGCCAGTGCCAGCGCCGCAACGGAAAGCAGTATGGTCATGGTGTTCAGGGTTAACACCAGCAGGAAAGAGAGCAGCACCAGAACAGCAAACAGCACGCGGGCTTCTTTCCCGGTCACCTGCCCGCTGGGTAACGGACGACCGGCAGTCCGCTTTACATGGCCGTCGAATTTACGATCGGCATAATCATTGACCACGCAGCCCGCTGCGCGCATCAGCCAGACGCCAGCAACAAACACGCCGAGGATCCACAGCGGCGGCACGCCCGGCGTGGCGACCCACAGCGCCCATAAGGTCGGCCACAGCAGCAGTAACGCGCCAATCGGTTTATCGGTACGCATTAAGCGGTGATACGCCAACAGCTTATTCTGCGTCAGGCTCCACTCCATTTTTTCTTCCTCTTAGTACAACGGTGATGCCGGTAAAAAAAGCTCCGTCAGAATTAACGGTTTACCGCTCAGGCGAAGGCGGGAACGACGCCCCCACAGTTCGGCATCACGACCAATTTCAATAAAATCCCGGGTAAGTTCTGACGAGGTGAAGAGGTAACGCCCCAGCGGCGTTTTCCCCAGACGCTGCAGCGCCAGCTCGGGCCCGGAAAGGGTGGACTCGGGCACCACCGTCCGTCCGGCAAGCCACGGCTCGCCGTCAGCGCAGAGTAAAATTTCACGCAGCCAGTAACGTGGCTCGTGCGGCAGCAGCGGCAGCTCGTTGGCGATCTCATCGCCGGAGACAAACCCTTCCTGAATCAGGGTCACCGTGACCGTTTTTCCCTGCTGCTCAAAACGCTTTGTCATGGAATCTTCCAGCAACAGCCAGTCCAGCTGCTGCGGATCAAGCGCAGGTATTTGGTCGAAATAGCGCAGCGCACGCAGTTGCGTTAGCGCAGGGTGTGACATGCCAGACTCTCCGATACATAACGTACAGGCATTGTATCGCAGAAACGCGGATTGAGGGGGGCCAAACGTTATTTAACGATCACGATCGCAACAAGAGTGCAACAGCCCGGCGGAGACGAAAAAAAGTGCGCCCACTCAGGCGCACCAAACGACTAACAAATCAGCATTGTGGGGAAACGGTTACCCCTTGCCTTTTACACTGCTGATAAAGGTGGAACGGGCAGTGGTTGAACCTAAACGTTCGGCTTCATCAAGCAGCTTCAGCGCTTTATCGACATCGCCGCGCTTCACCGCCTGCTTGATGGCGTTGTTGAAGTATTCTTCGGTGTCGTTCAGTACCGGCTCCGCTTTCTTCGCCGGGGCCGGCGCTGCGGTCGC
The DNA here is from genome assembly GCF_001729805.1 of Enterobacter roggenkampii. NCBI lineage: Bacteria > Pseudomonadati > Pseudomonadota > Gammaproteobacteria > Enterobacterales > Enterobacteriaceae > Enterobacter > Enterobacter roggenkampii. The sequence goes on along the minus strand of NZ_CP017184.1, from coordinate 284,825 downwards.
TACCGGTGCGGCTGCCGTGGAAGCTGGCGCAGTATAGGCAGGCGCAGCGGTGTTGCCCACGGTGACAGGGCCGGTACCGGAGGAGCCAAACAGCGGGCCGACCAGGACGCTGGACGCACTGCTGGTCGACACTTTCAGCTTCACAAGGCCGTCAGTGGTGTGGCGGGCAATCGGATCCGGGATATCCGGTGCGGCGTTACCTACGCCTTTGGCATAGGCCTTCGCAGGATCAAGCAGCGTGGTGGTTTGCTGCAAATCTTTTTCCGTGGTGAAGACGAGTACATAAATTTTCTGCTGACCCAGCGCAGGCGTCAGGCGCATTACCCCTTCCAGGCGATCGGCGCTCATGACACCCGGTTCCTGATAGGTAAAATATTCGCTCGGGAAGAACGCAGAAGGCGTCATGTTCTGGTCAAGAATCAGCACGTTCGGCGCAAAGACGCTGGTCTGTTTATTGACTTCACTGGAGAGCGTTAACGTCAGTTCGCCAATGTTAGCGGGCACGCTGTACGCGACCACTGGACCACTAATACCCGGAACATTAAGCGGTTGCCCACCCGTCGAGAGCTGGGTCGTTTGGGCTTTAGATTGATCGACAGGCGTCCAGACCAGCTGTTGCAACGCAGCTGCCGGAATGGCCGGCGCGGATGTTGTGTTTTGCGGAACGAAATTCACATTAGCGAGCGTTACAGCAGGCGCGCTCGCCAGCAACCCTGCGGATAAACAAAGGGCAAGGAGAGTTTTGTTCATTTTCATTGTTATCACCTCAAAATGCACAGGTCAGCGGTAGCCAGGCAATAGCGCGCCGTCCCAAGGATTGAGGGGCTTGCGCCCCTCAGTTTGGTCATTACGTCAGATTAAGACGGGATTACCACCAGATTTCCATCTGGGCGCCGAAGGACCACTCATCGTTGTCACCACGGCTGTAGGTTGTGGCTTTGGTATCGCTTTTTGCAATGCCGTTGTCATAACCCCATTTCTCATCCCACTTCGCGTAAGTTGCGAAGACACGGATCGCTGGACGGGACCAGATGCTGTTACCGGCCTGCCATTGCTGTGCAAGGGTAATTTTGTACTGGTTGTTGGTATCGTCAGTTTTCTGCGACTTAACGTTGTCGTAGCCAACTTCAAGCAAGGTGCTCATGATTGGCGTCCATTTATACATTGGGCGCACACCCACGGTGTACCAGGTCGTACCGTTGTTGTCGTCACGATCGATATCCTGATACATACCGACGTACATCAGATCCCAGCTATCACCCAGAGAGATCGCACCGTGGTCGAGAATACGAACCAGGGAACCGTTGTTGTTAATCTTGTTATTTACAACACCAATTTCAGCGTCTTTGTCATAGTTGTTGCCGGTGAAGGAACCCTGCGGAATACCTTTGCCCTGAGTGGTCATTGCATCGGTAGCGTACTGGACAACAAACTTGTTGTAGCCTTTCAGCATGCTCTGGGTATGTTCAGCGGTGAACATCCAGCCATCTTTAGATGCGCCGTCAGCGAAGCTGTAACCGTCAGTTTTGTTAGCTCGGCCATAGTCAACACCCAACTCCAGCGTGCCGCCCGGGTTGATTTCCATCTGCGCTAAGCGCACATCGAAGACGTCGTTAGCGGTGTCTTTGAAGTCATGATAGATATCGTTGCTGGTGAAGATGTATGAGCCACCTGCTTCCTGAGAACGGGTCGCTGCCAGAGACAGTTTACCGAAGCCCAGATCGACGTTTTCGATACCGGCACCAGGACCTGAAATATCCCAGTAATAGAAGTCGATCATGTGAACGTCATGACGCTGATAGAAGCGCTTACCGGCCCAGATGGTGGAACCTGGCAGCCACTCAATCAGGTTTTTACCCTGCACGTTGGCTTCACGGAACGCCGGGTCGGTAGCTTCCCAGTCGTTCTGTTGCGCCACGGAGTACGCTACGTTGGTGTCGAAGTAGAAGCTCTTGTCGCCTTCTTTCCACACTTCCTGGCCCAGCTTCAGTTCCGCATAGGTTTCACATTCGTTACCCAGACGGTATTTACTTTGGGCACCGGTTGCCTGGAAGCACTGCTGTTCGCCGCCACTACCCGTCCAGCCGATACCGGAACGAGCATAACCATGGAAATCCACGGCCAGTGCCTGAGCAGACATTACGCCCGCTGCGACGGCAACTGCCAGAGGAAGTTTGCGCAGAGTAATCATCATTCTATCTCCTGAGATCATTGCTTTTCTTTGAACACTTCACCTGTCGGTTTCGTGTCTTCTTTTGGGATTGCTTAAACGCCTGGCTCTTTGTGCAACCGACGACATGCGGTGCCATCCTCACGGAACAGATGGCAGCGCTCTGGCGGCAAGCCGATAGCGAATGTGGCACCCTCTTCTACCAACACCACGTCATTCTGGCGGTAGACCAGGTTCTGACGGATGGCGGGGATCTGGATATGAATCTGTGTTTCGTGACCAAGCTGTTCGACGACCTGAACCTCACCTTCCAGCGTCACATCGGCAATGTGGCTCGGCAGTAAATGCTCAGGACGAATACCGAGGGACATGTTTGCCCCCACCTGTACGTTGGCGCTGTCGACCGGCAGCCAGACCTGCTGGCGGTTTGGCAGCTCCACCTGTACCTGTTCAATGGCTGTCGCGGTCACTTTGACGGGCAGGAAGTTCATCTTTGGCGAGCCAATGAAGCCCGCAACAAAGCGGTCTGCCGGGTAGTGATACAGCTCCAGCGGTTTGCCCACCTGCGCCACGCGACCGGCATCCAGCACCACGATTTTGTCGGCGAGGGTCATCGCTTCGACCTGATCGTGGGTGACGTAAATCATCGTGCGGCCAAGACGCTTGTGCAGACGGGAGATTTCGATACGCATCTGGACGCGCAGGGCGGCATCCAGGTTGGAAAGCGGTTCGTCGAGCAGGAAGACGCGCGGCTCGGCGACCAGGGTACGGCCAATCGCCACACGCTGACGCTGACCGCCGGAAAGCGCTTTCGGCTTACGCTCCAGCAGGTGCGCCAGCTGTAATACTTCCGCCACCTGCGTCACGCGCTGGTTAATCACCTCTTTCTTCGCGCCGGCCAGCTTCAAACCAAAGGACATGTTCTCGGCGACGGAAAGATGGGGATAGAGTGCATAAGACTGGAACACCATGCCTACGCCACGTTCGGCAGGCGGGATGTCATTCATTCGGGTATCACCGATCAGCAGGTCGCCGCTGGTGATGGTTTCAAGACCGGCAATCATACGCAGCAGGGTTGATTTACCGCAGCCTGATGGGCCGACAAATACCACGAATTCACCTTCGTGGATGTCCAGATTGATGTCTTTCGACACCACAACGTCACCCCAGGCTTTCGTTACATTACGCAGCTGTACGCTCGCCATGCCCTTCTCCCTTCGTTACAACCTGTCACCGACAGAAACATTCAAGATAAGGTGACTATGGGGGATCCATTACTTTCACGAATCCTCCACCCCCGGCTTTTTTATGGGGGAGGAGGCGGGAGGATGAGAGCGCAGGCTCTGCGACCGGCGTGGGCGGGCTGAGGCAAAATTCGTGAAGCCGCCTGCAAAATTCAGTGCGTTTTTATGTGCGCCAGCACTCATAACTTAAATTTATGCAACGGAGATCACACAAACGGGGGGTGGGGCGTAGGGGTTGGGAGGATGGAAAGAGGATGTCAAATAAGGAGACTGAGTCACGTTGAACCACTGAAGTCATACCACGAGACATCACCAAAAAGGATGGCAGATATGAATATCAAGACTGGCGCACGCGTTTTCGCATTGTCCGCCCTTGCAGCAATGATGATTTCCGCACCGGCGCTCGCCAAAATTGAAGAAGGCAAGCTGGTTATCTGGATTAACGGCGACAAGGGCTATAACGGCCTGGCCGAAGTGGGCAAAAAATTCGAGAAAGACACCGGCATCAAAGTGACCGTAGAGCACCCGGACAAACTGGAAGAGAAATTCCCGCAGGTTGCGGCAACCGGCGACGGCCCGGACATCATCTTCTGGGCGCATGACCGTTTTGGCGGTTACGCACAGTCTGGCCTGCTGGCTGAAGTCACCCCGGACAAAGCTTTCCAGGACAAACTGTTCCCGTTCACCTGGGACGCCGTTCGCTATAACGGCAAGCTGATCGCTTACCCTGTCGCGGTTGAAGCCCTGTCTCTGATTTACAACAAAGACCTGGTCCCTAACCCACCGAAAACCTGGGAAGAGATCCCGAAACTGGATAAAGAGCTGAAGGCGAAAGGTAAATCTGCCCTGATGTTCAACCTGCAAGAGCCGTACTTCACCTGGCCGCTGATTGCTGCCGACGGCGGTTACGCGTTCAAGTTTGAAAACGGCAAATACGACGTGAAAGACGTAGGCGTCGACAGCGCGGGCGCGAAAGCGGGCCTGACCTTCCTGGTCGACCTGATCAAGAACAAACACATGAACGCGGATACCGATTACTCCATCGCGGAAGCGGCGTTCAACAAAGGCGAAACCGCGATGACCATCAACGGTCCGTGGGCCTGGACCAACATCGACAAGAGCAAAGTCAATTACGGCGTGACGCTGCTGCCAACCTTCAAAGGCAAGCCGTCTAAACCGTTCGTTGGCGTGCTGAGCGCAGGCATCAACGCCGCCAGCCCGAACAAAGAGCTGGCGAAAGAGTTCCTGGAAAACTACCTGCTGACCGATCAGGGTCTGGATGAAGTGAACAAGGACAAACCGCTGGGTGCCGTTGCGCTGAAATCCTTCCAGGATCAGCTGGCGAAAGACCCACGTATCGCGGCCACCATGGATAACGCCCAGAAAGGCGAAATCATGCCGAACATCCCACAGATGGCCGCATTCTGGTACGCCACCCGTACCGCGGTTATCAACGCTGCAAGCGGTCGTCAGACTGTCGATGCCGCACTGAAAGATGCTCAGGGTCGTATTACTAAGTAAGTCTGAAAAACGGCGGGTAGCGCGTGCGCTTACCCGCCCTACGACTACGGCACGATCCGTAGGTCAGGTAAGCGCAGCGCCACCTGACGATAAGATTCCACCGTTGTAGAGGAAGAACCCCATGGATGTCATTAAAAAGAAACGCTGGTGGCAAAGCGACGCGCTGAAATGGTCAGCGATCGGTCTGCTGTGTCTGCTGGTGGGTTACCTTGTTGTTTTAATGTACGTACAAGGGGAATATCTGTTCGCCATCATGACGCTGATTTTGAGCTCTGCTGGCCTGTATATTTTCGCCAACCGTAAAGCCTATGCCTGGCGCTATGTCTACCCGGGCGTGGCCGGGATGGGGCTGTTTGTCCTGTTCCCGTTGATTTGTACCGTCGCCATTGCGTTTACCAACTACAGCAGCACCAACCAGCTTGCGCAGGAACGCGCGCAGCAGGTCCTGCTGGACCGCTCATACCAGGCAGGCAAGACCTTTAACTTCGGCCTGTATCCCGCAGGCAACGAATGGAAGTTAGCGCTTACTGACGAAGCAAGCGGGAAATACTATGTCTCTGACGCCTTCAAATTTGGCGGCGAGCAGAAGCTGGCCTTAAAAGAGGCCCAGGCCCTGCCGGAAGGTGAACGTGCCAACCTGCGCGTCATTACCCAGAACCGTCAGGCGCTGACCCAGCTCACCGCCGTGCTGCCAGACGACAGCAAAGTGATCATGAGCTCGCTGCGCCAGTTCTCCGGCACCCAACCGCTCTATACCCTGGCGGATGACGGCACGCTGACCAACAACCAGAGCGGCGTGAAGTACCGTCCGAATAACGACATTGGTTTCTATCAATCCATTACTGCCGACGGCAAATGGGGTGATGACAAACTCAGCCCGGGCTATACCGTCACCATCGGCTGGGACAACTTTACCCGCGTATTTACCGACGAAGGCATTCAGAAACCGTTCTTCGCCATCTTCGTCTGGACGGTGGTCTTCTCCGTACTGACCGTGATCCTCACCGTAGCCGTGGGCATGGTGCTGGCCTGTCTGGTCCAGTGGGAATCCCTGAAGGGCAAAGCGATTTACCGCGTGCTGCTGATTCTGCCGTATGCCGTACCGTCGTTTATCTCGATTCTGATTTTCAAAGGGCTGTTTAACCAGAGCTTCGGTGAAATCAACATGATGCTGAGCGCGCTGTTTGGCATCAAACCGGCCTGGTTCAGCGACCCGACCACCGCCCGCTCAATGATCATCATCGTGAACACCTGGCTCGGTTATCCGTACATGATGATCCTGTGCATGGGGCTGCTGAAGGCCATCCCGGATGACTTGTACGAAGCTTCGGCGATGGACGGCGCGGGTCCGTTCCAGAACTTCTTTAAGATTACGCTGCCGCTGCTCATCAAGCCGCTCACCCCGCTGATGATTGCCAGCTTCGCCTTTAACTTTAACAACTTCGTGCTGATTCAGCTGTTGACCAACGGCGGCCCGGACCGTCTTGGCACCACCACGCCGGCAGGCTATACCGATCTGCTCGTGAGCTACACCTACCGTATCGCCTTCGAAGGCGGCGGCGGTCAGGACTTCGGTCTGGCGGCAGCGATTGCCACCCTGATCTTCCTGCTGGTGGGCGCCCTGGCGATTGTGAACCTGAAAGCCACACGTATGAAATTTGACTAAGGAGGGCACTGAACATGGCTATGGTACAACCCAAATCTCAGAAACTGCGCCTCCTGGCGACGCACCTGGGCCTGCTGATTTTTATCGCGGCGATCATGTTCCCGCTGCTGATGGTTATCGCCATCTCCCTGCGTTCGGGTAACTTCGCCACCGGGAGCCTGATCCCGGACGAAATCTCCTGGGAGCACTGGAAGCTCGCGCTGGGCTTCAGCGTGGAACACGCGGATGGCCGCGTCACGCCGCCGCCGTTCCCGGTGCTGCTGTGGCTGTGGAACTCGGTGAAAATCGCAGGTATTACCGCCATTGGTATCGTGGCGCTGTCCACCACCTGCGCTTACGCCTTTGCCCGCATGCGTTTCCCGGGCAAAGCGACGCTGCTGAAAGGGATGCTGATTTTCCAGATGTTCCCGGCGGTGCTGTCGCTGGTGGCGTTATATGCCCTGTTTGACCGCCTGGGCCAGTACATTCCGTTTATCGGTCTGAACACCCACGGCGGCGTGATCTTCGCCTACCTTGGCGGTATCGCACTGCATGTGTGGACCATTAAAGGCTATTTCGAAACCATCGACGGTTCGCTGGAAGAAGCGGCTGCGCTGGATGGGGCTACCCCGTGGCAGGCGTTCCGCCTGGTGCTGCTGCCGCTGTCGGTGCCGATTCTGGCGGTAGTGTTTATCCTGTCGTTTATCGCTGCGATCACCGAAGTACCGGTTGCCTCACTGTTACTGCGTGATGTGAACAGCTACACCCTGGCCGTAGGGATGCAGCAATACCTCAACCCGCAAAACTACCTGTGGGGCGACTTTGCCGCGGCGGCCGTACTCTCTGCCATCCCGATTACCGTGGTGTTCCTGCTGGCGCAGCGCTGGCTGGTGAACGGCCTGACGGCGGGCGGTGTGAAAGGTTAAGTTTCATTTTGTTATGCCACTGCAACCCTCAACTTTAGACGTATTGTATTGACCCAACTTGTGACTGTTGTTAGGCGGCCTCCGGGCCGCCATTTTTTTATTCGCGTTTCAGCCGCTTCGAGTTACACAGCCAGAGGGTGATCACCAGCAGCAGGATCGCCGCCGAGTAGATCAGCACATCGAGCGGGGATTTATGATCGACGATGATCAGCCGCACAATCGCGGTGATCCCAATGTAGACAAAATAACGCAGCGGGAAGTGAAAGCCGGACTGAAAATACTTCACAATCAGGGCGATAAATTCAAAGTAGAGAAAGTAGACCACCAGGCCTTCCACCAGCGCATATTTGCTGGTTTGTTCAGGGGCGAACAGCACATCCGCCAGATGCACCGTCTCCTTACCCAAAAAGACGACCAGGATCAGGCCAAGGCTCAGCAGACCGAGGTTCAGCACGGTCTGGAGGACAGTTGAGATAAACTCAACGCGCGGGCGAGTCAGGGATGTCATACAGCACCTCATTCTCCAGGGCGAGGTTTCTGTATAACGCAAAAATGTGACGGGGATCTATATTTTTTGTTTATGTTTGGCGCATTCGCCCGGTGGCGCTGCGCTTACCGGGCCTACAAAAACCGTAGGCCGGGCAAACGCAGTGCCGCCCGGCGTGAAGCATCAGCGGAAGTTAATGTTCTTATCGCTGGTCATGTCGTACAGCTGGAACTTACGTCCAAGCTGCTGACCGCCGTCACGCGTCAGCGGCGTCCAGCCGATGGCCGCGCGGCTACGGGTTGGACCGGATGAGAACAGATCCAGCGGAATCGACACGTAAACTCCTTTGGTGAAGTCCCCTTCCCCATATTCGTCCGGCGAGACGTTGGTAATGGTGGCGTAGCCGCCCACCACGACGCCGCTGTCGAAGTGTTTGGAGATATCCAGCGTGCCGCCTTTATCGCCCGCCAGGTACTGGCCGACGCTGGCTTTCACCAGCACGTCAGGCGCGAACGACGGCGTCCAGTAGGCGGTCAGGTGACCGGTTTTAACGCTGTAGTCGGTGAACTTCATCATGTCCTGGGCGCTGCGCCAGTCACGCTGTTTGACGTAGTTGGCATCAATCCCGAACGCCCAGTTGCTGTCGACAGGACGATAAAGCACTTCTGCCCCCGCGCCGCCGTACATGGTTTCCAGATACCCGCCGTACACCTGGCCGTAGAAGCCGTTGCCGAAGTACTGGAAGTAGTTGGCCTGCAGGTTGTTCACGTAAGCATCGTTCTGTACGTACTCACGCACGCGGGTACGCACGCGCGGCAGCGTCGAGTCTTTTGGCGGGTTGGTGTAGTTGAACTTGTCGTAGTTGTTGGCGATGTTGCCGAACAGGCTGCCGGTGGTCAGCAGGTGGTCGGTCAGCCACAGATCCGCCGTCGCCATGACGCCCAGCTGATACATGTAGAAGTTTTCCGGCCCGCCGACGGACTGGTTCAACACCGGATCGATATGGAAATCGAAGCGCGACTTGTCGATATACCAGCCCTGCTCGGTGGTCTCCGGCACGATCGGCTCAACGCGCTTTTGCACCAGCTCGGTTTCATGTCCGAGCGGTTCGCCTTCCAGATGGCGCTTCAGGCTGGCAACGTCCGTTTCCGTCGTCACCTGCGGCAGGTTGAGACGGTTCTCCGTCACGCGGATCGTACGGATCCCGTCCGGGAGATCGTTCATGACGATCCGGTTGGCGCGCTCGATCCCTTCCCGCGAGTCGCGGTATTTCACTTGCTCGCCGGTGACGTACAGCGTATCGCCTTTCACCTGAATTTTTGGATCCGCCAGGCCGGCGTTGTATTTCAGCAGCGTCAGCTGGTTTGCCACCACGGAGTGCTGCAGAATCGCATCCTGCGGCTCCGGCTGGTATGCAGGCCGCGCGTTGTCGTTGTAGTGCGGCCGCATGTCGTTGAAGTTGGTGCGCAGCGTAAAGCCAAACATCACCGTATTGCCGCGCTCGTAGCTGAGGTTAACGTCGGCCCAATCGGTGACGCGATAAATGGCGCCGACGTTAAACTTGCTCTTCTGCTCAATCTTCCCGGCGAAGTCCTGCGAGTAGTCATTCCCCTCGTACTCCAGCTTCAGGCGCAGTGGCTGCCAGGGCGTCTGATACTCCACGCCGCCAAACAGCGAGGCCGGGCCGTGGAACATCTGGTCGCCGTTGATGGAGCCCGCTTTCTGATAGCTGTTATCGCGGTAGCAGTATTTATCGCTGTAGGAGCAAAACGGGTTTTTCACGTTGCCGCTGGTGCCGAGATAGCCCCATCCCAGACCGAGCGAGAAGTCGAACGGCCCCCAGGCCTTGCTGGCCACGATGTATTCCGCATCAAACAGGCCGGTACCGCCAATATCTTTGGCGCCCACGGAGACCTGCGGCATCCAGTAGCTCTCTTCCCACAGGCGCAGCTTGACGTCGAAGGCTTTATCTTTGTAGGTCTGATCGCCTGAGAACGCCTCGACGCTGCTGTATTGTTTCGTACGGACGTCGGTATAGCGCAGCGTGGTTTCAAGCCACGGGAACAACTGCACCGACGCCGAGTAGTAACGATACTGGTCGTTATCACGGTAGTTAAGGCTAATTTCCCCTTCGCGCGCCATACGCGCGGTGGGCGTTTGCAGTAAACCGACGCCGCCGAAGTCTGACTGAGACGGGCCAATGGGTGCCGGATACGTTTCTGCATGGCAGGCGGCACTCACGCAGAGCGCCAGCATGCTGTAGAGATAGGTTCTTTTCATTATTCCGGTATCCGCTGAATCAGGGAGTGAAGGATATCGGCGTTAAGCCCGTCATACGCCTTCGTCCAGAAATGGTCGGCAAAACCGACAAAAATAATGCTGCCCGGCATGGGTTCGATATGGCGTTTATTCCAGTAAGCAACGGGGGCTTTTTGCGTGTGGCCGTCAGGGTAAACCACCCAGGCGTAGCTGTTATCCGCACCGCTCAGCAGACTCTGCTCGTCGAGGTAGCTCGCCACGTCGCGGCCGGGAGTAAAGGGCTTGTTACCCGGGCTGCCGATCAGCCCCATCACGGTCACCGTCGTCGGCTTCGCCGGAAGCCAGAGCGTATAGTCCCCTTCCAGGGTCGGGTTGCCGTTTTCCGTGACGCGCACCTCATCCGGGTCAAGATTGACGTTCTGTCGGCCCGTCACCTTCAGCGCCTGCAGCTGCTGACGGACGCTGTTAATGGCCGCCGCGTCGTCGCCGTCTTCCTGTTCCGCGAGTCCCGTTAGCCTGGCAAGAAGCGCCTTGTGCTGCTGTTCCGCTTCCACGGTCTTCTGCCGTTCAGCGATGACCGCGCCTGGCCACCAGCTGTTGGCAAGCCTTGGCTGTCCGACGAGATCGAGCAGACGTTCGGCGTGGGTTAAGGTTTTAGGTTTTTCACTGTCCGGCGTGTAGACCTTTACCGTTCCCGCGGACCATGCCAGCGGCGCGGCAAAACTGGCGATAAGCGCAGCGTGGATGAGCGTTTTCATGATTTCGCCGCCTTGATCAGGGTGGTTTTGACCGGGAAGAATCCGGCACCGAGATACTGTAAGGACTGGCGGATCTGCCCTTCCTCGTCGATCCAGAAGCGGTTGTGCCAGGTGGCCTGGTCGGTGGTGACCTCTTCATCCAGCACGCGAACCTGCGTTTCGTCGCTGCCGACCTTCACTCTGTCGGTGCCGTCCCAGCGGAAGGTCGAGCGTGCCGTGGCGTAACGCACCTGTTTGTGTTCGGTCCAGCCCATCGTGCGCGTCCAGCCCGCGCCGTCGGCGATCTGGTTCGGCTTGATCAGCGGATCGTCAGCGAGATTATTCACCTCCAGCAGGTTATCGCCGCCCAACAGGGTTTTCACGATACGGCCATGCTGCGTCACGATGGTGGCCTGATCCTGCGTCACCCATTTCTGCTGCCCGTTTTCATCGAAAGCGAGCACCACAAACAGTTGCGGGCCATCGTTAAGCTGCATGTACTGACTGGCATAAGGCATGTTCTGAAGCTCGTCATCGGTCAGATGCACGCCCGGTGTGCCGAACAGGCTTTCCCACAGTGAGTTTCCCAGCCCTTTAGTGGTGGCCGAGCATGCCTGCAGCAGCAGGCAAATCAGAATGATTGCTGGTCGCTTCACGACTCTTCTCCGAAGGGGCGAAATAACCACACCGAAGTGTGGTTATGATTAAAACACCCGCTATTACTGGGTGCTGGTTGTCGTGGTGGTCGTGGTTCCGGTGTTGGAGCCATCACCGCCACCGGTTGCCGCCAGCGCGACACCCACGGCTGAACTTACGGTGCTGGCGCTGGCTGCGGTAGAACTCCCCGCAGACGCAGACGTCGCAGCCGACCCTGCCGCTTCCCCGACCTGAACCGGAGCTGCATAAACAGATGTCGCCGCAAGCGCAGATATGGCAAAAATGCCATACAGTACTTTCTTCATAACAATTTCCCTTCAATGAATGAATGGAGATTTGCCCGAAAAGAATTTCAGGCGGAATCGAGTATACACAACTCATGCCGTGGGTTTGCCGTAAGGGGAAATAGAGGGTGGGTTTTCAGACTAATGGATAAAATCGAAATGAAAGACAAAGAGGGAAAATATTAAATAACTATAAAACAATAACTTATAATATTGATATATTAAGTTCCTTCTGCGTATTTTCTTAAAATAAACCGCAGCAATTAACGGGTTAAACGTCTTTTTCAGATTAAACTCAGAACCAGAATTTGCGTTAACTAACAGACATCAGGAATTATCTGATAAAAAAATGCCGGCATTAAGCCGGCACGTTTTCATGGCGTTTTAATTACGCACGCCATGCTTTATAACGGTTGATCAACCCATTGGTCGAGCTGTCATGGCTGGTAATCGCGTTATCGTCACCCAGCTCTGGCAGAATACGGTTTGCCAGCTGTTTACCCAGCTCAACGCCCCACTGGTCAAAGGTGAAGATGTTCAGGATCGCGCCCTGCGTGAAGATTTTGTGCTCGTACAGGGCAATCAGCGCGCCAAGGCTGAACGGCGTGATTTCGCGCAGCAGGATGGAGTTGGTTGGACGGTTGCCTTCGAACACTTTGAACGGCACCACGTGCTCCAGCGTTGCCGGATCTTTACCCTGGTCGCGGTATTCCTGCTCAACCACCTCGCGGGATTTACCGAACGCCAGCGCTTCGGTCTGGGCGAAGAAGTTGGACAGCAGCTTCGGATGGTGGTCGGACAGCGGATTATGGGTGATAGCCGGGGCGATGAAATCGCACGGTACCATTTTGGTGCCCTGGTGAATCAGCTGATAGAATGCGTGCTGACCGTTAGTGCCCGGCTCGCCCCAGATGATTGGGCCAGTCTGGTAATCCACCGCGTTGCCGTTACGGTCCACGTATTTACCGTTGGATTCCATGTTGCCCTGCTGGAAGTAAGCCGCAAAGCGGTGCATGTACTGGTCATACGGCAGGATCGCTTCGGTTTCAGCGCCAAAGAAGTTGTTGTACCAGATACCGATCAGCGCCAGCAGCACCGGCAGGTTTTTCTCTGGTGCGGTGGTGGAGAAGTGTTTGTCCATCGCGTGCGCGCCGGAGAGCAGCTCAACGAAGTTGTCGAAGCCCACGGACAGGATGATAGACAGACCGATTGCAGACCACAGAGAGTAGCGGCCACCGACCCAGTCCCAGAATTCGAACATGTTCGCGGTGTCGATACCGAACTCGCTGACGGCTTTACCGTTGGTAGACAGCGCAGCGAAGTGTTTCGCCACGTGCTTGTTGTCGCCCGCGGTTTTCAGGAACCAGTCGCGCGCGCTGTGGGCGTTGGTCATGGTTTCTTGGGTGGTAAAGGTTTTAGACGCAACCAGGAAAAGGGTGGTTTCCGGGTTCACGTTTTTCAGCACTTCGGCGATGTGGGTACCATCGACGTTAGACACAAAGTGCATATTCAGGTGGTTTTTGTACGGGCGCAGCGCTTCGGTCACCATGAACGGGCCGAGGTCAGAGCCGCCGATACCGATGTTAACCACGTCGGTGATCGCTTTGCCGGTGTAGCCTTTCCAGCTTCCGGAGATGATCGCTTCGGAGAAGGTTTTCATCTTTTCCAGCACCGCGTTCACTTCCGGCATGACGTCTTTGCCGTCAACGATGATTGGGGTATTGCTACGGTTACGCAGGGCTACATGCAGCACGGCACGGTCTTCGGTGCGGTTGATCTTCTCACCGGAGAACATGGATTTGATGGCGTCCGCCAGTTCGGTCTCTTTCGCCAGATCCTGCAGTTTTGCCAGCGTCTCTTCGGTAATGCGGTTTTTAGAGAAATCCACCAGCATCAGGTCGTCGAAGGTCGCGGAGAACTTGCTGAAACGATCGGCATCTTTCGCGAACAGGTCCGCGATGGTGACGTCTTTCATTTCATCAAAATGTTTCTGGAGTGCCTGCCAGGCAGCGGTCTGCGTTGGGTTGATGTTTTTCATTAGCAATACTCTTCTGATTTGAGAATTGTGACTGCGGTCGATTGTAGCGCCTGCAAATAAAAATTGTGATGGTTTTTATGCCATTGCCCTGGCCTGCATCAAACACAGGTGAAAAGACCCGAAAAGTATAGCTGCTGAAGCGCCCTCCTGGAGCGGAGAAATGTCGGTCAAAATGCCCTAAAACGAAGCATAAAATCTGGCCCTGTTATAAGTCCTGTTTCTCAGGGGTACCCCCCATAAAAAATCCGCATAATCCCAGCATTGACAGGACCTCCCCCACATTTTATTTATAGGGCCGTATTTTGCGCCTGCACCTGTTTTCGTTTCATTCTTGTGCCATGGTCGCTTATTCATTCCCTGACACGAGGTTGTTATGACGAGTTTTGTGGTCGCCAAGTTTGGCGGCACCAGTGTGGCCGATTACGATGCCATGAACCGCAGCGCCGATGTGGTGCTGGCCGATCCGAATACCCGCCTGGTGGTGCTGTCTGCATCCGCCGGCGTGACGAACCTGCTGGTTTCTCTGTCTGAAGGACTGGAAGCGACAGAACGTTTCGTGAAACTGGATGCACTGCGCAAAATTCAGTTCGACATCCTTGAGCGTCTGCAGAACCCGAACGTCATCCGCGAGGAAGTGGAACGCCTGCTGGAAAACATCACCACGCTGGCAGAAGCGGCCTCTCTGGCCACCTCCACCGCCCTGACCGATGAGCTGGTCAGCCACGGTGAGCTGATGTCCACCCTGCTATTTGTGGAAATCATGCGCGAGCGTAACGTTCAGGCGCAGTGGTTTGACGTACGCAAAATCATGCGTACCAGCGACCGCTTTGGCCGCGCCGAGCCGGACGTTGAAGCGCTGGCCGAGCTGACCAATCAGCAGCTGGCCCCGCGCCTGGCAGACGGCATCGTGATCACTCAGGGCTTTATCGGCAGCGAAGCAAAGGGCCGCACCACCACGCTTGGCCGTGGCGGCAGCGACTATACCGCCGCGCTGCTGGGCGAGGCCCTGCATGCTACGCGCGTCGATATCTGGACTGACGTTCCGGGCATTTACACCACCGACCCGCGCGTTGTTTCCGCGGCGAAACGTATTGATGTGATCGCGTTTGAAGAAGCGGCGGAAATGGCCACCTTCGGCGCGAAAGTGCTGCACCCGGCCACGCTGCTGCCTGCTGTGCGCAGCGATATTCCGGTCTTCGTCGGCTCCAGTAAAGATCCAAAAGCCGGCGGCACGCTGGTCTGCAAGAAAACGGAAAACCCGCCGCTGTTCCGCGCCCTGGCCCTGCGCCGTCGCCAGACGCTGGTGACGCTCCACAGCCACAATATGCTGCACTCCCGCGGTTTCCTGGCGGAAGTGTTTGGTATTCTGGCGCGCCACAACATCTCCGTGGATCTGATCACCACCTCTGAAGTGAGCATTGCGCTGACGCTGGACACCACCGGCTCCACATCAACCGGTGACACCCTGCTGACGCAGTCGCTGCTGATTGAGCTGTCCGAGCTGTGCCGCGTGGAAGTCGAAGAAGACCTGGCGCTGGTTGCCATCATCGGCAACAAGCTGTCGCGCGCCTGCGGCGTGGGCAAAGAGGTGTTTGGCGTACTCGACCCGTTCAACATCCGCATGATTTGCTACGGTGCGTCCAGCTATAACCTCTGCTTCCTGGTGCCAGCCGATCAGGCTGAGCAGGTCGTGCAGAAACTTCATCAGAATTTGTTTGAATAAGCGCAAGAATGGCCCGGGCGTTTTCACCACCGGGCCATTCTTTAGCTTTTCATTACTGTTCTCATCAGCAGCGAATCCAGATCTTTTAAATTTCCTTCTCTGCTGTCGGGTAGTACCGGCGGCACTTCTCCTCTCACCAGCTCACTTTGCAAAAAAGCGTGGAGTAAGGGCCGTTTAGGACCATATTCCGCTTCACCTGCGCGCTGTTTTATTTCCAGCAATGCATCGATTTCCGCACGTAACGGCGCACACAGTTCGCTCCCGGCAAGCAGTTCGTCAAAACGCATCGGTGGAACGCCTTTCCCCGCTTCTACCCACCGCGCCGCCAGCAAAGGTCGTAGAACATAAAAGTACTTTTTCAGCCGAACCGTTTCCCCCTGTAAATATCCACGGAAGTTTTTTCGGGCCATCGAGTAGTAATGCCAGCGGGCGCGCAATGGCGAAAACCACGCAGGTATTAGCGCGCGCAACTCGGCCACTACCGTCTCATCCTCCTGATAAACAACAGGGGAATCCAGCCACTCGATAAGCGTCGGGTTTGCCCCCTTCAGCAGGCCCAGTGCCTTGCGCCATTCCCAGCCACAAACGTCCAGTTCATCATCTATCGGCAGCTCGATCACATCCCGCTGGGCTTCGACGCGCAAATACCATTCTGGGCGGTGAACGTACAAAAACCGCACATCATAATCGCTATCCGGTGAGGCAAAACCCCATCCCCGGCTGCCCGATTCACAGGCGTAGAGCACGCGCACGTTATAGCGCTGCTCTATAGCGCGAAGTTGCGCGCAGACACGTGCGCGCATCGCGCTATCAACATCGTTGTTGCTCATTTTTTTATCCTTTTACACACACTACCTGACGCAGGATGTGAACGATCTCCACCAGCGACGATTGCGCGGCCATCACGGCATCAATGTCTTTATAGGCCATCGGCGTTTCATCGATCACCTCATTGTCTTTGCGACACTCTACGTGAGAGGTCGCCTGAATATGGTCGCTAAGGGTATAGCGTTTTTTTGCCGCCGTTCGGCTCATCACTCGCCCGGCGCCGTGGCTGCAGGAACAGAAGCTTTGCTCGTTGCCGAGGCCACGCACGATGAAGCTCTTTGCGCCCATTGAGCCCGGAATAATCCCCATCTGCCCTTTCTGCGCCGACACCGCACCTTTGCGCGTGATCAGTACCTCTTCCCCAAAGTGATGTTCTTTCTGCACATAGTTGTGATGGCAGTTAACCGCCTCCTGCTGCGTAATAAAGGGCTTTGTCACTTCGCGAGAGAGCGCCGCCAGCACGCGCGACATCATCACTTCCCGATTGTGGCGGGCAAAATCCTGCGCCCACTCCACCGCCTCGATGTAGTCCTCATAGTGACGACTCCCCTCCTGAAAATAGGCCAGATTTTTATCCGGCAGATGTCCCAGGTGATGCTGCATATCCTGCTGTGCCAGGGCGATAAACACATTACCGATGGCGTTTCCTACGCCGCGCGAGCCGCTGTGCAACATCACCCAGACGCGCTGCTGCTCATCGAGGCAAATTTCAATAAAGTGGTTTCCGGTACCCAGCGTGCCCAGATGCTGGTAGTTGTTGGTTTTCAGCAACTGCGGGTATTTATCCGTGAGTTGTTTAAAACGTGGGGCCAGCACCCACCAGCGATCGTCCACTTCTTTCGGTGGCGTTTCCCACGCGCCTTTATCCCGTCGAGAACGCGTATTGGTTCTCCCATGCGGTACTGCCTGTTCAATGGCGCTACGTAAACCGCTGAGATTATCCGGCAAATCACCCGCCACCAGCGACGTGCGAACGGCAATCATCCCGCAGCCAATATCCACGCCAACCGCCGCAGGAATAATTGCCCCTTTGGTCGGAATCACGCTGCCGATGGTTGAGCCTTTACCGAGATGAACGTCGGGCATCACCGCAAGGTGTTTGAAAATAAACGGCATCTTTGCAGTATTCAGTAACTGCGCCTGTGCCTCTGGTTCCACGGGCACACCGTGAGTCCACATTTTGATCGGGGCGCCGTTTGACGCCGTCAGTAATTCAAAATCATTCTGTTGCATTGCGTTATCCTTTCAGGTTAACAAGGCCGTGTAATACCTGGTCCAGGCCACCAAATACTGAAATTTTGTCGATACGCTCCGCGACCCTTTCCAGGGTTTCCAGCTCTTTTAAACGCAGCGCCACCGGGTTGTTCTCCATCACCTTTGCGGTGTTTAACAGCGATCGTGTCGCCGCCGTTTCTTCACGTCGGCGTATAACATTCGCCTGGGCCGATTTTTCGGCCTCTACCAGACGGGATAAAATCGTTTTCATATCACCAGGTAAAACAATATCTTTTACCCCAAGCGACGCAATTTCCATTCCAAAGGATGACAGGCGGCCTTGCACCTGTTTGCTGACCACCTCGTCAATGATCTGCTTATCTTCCAGTAACTCATCGAGCGTGCGGGTGCCGACCGCCTCACGCAGTGCGAACTGGAGTTCGCGGTACAAATGTTCCAGCGGTTTCGTAAGCTGCCCGCAGGCCTGCAGCACGTCGCTGTAGCGCCAGTTAGCCGCCAGGTTCAGGCGCAGGTTAACTTTGTCCTTCGTCAGGATCTCCTGCCCGCTCACTTCCACCACCTGAAGGCGCGTATCCACTATCTCTGCCTCAACCAGATGGTTAATTTTCCAGTAAGCCGTCAGTCCCGGCGGTAACAGTGCCTGAATTTCTCCGTCGATTTTCACCACCCCGACGTGCCAGGCAGGTACCTGTACGACCAGCATCGCGTCGCGCCCCTTTAGCGCGCCATTGCGACGCGGTTGCAGAGCAGCATTCATCACGTCCACCGGTACCCGCACGTCGCGGGTATCAATTCTTTGCAGGGTCAACGCCGCATCCTGCTGCCAGTACAGACGACGAGTCGAAGGCGGCACAATTTCCTGCAATACGCCGTTGTTCGATAACACCCCGATTTCATCCGCAGTAAGGTCGACCGCCAGGCAGTAACGTACCACCCAGTCAGGCTGAAAGCGGCGCAGATAATCCGCCAGCGCATCCGGCACCTCGCTGCCATCCTGGCTCACCACCAGCACGTCGTCAGTATTGAACCAACCCAGACGGTGTTCACCCGCCTCCAGTACCCGGTAATAATCGCCAGCTTTTGCTACCAGTCCTAACTGACCTTTTTTTATCGTGATTTTTTTAGCCATTTTATATTCCTTAAAGTCAGGCGCGGGTGCAGGCACGAAATCACAGGGGAATGCCTTTTCGCCTGCGATCCGGCGCCATTACCGGCGACCTTCATTGGGATTGCTGACTGCGCAATCCCCGTTTTTACTTTGATGTTTACAACCAGTTTTCATTGGGAGAATGAATCGGGAATCGAACCCTTCTGTCTGTCATTGGTTGACGGAACGCCCCCGGAAAACAGCCTTGCCGTTCCTGGTGCGCCGACGGGGCCTTAACCCCCAGTGTGCTCAACGTCGTGACGTTATCTGTATTGCCAGAAGCGTGCCAAAAACAAAAATCGCCGTTTTATTTTTTTTATTTTATTGATAATTAATGATTTTTATT
This sequence comes from Enterobacter roggenkampii, assembly GCF_001729805.1. NCBI lineage: Bacteria > Pseudomonadati > Pseudomonadota > Gammaproteobacteria > Enterobacterales > Enterobacteriaceae > Enterobacter > Enterobacter roggenkampii. The sequence continues at coordinate 265,577 of NZ_CP017184.1, read as the reverse complement.
TATCACGCTTTTCATGCATTGCCGTTCGGCTCAACATTTCTTATCCTGCTATATCGACAATTATCTTTTCGGATAAACATGAAGAAGCGGAAGGTGGTGATCGGGGTGCTTGGCACCGTGATGGATAAACGGGGAAAGCGGGCTAATCGCTTTCGCAAATGGCGACCGACCGTCGGGCTGTGCCAACAGCCGGATTTCCCGGTCGACAGGCTGGAGCTGCTACATCAACCGCGAGATCTCGGCATGGCTCAGCAACTGGCGGAAGATATTGTGCTGGTTTCCCCCCACACCGAGGTGCGTCCCAGCACGGTAACCATTGAAGACCCGTGGGATTTCGAAGAGGTTTATGCCGCGTTTCTCGATTTCGCCACCCAGTACACGTTTGATACCGATCGCGAAGAGTATTTCATCCACATCACCACCGGCACGCATGTGGCGCAGATCTGCTGGTTCCTGCTGACGGAAGCCCGCTATCTTCCCGCCAGCCTTTTGCAGACTGGCCCTGCCAGAAAAGAAGCCTCTGCTGAGGAGACTGCAGCCGGAACTTACTCAATTATCGACCTGGATTTAAGCCGCTACACGACCCTTACCAACCGTTTTCAGCGCGAGCAGCAGCAGTCAATCTCATTTCTGAAAGCGGGCATTGAGACGCGAAACGCCACCTTTAACAGTCTGATCGACAAGATTGAACGCGTGGCGCTACGTTCTACAGCCCCGATCCTGCTGACCGGCCCCACCGGCGCGGGCAAGTCGTTCCTCGCGAACCGCATTTATCAGCTTAAGCAGTCACGCCATCAGGTTTCCGGCAAACTGGTTTCCGTCAACTGCGCGACCCTGCGCGGTGATAACGCCATGTCCACGCTGTTCGGCCATGTGAAAGGAGCCTTTACCGGCGCACTGTCGGCGCGCAGCGGCCTGCTGCGTGAAGCCGATGGCGGCGTCCTTTTCCTCGACGAGATTGCCGAACTAGGCCTGGATGAACAGGCGATGCTGCTCAAAGCCATTGAAGAGAAAACTTTTTTCCCGTTTGGCTCCGATAAAGAAGTTCACAGCGATTTTCAACTTATCGCCGGAACCCACCGTGATATGCGCCAGTGGGTGGCAGAAGGACGTTTTCGTGAAGATCTCTATGCCCGTATTAATATGTGGAGCTTTGCCTTACCCGGCCTTGCCCAACGGAAAGAAGACATCACGCCGAATGTTGACTACGAACTTCAACGTTTCTCTCGCGAAAGCCAGACGCAAATCCGCTTCGATAAAGAGGCACGCGAAGGCTATCTGGCCTTTGCCTGTTCCAGCAGAGCGCTGTGGCGGGGCAACTTTCGCGAACTGAGCGCCAGCGTCGCACGCATGGCGACGCTGGCGGAACGAGGGCGTATTACTCAGGATCTGGTGCTGGAGGAGATCTCACGTCTTCAGACCGACTGGCAAACTGACGTGACGCAGCCTGCAACTGACATGGAGATTGACCTCTTTGACCAGCGGCAACTGGAAACGGTGCTGGAGGTATGTCGCCGCAGCGCATCGTTGTCTGAAGCCGGACGTGAGCTGTTTGCCGTTTCACGGCTCAAAAAAGCCAATCCTAACGACGCCGACCGACTGCGCAAATATCTGGCTCGCTTTAGTCTGAGCTGGGAAAGCATCCGGTCATAATTCATTTGAATATTACTTCCTTACGCGATAAACAATAACTATAGCCGGGCTCGATCCCGGCTTTTTATAACAAACACACGCAACATTCATCGCAAGGAAATCATTATGTTATCCGCTATTACGCGGCTGTTCCCGTTATGGGCGCTGCTGCTCTCCGTACTCGCGTATTACACGCCCACCACGTTCACCGGTATTGGTCCGTGGGTCGCCACGCTGCTGATGCTGATCATGTTCGGTATGGGTGTGCATCTGAAAGTAGACGATTTTAAGCGCGTGCTGTCTCGCCCTGCGCCCGTCGCGGCAGGAATATTCCTCCACTACCTGGTGATGCCGCTTGCAGCGTGGCTGCTGGCGATGGTCTTTAAGATGCCGCCCGACCTCTCCGCCGGGATGGTGCTGGTGGGCAGCGTCGCCAGCGGCACGGCATCCAACGTCATGATCTATCTGGCGAAAGGCGACGTGGCGCTCTCCGTCACTATCTCGTCCGTCTCCACGCTGGTTGGCGTGATTGCCACGCCGCTGTTAACCCGCCTGTACGTGGATGCGCATATTCAGGTGGACGTGATGGGGATGCTGCTGAGCATTCTGCAGATTGTTGTAATCCCGATTGCGCTGGGGCTGGTCATTCACCACCTGTTCCCGCGCGTGGTGAAGGCCGTTGAGCCGTACCTGCCCGCGTTTTCGATGGTCTGTATTCTGGCGATCATCAGCGCAGTGGTGGCGGGTTCCGCCTCGCACATAGCTTCCGTAGGCTTTGTGGTGATCGTTGCGGTGGTGCTGCATAACACCATTGGCCTGCTGGGCGGCTACTGGGGCGGGAAACTGTTTGGCTTCGACGAATCGACCTGCCGCACGCTGGCAATCGAGGTAGGGATGCAGAACTCCGGCCTGGCGGCGGCGCTCGGCAAAATCTACTTCTCGCCGCTGGCGGCCCTGCCGGGTGCGCTGTTCTCTGTCTGGCACAACCTCTCCGGCTCGCTGCTGGCGGGCTACTGGTCCGGCAAACCGATTGAGGAACAAACGAAAAAAGATGCGGTGAAACAGGGTTAATTGACTCAGCTTGCTTTACACTGAAGCCTCTCTCTCATGAGGCTTCAGCAATGGCGACACCACGTTTGACCCAGAAAGACATGACGGAAGCCGAGCAGCGCGAACTGAAAACGCTTCTCGACCGCGCCCGCATCGCGCATGGCCGTACGCTGACCAACGCCGAAACCAATCAGGTGAAAAAAGAGTACATCGACAAACTGATGGCGCAGCGTGACGCCGAGGCGAAAAAAGCCCGCAAGCTGAAAAAGCAGCAGGCTTATAAGCCGGATACTGAAACGACCTTTTCCTGGTCGGCCAATACCTCTACCCGTGGAAGGCGCTAGCTAGCGCCCTTTCTTTTTACGGCCAGGCTGGGTAAATCGCTTCCCGTTACCCGGTTTGCCGCGTCCTTTCTCTTCCGCCTGCGGCGCCTTCACGACCGGACGTTTAATCGCCTGGGTTTTCGGTTTGGCTTTGGCCTTCGGCTTCGCTTCGGACGAGGAGTTCTCGATAAGCTTGAACAGCTCAATCAGTTCGTCATCCGTCAAGTCGCGCCATTCGCCCAGCGGAATGCCGGACAGGCTGACGTTCATGATGCGCGTGCGCTCCAGCTTCGTCACTTCATAACCGAAGTACTCGCACATGCGGCGGATCTGGCGGTTTAAGCCCTGCACCAGGGTAATGCGGAACGCGAACGGCGCTTCTTTCTTCACCTTACACTTTTTCGTGACGGTACCGAGGATCGGCACACCGGCGCCCATGCCGCGAATAAAGTCGTCCGTGACCGGCTTATTCACCGTCACAATGTACTCTTTTTCGTGATCGTTACCGGCACGCAGGATCTTGTTGACCAGATCGCCGTGGTTGGTGAGGAAAATCAGCCCCTGAGAGTCTTTATCCAGACGGCCAATCGGGAAGATACGGCTGCTGTGGTTCACGAAATCAACGATGTTGTCCCGCTCACCGTCTTCCGTGGTGCTGACAATCCCAACCGGTTTGTTCAACGCGATAAACACCAGGTCTTCGGCATCACGCGGTTCGATGAGCTGACCATTCACTTTAACCACGTCGCCAGGCATCACCTGGTCACCAATCGTGGCGCGCTTGCCGTTGAGGAACACATTACCTTGTTCAATGTAACGGTCCGCCTCGCGACGTGAGCAGATCCCGCTCTCGCTAATGTATTTGTTTAATCGGGTTGATTGAGTTGGCAGCATAGTTTCTCCTGTGAAGGGCGAAATATACCTTAGGTATGGACTGGAAAAAAAGATTAGCCGACGGTAACTGAGACGGGTTTTTTAGTTTGCGAGACGCTTTCAGGATTTTGCATCCTGTCATTTACCCATGTGTTCAAGCCTTTTAGTTTTACTCTCCATGGAGAAGTGTTTGTAGTTTATAAATCACAGGGAGTAATATGAAGGAGATTGTTCAGACAGAATCCTTCCGACGCTGGGAGCAAAACTTAAAAGCTCGACGAGCGAAGACCATTATCGCTTCCCGCCTCTTTCGGTTGGCAAATGGCTTAGCGGGCGACGTTAAACCCGTGGGAGAAGGTATAAGTGAGCTAAGGATCCACTTTGGTCCGGGCTACAGGATCTATTTTAAAGACCAGGGCAATTACATCATCGTGCTGTTATGTGGTGGTGACAAAAGCAGCCAGGCCAGAGACATACTGATGGAAAAAAATGCTGAGCAATGTATCCCAATGGCAGGAGTGAATGAGCATGCATAAATTAACACCTTACGATCCCGCCAACGCGTTGGTGGATGACGAGGAAATCGCCGTGTTTATCGCTGATGCACTAGAAACAGGCGACTCGACATATATCGCTAAAGCCCTTGGTGTTGTCGCGCGAGCCAAAGGCATGTCGAACATTTCACAGCAAACCGGTTTATCACGTGAGCAGCTTTATCGGTCATTCAGTGATAAAGGAAACCCAACGCTCAAAACCACGCTCGCGGTCATGAAAGCATTGGGTTTTGGGCTAACACTCAAACACGCCGGGGATTAATACTCATCCCGCTGGTCATCTTCATCCGGCTGTTCCATCACGCTGTAGGCCACCGCACAGAACAACGAGTTGAGGCGCTTCATATCCCCCAGCAGCCCCAGGTGGAGTGAGCTGGTCTCGATACTCTGCACGTTCTGCTGATGCAGGCGCTCAACGTGGGCGTGCGAGTAGCGGCGGTTAAGAATGCGGAAGCGATGCTTGTTGCGGCGCAGGCGGCGCGCGCTCGGCACGTCGCTGGAGAAGAAGACCAGCATCGCCAGCTTGAGGTTGCTGACCAGCTGTTCGTGCAGCGCTTCAAGCTCTTTTAAGCCTTCAACGGAGAACGCCCGGCGGGCGGCCAGCGACTTATCGGCAATCTCGCTGCCCATGCGCTCAACAATATCGGAGGCCTGCTCAAGGTTGAGCGACATCTCAATGATTTCCGCCCAGCGGCGGGACTCCTCCTCCGCCAGCTCGTCCTGCGGCATGCGGGCCAGGTAAAGCTTAATGGCGGTATAGAGCACGTTGATATCGTCCGCCAGTCTGCGCAGCTCTTTCTCCTCTCGCGGCTCGCCGTGCATCACCTTTTGCAGCCCTTCGAGCATGGTTTCCATGGCGTCGCCCATGCGCAGCGTCTCGCGCGCGGCATTCGCCAGCGCCAGGGCCGGGGTGTCCAGCGCGGAGGTATCCAGATGCTTTGGCTTCAGGCGGGCGTCCAGCTCCGGTTCGTCCTGAATGAGTCGCTCGCAGAAGCGAGCCATCGACCCGGCAAAAGGGACCATCGCCAGGCAGCGCACCAGGTTGTAGAACACGTGGAAGTAGATCACCAGCTCCGCCTTCGGCAGCGGGAGGTTATCCATCAGGTTCGCCAGCGGATGGATAAAGGGCAGAATAATCAGGCTGCCCACCAGCTTAAACAGCAGGCTACCGAGCGCCACGCGGCGGGCGGCAGCGTTGGCGGCGCTGTTATTGAGCATCGCCAGCAGGCCAGAGCCGAGGTTGGCACCGATCACCAGACACAGCGCGACCGGGAAGGAGATCGCCCCGGCGGCGGTGAGCGTGGCCGTCAGCAGCACGGCGGCCAGGCTGGAGTAGCTGACGATGGCAAACACCGCGCCAATCAGCGCGTCGAGCATGATGTCACCGGTCAGGGAGGCGAAGATGACCTGCACGCCGTTGGCCTCGGTAATCGGGGTGACCGCCTGCACAATCAGCTCCAGCGCCAGCAGAATCAGCCCCAGGCCAATCCCCACGCGACCAAGCTGCCCGGCCCGCGTCTGTTTGCGGCCGAGGAAGAAGATAACGCCGACAAAAATCAGCAGCGGCGACAGCCAGGAGAGATCGAAGGTCAGGATACGCGCCATCAGCGCGGTACCCACATCAGCCCCCAGCACAATCACCAGCGCCGGGGCCAGCGCCACCAGATCCTGCGCCACAAAGGAGGTGACAAGCAGGGTTGTGGCGTTGCTGCTCTGAACGAGTGCCGTTACGCCAATGCCTGCGCAGAAGGCGAGCGGCTTCTTCTCAACGCTGCTGCTGAGAACGGTACGTAAACGGGCGCCAAATACGCGCATCACGCCGGTACGGACGATATGGGTGCCCCATACGAGCAGTGCGACTGCAGAGAGCAGATGTAACAGGGTCAGCACGGATGGTTTTCCTCCTTATCTTTATCGGTTTTCCTGAGGTTCCCTGCGCGTTGCCATGTCGGATGACGGCGACGCCTTATCTGACCTACGCACAGGCCCGGTAAGCGCACCGCCACCGGGTGCCAGGGATAGAACCTTATTTCAGTATAAGGGGTTAAGCGTAAGAAAGAGACAAGGCACCCATGAGGTGCCCTGTTTGTTGTAAGGAAAAGTGACGTTAGTCTGCGTCGTAGCCTAAATTCGGTGCCAGCCAGCGCTCTACTTCTGACACGCTCATGCCTTTGCGCAGGGCGTAATCTTCAATCTGATCGCGCTGAAGCTGCGCCACGGCGAAGTACTTGCTGTCCGGGTGGCTGAAGTACCAGCCGGAGACGGACGCGCCCGGCCACATGGCGTACGACTCGGTGAGCTTCATCCCGGTATGGGCTTCGACGTCCAGCAGTTGCCAGATCGTGCCCTTTTCGGTGTGTTCCGGGCAGGCCGGGTAGCCCGGCGCCGGACGAATCCCCTGGTAGTTTTCGCGGATCAGCTCCTCGTTGCTGAGGTTTTCGTTCGCCGCGTAGCCCCAGTGCACCTTACGCACGCGCTCGTGCAGGTACTCGGCGAAGGCTTCCGCCAGGCGGTCGGCGATCGCTTTCACCATGATTTTATTGTAATCATCGTGCTGCGCTTCGAACGCGTCCGCCAGCGCATCTTCTTCCAGACCGCCGGTTACTGCAAAGGCGCCAATATAGTCGGCTTTACCGCTCAGCTTCGGCGCGACAAAATCGGCCAGGCAGTAGTTGGCAAAGCCCACTTTCTCGGTTTGCTGGCGCAGATGGCGGCTGACTGCCAGCACGTGAGTGCGGGTTTCATCGCGGTAAATTTCGATGTCGTCGCCCACGCGGTTGGCCGGGAACAGCCCCACCACGCCGCGTGGGTTGAGGGTTTTCTCCGCGCTTAGCCTGTCGAGCATGTCGTTGGCATCGTTAAACAGGCGTTTCGCCTCCTCGCCCACCACCTCATCTTCCAGGATGCGCGGATATTTGCCCGCGAGCGACCAGGTCATAAAGAACGGCGTCCAGTCGATGTAGTTACGCAGCGTTTCGATGCTGGCACTGACCTCCTGAACGCCCAGGCGATGCGCGACCGGCGGCGTATAGCTCGACCAGTCAAACGCCAGATCGTTATCGCGCGCCGCCTGGAGTGAAACGGGCGGGGTGCGCGGTTTCTTGCGCCCGTGCTGGATGCGAACGGTTTCGTACTCTTTGCGGGTGCGCTCAACAAACTCGTCGCGCTGGGTGTCAGAGAGCAGCGCGGAGACCACGCCCACCGTGCGCGAGGCGTTCTGCACGTAGACCGTCGGCCCGCTGTAGTTCTGCTCGATTTTCACCGCCGTGTGCGCCTTGGAGGTGGTCGCGCCGCCAATCAGCAGCGGAATGGTGAAGCCCTGACGCTCCATCTCCTTCGCCACGTTAACCATCTCGTCCAGCGACGGGGTGATCAGCCCGGAGAGGCCAATCAGGTCGGCATTCACTTCGCGCGCGGTCTTGAGGATTTTATCCGCCGGGACCATCACGCCAAGGTCGATAATCTCGTAGTTATTGCACTGCAGCACCACGCCGACGATGTTCTTGCCGATGTCGTGCACGTCGCCCTTCACGGTGGCGATGACCATTTTGCCGTTGCTGGAGCCTTTCTCTTTGCTGGCTTCGATAAACGGCTCCAGGTACGCCACGGCCTGCTTCATCACGCGCGCGGATTTCACCACCTGCGGCAGGAACATTTTGCCCTCGCCGAACAGATCGCCCACCACGTTCATGCCGTCCATCAGCGGCCCTTCGATCACTTCAATCGGGCGGGCTGACTGCTGACGCGCCTCTTCGGTGTCCTGCTCGATAAACTCGGTGATGCCTTTTACCAGCGAATATTCCAGACGTTTTTTCACGTCCCAGGCGCGCCACTCGGCCTGCTGAACGTTGGCTGCGTCATCCGACTTGCTGCCGCGGTATTTTTCTGCCAGGTCAAGCAGCCGCTCCGTGGCGTCGTCGCGGCGGTTGAGGATCACGTCTTCCACCGCGTCGCGCAGCTCGGCGGGCAGGTCGTCGTAAATCGCCAGCTGTCCGGCGTTAACGATCCCCATGTCCATCCCGTTGCGGATGGCGTAGTAGAGGAACACGGCGTGGATCGCTTCACGCACCGGGTCGTTGCCGCGGAACGAGAACGAGACGTTCGACACGCCGCCGGAGATGAGGGCATGCGGCAGCTCGCGCTTGATGTCCTCGCACGCGCCGATAAAGTCCTGGGCGTAGTTGTTGTGCTCTTCGATGCCGGTCGCCACGGCGAAGATGTTCGGGTCAAAGATGATGTCTTCCGGCGGGAAGCCTACCTCTTCGGTCAGTATTTTGTACGCGCGGCGGCAAATCTCAATTTTACGCGCGCGAGTGTCGGCCTGGCCCACTTCGTCAAAGGCCATGACCACCACGGCGGCACCGTAGCGGCGGACCTGCTTCGCGTGATGAATAAAGGTATCAACGCCCTCTTTCATGGAGATGGAGTTGACGATGCCTTTACCCTGAATGCACTTCAGCCCCTTCTCGATCACCTCCCATTTGGAGGAGTCGATCATGATCGGCACGCGGGCGATGTCCGGCTCACCGGCGATCAGGTTGAGGAAACGCACCATCGCCGCTTCGGCGTCGAGCATCCCCTCATCCATGTTGATATCGATAATCTGCGCGCCGCTCTCCACCTGCTGGCGGGCAACGTCCAGCGCTTCGCTGTATTTCTCTTCTTTGATCAGGCGTTTGAACTTCGCGGAACCGGTGACGTTGGTACGCTCACCCACGTTCACAAACAGGCTGTCGTCGCCGATGGTTAACGGCTCAAGGCCGGAGAGGCGACAGGCAACCGGCAGTTCGGGCAGCTTGCGCGGCGGCAGTCCGGCCACGGCGTTGCTCATGGCGGCGATGTGCTCCGGCGTGGTGCCGCAGCAGCCGCCGACGATGTTGAGAAATCCAGACTCGGCCCACTCGCGGATTTGTGCCGCCATGGTGTCGGCATCCAGATCGTATTCACCGAAGGCGTTCGGCAGACCGGCGTTCGGGTGCGCGGTAACGTAGCATTCCGCAATGCGCGACAGCTCCTGCACGTACTGGCGTAGCTCGTCCGGGCCCAGCGCGCAGTTCAGGCCGAAGGAGAGCGCGTCGGCGTGGCGCAGGGAGTTATAAAACGCTTCGGTGGTCTGGCCGGACAGGGTACGGCCGGAGGCATCGGTGATGGTGCCGGAAATCATGATCGGCAGGTCAACGCCCAGCGCCTCGAACTCCTCTTTCACCGCGTAAATCGCGGCCTTGGCGTTGAGGGTGTCGAATACCGTTTCAATCAGGATCAGATCGGAACCGCCTTCCACCAGCGCTCTGGTCGATTCACGGTAGGCAACAACCAGCTGGTCAAAGGTGATATTACGGAACGCCGGGTCGTTGACGTCCGGTGAAATCGACGCGGTGCGGTTCGTCGGGCCAAGCACCCCGGCAACGTAGCGCGGCTTATCCGGCGTGCGGGCCGTCCACTCGTCGGCGCAGGCGCGCGCAAGCTTTGCGGCTTCAAAGTTGATCTCCGCCGACAGGGATTCCATCTGGTAATCCGCCATGGCGATGGTTGTCGAGTTAAAGGTGTTGGTTTCAACGATATCCGCACCCGCTTCGAAGTAGGCGTTGTGGATATCCTTGATCACGGACGGCTTGCTGAGCACCAGCAGGTCGTTGTTCCCTTTCAGGTCGCAGGGCCAGTCGGCGAAGCGTTCGCCGCGGAAATCGCCTTCACTCAGACGATAGCCCTGGATCATGGTGCCCATGCCGCCGTCCAGCACCAGAATTCGTTCATTTAACTGCGCACGCAGTTGCTCTACTTTGCTGCTCACACTTGCTCCCGACAACGCTCAACAAGGCCAAAAGGCTGCGTTCCATACTGGCACAATCTCGCAGGGTGGAAAAGTCGCTCAGCGGTAACATGAGACATGTTCACTATCACTCCTCCGATCAGTCAGGATAACGGTTGCAAATTCACCAAATAAAACGAAAATGATTTCCACGATACAGAAAAAGGAGATCGTCATGGTCGCGACCGTTCCCGCTAAACGCGGCAGAAAACCTGCTGCCACCACCGCTGCCGCACAACAGGGTGGACAGGTTCAATCGCTCACGCGCGGTCTGAAGCTGCTGGAGTGGATAGCCGAGTCGCACAGCAGCGTGGCCCTGACGGAGCTGGCCCAGCAGGCTGGCCTGCCGAACTCCACGACGCACCGCCTGCTGACCACCATGCAGCAGCTGGGCTTTGTCCGCCAGGTAGGCGAGCTGGGGCACTGGGCGGTGGGCGCGCATGCGTTTATCGTGGGCAGCAGCTTCCTGCAGAGCCGTAACCTGCTGGCGATTGTGCACCCGATTCTGCGCAAATTGATGGAAGAGTCGGGCGAGACCGTGAATCTGGCCGTGCTCGACCAGAGCGACCATCAGGCGATTATCATCGACCAGGTTCAGTGCACGCAGCTGATGCGCATGTCCGCGCCGATTGGCGGCAAGCTGCCGATGCATGCCTCAGGGGCGGGTAAAGCGTTCCTCTCGCAGCTGACCGAGGAGCAGGTGACGGGGCTGCTGCACCGTAAAGGACTGCATGCTTATACCCACGCCACGCTGGTTTCGCCGGTGCATCTGAAAGAAGACCTGGCCCTGACCCGCAAGCGCGGCTATTCGTTTGACGACGAGGAGCACGCCCTAGGCCTGCGCTGTATCGCAGCCTGCATTTTTGACGAGCACCGCGAGCCGTTTGCCGCCATCTCTATCTCCGGGCCGATTTCGCGTATGACCGACGATCGGGTCACTGAGTTGGGTGCGCTGGTGATTAAGGCGGCGAAAGAGGTCACGCTGGCGTACGGTGGGATTCGTTAAGCATGCATTGCCGGATGGCGGCTTCGCCTTACCCGGCCTACATGATGCCCTCTGAAAACCGGATGCAAAACCGCTGCTTACGGCGGTAAGCGTACACATCTTCCACGTGCCCGTTTTTGATCCGCGTTTGCAGTCCCCGCCAGTAGCTGGCGCGAAACAGATCGGCATGCATCTCTTCGAATAGCGGCCCGATGCGCGGATCGGCGCAGAGCCAGTGGCGAAACTCTTCGGGAAACACATCGCCCGGCGAAACGCTGTACCACGGCTCGCTGGAAAGCTCATCTTCCGGGTAGCGGGGCGGTGGGATGTCGCGGAAGTTCACCTCGGTCATGTAGCAAATTTCGTCGTAATCGTAGAACACTACCCGTCCGTGACGGGTGACGCCGAAGTTTTTGAACAGCATATCGCCCGGGAAGATATTGGCGGCGGCAAGCTGGCGAATCGCGTTGCCGTACTCTTCAATCGCATCTCTTAAAGCCTGACCGTCGGACTGCTCCAGCCAGATATTCAGCGGCACCATGCGACGTTCAATGTAGAGATGGCTGATTGCGATTTTATCGCCAAGATCGGTGATTTTGGCGGGTGCTTCCTGCAGTAAAAGCGCCATGAGCGCCGGATCGATCTGCTGCTTATCCAGCACAAAGTTTTCGAATTCCTGAGTATCCGCCATGCGCCCGACGCGGTCGTGCTCCTTAACCAGCTGGTAGCAGGCGCGGACGTGCGCGGCGGTCATCTCTTTCTGCGGCGCGAATCTGTCCTTAATCACCTTAAAGACCCGGTCGAAGCCCGGCAGCGTAAACACCAGCATCACCATGCCGCGAATGCCGGGCGCTTCGATGAACTGCTCATCGGCCGTGGTGACATAGCGCAGGTACTCCCGGTAGCTTTCCGTTTTAGCGTGCTTCTGGCAGCCAATGGCCATATACAGCTCGGCCGTGGTTTTGCCCGGCAGGATCTCGCGCAGCCACTCCACCAGCGCGGCGGGCAGCGGAGCGTACACCATAAAATAGGAACGGGCGAAGCCAAACACGATGCTGGCCTCGGCGCTGGTAGTCAGGCAGGTATCAACAAACAGTTCCCCGTCGTCGGTACGATGAATGGGCAGCAGAAACGGCACAATAGCCGTCGGCGTAACCAGTTTGCCCACCAGCCAGGCGGCTTTATTGCGGTAGAAAAGCTCGTTGGCCACCTGCAAATGGCTGTGGCTGAGCACCTCCGCGCCGAATGCTTCTTTGAGATGGGCGTGGATATACCCGATATCCCGGGTTTTATTCTCCCAGGGCAGGCGCAGCGGCAAATCCGTCAGCACGCGGTGCAGGAGCTTTTCCCATCCGTGCTCGGGAAAGAAATCTTTCGCCAGCGGACGGGGAATGGTACGAAAGCGCCGTTCAGGCTGGGAGCTAAAGATAAATAACCGCTCAGGAGATAATGAGCGGTGGTCAAATAACCGGCAATAGACGGAGTTGAAAAAGCTCTCCGCAATCTCGAAGCGCGGGTAGTCGGGTAACAGATGGGTGTAATGCTCTTTTACGCGCAGTAAAAATTCCGCGTCCGGACTTTTACCGTCGGTAATACAGCGCAGCTGCTCCACCACCAGACCCACGTGGTGGTCATAAAGATGGATACGCTGCTTCATGGCCTGCTGAACCGCATGCCAGTCTGCGTGTTCGAAGCGCTGCTGGGCGCCGGAGGTTACTTCCAGAAAACGACCATACTGGGCATCGAAGCCCTGCAAAATAGTTTGGGCAATCAGTAATTCCAGGCCACGCGACATATATTCCCCCTCACCACCAACCCTCTCCCCAGGGGGGAGAGGGGGAAAAGATTAGAACTGTGCTTCTTCCGTTGAACCCGTTAAGGCGGTGACGGAGGAGGTGCCGCCCTGAATAATCGTGGTCACATTATCAAAGTAGCCGGTGCCCACCTCCTGCTGGTGAGACACGAAGGTGTAACCGTCTTTGCCTGCCGCAAATTCCGGCTGCTGCACCTTCTCAACGTAGTGCTTCATGCCCTCACCCTGCGCATAGGCGTGCGCCAGGTCGAACATGTTGAACCACATGCTGTGGATGCCTGCCAGCGTAATGAACTGGTATTTGTAGCCCATGTCGGACAGCTGCTGCTGGAAGCTGGCGATGGTTTTGTCATCCAGCTTTTTCTGCCAGTTAAAGGACGGCGAGCAATTGTAGGCCAGCAGTTTGCCCGGGTACTTCGCATGAATGGCGTCGGCAAAGCGTTTTGCCAGCGCCAGATCCGGCGTGGAGGTTTCACACCAGACCAGGTCCGCGTACGGCGCGTACGCCAGACCGCGGCTGATCGCCTGCTCGATACCCGCGTGGGTACGATAGAACCCTTCGCTGGTGCGCTCGCCGGTGATGAACTCGCTGTCGTACGGATCGCAGTCAGAGGTGATCAGGTCAGCCGCGTCCGCATCGGTACGGGCAATGACCAGCGTCGGCACGCCGAGCACGTCAGCAGCCAGACGCGCGGCAACCAGCTTCTGAACCGCTTCCTGTGTAGGAACCAGCACCTTACCGCCCATATGTCCGCACTTCTTCACTGACGCCAGCTGATCTTCGAAGTGAACGGCCGCTGCACCGGCTTCAATCATCGATTTCATCAGCTCAAAGGCGTTCAGCACGCCGCCGAAGCCCGCTTCCGCATCCGCAACGATCGGCAGGAAGTAGTCAATAAAGCGCGGATCGTTTGGCTCAATACCCGCCGCCCACTGGATCTGATCCGCACGGCGGAAGGTGTTGTTGATCCGATCCACGACCGACGGCACGGAGTTAGCCGGATAGAGCGACTGATCCGGGTACATGCTGGAGGCCAGGTTGGCGTCCGCCGCGACCTGCCAGCCGGAGAGGTAGATAGCCTCAATACCGGCCTTCGCCTGCTGCAGCGCCTGACCGCCGGTCAGCGCGCCGAGGCTGTTGATGTAGCCCTTTTTAGAGCCACCGTGCAGCAGCTTCCACATTTTAGCCGCGCCATTTTGCGCCAGCGTGCATTCCGGATTGACCGAGCCGCGTAATTTCACCACGTCTTCCGCGCTGTACGGGCGGCGGATGCCTTCCCAGCGAGGTTGTGTCCACTCTTTCTTTAATTCTTCGATTTGTTGGGTACGGGTTTTCATGTGCAGATGCTCCATATTGTTATGTGGTGAGTTACGCCAGGAAGCGGTAGCCCGGCAGGGTCAGGAAGTCGATTAAGTCATCTGATGTGGTGATTTGCTCCATCAGGCGCGCAGCGTCGTCAAAACGCCCGCTGCTGAAGCGGTGTTCGCCCAGCTCGTCCTGGATCACCCGCATCTCTTCGGCCAGCATCTGGCGGAACAGGGTCTTGGTCACCGGTTTGCCGTTGCTAAGCGTTTTTTGATGGTGGATCCACTGCCAGATAGAGGTACGTGAGATCTCCGCCGTCGCAGCATCTTCCATCAGACCGTAGATCGGCACGCAGCCGTTGCCGGAGATCCACGCTTCGATGTACTGCACCGCGACGCGGATATTGGCCCGCATGCCCTCTTCCGTCCGTTCGCCCGCGCACGGCGCCAGCAGCTGTTCTTCTGCGATTGGTGCATCGTCTTCACGGGTGACAAACAGCTGGTTTTTGTTGTCGCCGAGCACGCGGTTAAAGACCTCCATCGCCGTATCGGCCAAACCCGGATGGGCGATCCACGTCCCGTCGTGGCCGTTATGTGCTTCAAGCTCTTTGTCGGCTTTCACCTTGTTGAGCACCTGATTGTTGCGCTCTGCGTCTTTGCTCGGGATAAAGGCTGCCATGCCGCCCATCGCAAAGGCACCGCGCTTGTGGCAGGTTTTGATCAGCAGACGCGAATAGGCGCTCAGGAACGGTTTGTCCATGGTGACAACCTGACGATCGGGGAGCACGCGATCGGGATAATTTTTCAGGGTTTTGATATAGCTGAAAATATAGTCCCAGCGTCCACAGTTCAGACCGACAATGTGGTCGCGCAGCGCATGCAGGATTTCATGCATCTGGAATACGGCGGGCAGCGTTTCAATCAGCAGGGTGGCTTTGATGGTGCCGCGCGGCAGGTTGAAACGATCTTCCGCATAGCTGAAGACCTCGCTCCACCAGGCCGCTTCCTGCCAGGCCTGCGTTTTAGGCAGGTAGAAATACGGGCCGCTGCCTTTCGCCAGCAGGGCTTTGTAGTTGTGGAAGAAATAGAGGGCAAAATCAAACAGGCTTCCTGGAATGGCTTCTCCACGCCAGGTGACATGTTTTTCGGGCAGGTGCAGGCCGCGCACGCGACAGATCAGCACCGCCGGGTTCGGTTTGAGCTGGTATATTTTGCCGGCTTCATTGGTATAGCTGATGGTGCCGTTTACGGCGTCGCGCAGGTTGATCTGCCCCTCGATGACCTTACGCCAGTCCGGTGCCAGCGAGTCTTCAAAATCGGCCATAAAGACTTTAACGTTCGCGTTCATGGCGTTGATCACCATTTTGCGTTCTACCGGACCGGTGATCTCAACGCGACGATCCTGTAAATCTTCAGGGATGCCGCGGATTTTCCACTCGCTACGACGAATGGAAGCAGTTTCCGAAATAAAACCAGGCAACTTGCCGTTATCAATTTCCTGCTGCTGATGAATACGTGCCGCCAGCAGCTTATTGCGCTGCGGCGTAAAGCGGGTCACCAGTTCAGTCAGAAATTCTACCGCTTCTGCCGTTAATACTTGCTGTTCTTGCTCGCCATACGGCTGGGTAAAGGCCAGTTCATCGACCGTCGTTGCCTGTTGAGTCATTACTCTGCTCCTCATCAAAGATCCAAAATCACGCTCCCGACGCGAACGAAAGATCGTTGGGTAGTTTTCGCTCAGCAGAATTAAGACTATCTCTATTTTTTCTAAAATCAAAAACTATTTCCATTTTAATTATAAGTTGCAATTAATTGATTGATTTTATTGAAATTAAAGTTTTAAAGAATGATGAGTGGCATTTCGGAAATAAAAAAGGCACCCGAAGGTGCCTGATTTGAATAGCTGAAACGCTTTAGGATCGTTTAGTGCAGACGATTACTCCAGCGTTGGATTCATGTGACGCAGATCGTATGGTGTTATCTGGTAGACGTAATAGTTGAGCCAGTTAGTAAAAAGCAAATTCCCGTGGCTGCGCCAGGTCGCTCTCGGTTTGTTTTGCGGATCGTCTTTCGGGAAATAGTTGTAAGGGACATCCGGGTTAAGACCCGCTTCAACATCACGGAAATACTCTGACGCCAGGGTGTGCGGATCGTACTCAGGATGTCCGGTCACAAAGGCAATGCGCTTATCTTTACTGGCAAACAGGTAAGCGTCCCCATCTTCCGTTTCGGCCAGGATCTCCAGATCGGTGTAATCACGAATCAGCTGGGCCGGGAAATCGGCGTAGCGAGAATGCGGAGCCAGGAAAGAATCATCAAACCCGCGCGTCAGCAACGCATGGGGATGGAGAATATGATGTTCGTATACGCCGGAGAGCTTTTCAGTGCGGGTTTGCTTGGGGATGCCATACAGAATATTCAGTGCGGCTTGTACCGCCCAACAGACAAACAGCGTGGACGTGACGTGATCTTTTGCCCATTCCAGCACCTGTTTGATCTGCGGCCAGTAAGCGACATCGTTAAATTCCACCAGGCCGAGCGGCGCGCCGGTCACAATCAATCCGTCGAAGTTTTCACCCTGAATGTCATCAAAGTTGCAGTAGAAGTTGTTCAGGTGCTCAGAAGGCGTGTTGCGAGACTCACGAGCGTCGATCCGCAGCAGTTGAATATCAACCTGCAGCGGGGAGTTCGACAGCAGACGCAGGAACTGGTTTTCTGTTTCGATCTTTTTGGGCATCAGATTGAGAATAAGCACCTTCAGCGGGCGAATTTCCTGACCTGTCGCACGTGAAGTCGTCATCACAAAGACATTTTCTTCACGCAAGAAATTGACGGCTGGTAGCTCGTCCTGCACCCGAATCGGCATAACTTTATATCCTCACAACATACGTATAAACGTTTAGACATCCAGACAGCTAACGATACCCAGAAATGATCGGAATGTCGAGTCTGCAAGGCGAAGGTGAGAAAGTTTCAGGGAGAGGGAGAGGAAGAAAAACAAAAGCAAAAAACCCCGCACCTTTCGGTACGGGGTTCTTCTTGTTTGATGCCTGGCAGTTCCCTACTCTCACATGGGGAGACCCCACACTACCATCGGCGCTACGGCGTTTCACTTCTGAGTTCGGCATGGGGTCAGGTGGGACCACCGCGCTAAAGCCGCCAGGCAAATTCTGTTAATCTGTATCAGGCTGAAAATCGTGTCTGTCTCTTCGCCAAAACATCTTCGGCGTTGTAAGGTTAAGCCTCACGGTTCATTAGTATCGGTTAGCTCAACGCATCGCTGCGCTTACACACCCGACCTATCAACGTCGTCGTCTTCAACGTTCCTTCAGGAGACTTAAAGTCTCAGGGAGAACTCATCTCGGGGCAAGTTTCGTGCTTAGATGCTTTCAGCACTTATCTTTTCCGCATTTAGCTACCGGGCAGTGCCATTGGCATGACAACCCGAACACCAGTGATGCGTCCACTCCGGTCCTCTCGTACTAGGAGCAGCCCCCCTCAATTCTCCAGCGCCCACGGCAGATAGGGACCGAACTGTCTCACGACGTTCTAAACCCAGCTCGCGTACCACTTTAAATGGCGAACAGCCATACCCTTGGGACCTACTTCAGCCCCAGGATGTGATGAGCCGACATCGAGGTGCCAAACACCGCCGTCGATATGAACTCTTGGGCGGTATCAGCCTGTTATCCCCGGAGTACCTTTTATCCGTTGAGCGATGGCCCTTCCATTCAGAACCACCGGATCACTATGACCTGCTTTCGCACCTGCTCGAGCCGTCACTCTCGCAGTCAAGCTAGCTTATGCCATTGCACTAACCTCCTGATGTCCGACCAGGATTAGCTAACCTTCGTGCTCCTCCGTTACTCTTTGGGAGGAGACCGCCCCAGTCAAACTACCCACCAGACACTGTCCGCAACCCGGATCACGGGTCTACGTTAGAACACCAGCCATTAAAGGGTGGTATTTCAAGGACGGCTCCATGCAGACTGGCGTCCACACTTCAAAGCCTCCCACCTATCCTACACATCAAGGACCAGTGTTCAGTGTCAAGCTATAGTAAAGGTTCACGGGGTCTTTCCGTCTTGCCGCGGGTACACTGCATCTTCACAGCGAGTTCAATTTCACTGAGTCTCGGGTGGAGACAGCCTGGCCATCATTACGCCATTCGTGCAGGTCGGAACTTACCCGACAAGGAATTTCGCTACCTTAGGACCGTTATAGTTACGGCCGCCGTTTACCGGGGCTTCGATCAAGAGCTTCGCGTTGCCGCTAACCCCATCAATTAACCTTCCGGCACCGGGCAGGCGTCACACCGTATACGTCCACTTTCGTGTTTGCACAGTGCTGTGTTTTTAATAAACAGTTGCAGCCAGCTGGTATCTTCGACTGATTTCAGCTCCACCCGCAGGGGCTTCACCTACATATCAGCGTGCCTTCTCCCGAAGTTACGGCACCATTTTGCCTAGTTCCTTCACCCGAGTTCTCTCAAGCGCCTTGGTATTCTCTACCTGACCACCTGTGTCGGTTTGGGGTACGATTTGATGTTACCTGATGCTTAGAGGCTTTTCCTGGAAGCAGGGCATTTGTTACTTCAGCACCGTAGTGCCTCGTCATCACACCTCAGCGTTAAAAGGTACCGGATTTACCTGGAACCTCCGCCTACATGCTTAAACCGGGACAACCGTCGCCCGGCTAACATAGCCTTCTCCGTCCCCCCTTCGCAGTAACACCAAGTACAGGAATATTAACCTGTTTCCCATCGACTACGCCTTTCGGCCTCGCCTTAGGGGTCGACTCACCCTGCCCCGATTAACGTTGGACAGGAACCCTTGGTCTTCCGGCGAGCGGGCTTTTCACCCGCTTTATCGTTACTTATGTCAGCATTCGCACTTCTGATACCTCCAGCAACCCTCACAGGCCACCTTCAACGGCTTACAGAACGCTCCCCTACCCAACAACACATAGTGTCGCTGCCGCAGCTTCGGTGCATGGTTTAGCCCCGTTACATCTTCCGCGCAGGCCGACTCGACCAGTGAGCTATTACGCTTTCTTTAAATGATGGCTGCTTCTAAGCCAACATCCTGGCTGTCTGTGCCTTCCCACATCGTTTCCCACTTAACCATGACTTTGGGACCTTAGCTGGCGGTCTGGGTTGTTTCCCTCTTCACGACGGACGTTAGCACCCGCCGTGTGTCTCCCGTGATAACATTCTTCGGTATTCGTAGTTTGCATCGGGTTGGTAAGCCGGGATGGCCCCCTAGCCGAAACAGTGCTCTACCCCCGAAGATGAGTTCACGAGGCGCTACCTAAATAGCTTTCGGGGAGAACCAGCTATCTCCCGGTTTGATTGGCCTTTCACCCCCAGCCACAAGTCATCCGCTAATTTTTCAACATTAGTCGGTTCGGTCCTCCAGTTAGTGTTACCCAACCTTCAACCTGCCCATGGCTAGATCACCGGGTTTCGGGTCTATACCCTGCAACTTAACGCCCAGTTAAGACTCGGTTTCCCTTCGGCTCCCCTATACGGTTAACCTTGCTACAGAATATAAGTCGCTGACCCATTATACAAAAGGTACGCAGTCACACCACAAGGGTGCTCCCACTGCTTGTACGTACACGGTTTCAGGTTCTTTTTCACTCCCCTCGCCGGGGTTCTTTTCGCCTTTCCCTCACGGTACTGGTTCACTATCGGTCAGTCAGGAGTATTTAGCCTTGGAGGATGGTCCCCCCATATTCAGACAGGATACCACGTGTCCCGCCCTACTCTTCGAGTTCACAACCTGTGTGCTTTCGTGTACGGGACTGTCACCCTGTACCGTGCGACTTTCCAGACGCTTCCACTAACACACAAGCTGATTAAGACTCTGGGCTGCTCCCCGTTCGCTCGCCGCTACTGGGGGAATCTCGGTTGATTTCTTTTCCTCGGGGTACTTAGATGTTTCAGTTCCCCCGGTTCGCCTCGTTAACCTATGTATTCAGTTAACGATAGTGTGACGAATCACACTGGGTTTCCCCATTCGGACATCGCCGGGTCAAAGGTTCATATCACCTCGCCGGCGCTTTTCGCAGATTAGCACGTCCTTCATCGCCTCTGACTGCCAGGGCATCCACCGTGTACGCTTAGTCGCTTAACCTCACAACCCGAAGATGTTTCACTTCTGATTGCGAAAATTTGAGAGACTCGAACACACCATTTAAGATGTGTCGTTTCAATTTTCAGCTTGATCCAGATTTTTAAAGAGCAAAACTTCTTAATGCACTCAAAAGTACATTCAGAAGTTCATCATTCATCAGACAATCTGTGTGAGCACTACAAAGGCAGGTTCTTTAAGGTAAGGAGGTGATCCAACCGCAGGTTCCCCTACGGTTACCTTGTTACGACTTCACCCCAGTCATGAATCACAAAGTGGTAAGCGCCCTCCCGAAGGTTAAGCTACCTACTTCTTTTGCAACCCACTCCCATGGTGTGACGGGCGGTGTGTACAAGGCCCGGGAACGTATTCACCGTAGCATTCTGATCTACGATTACTAGCGATTCCGACTTCATGGAGTCGAGTTGCAGACTCCAATCCGGACTACGACGCACTTTATGAGGTCCGCTTGCTCTCGCGAGGTCGCTTCTCTTTGTATGCGCCATTGTAGCACGTGTGTAGCCCTACTCGTAAGGGCCATGATGACTTGACGTCATCCCCACCTTCCTCCAGTTTATCACTGGCAGTCTCCTTTGAGTTCCCGGCCGGACCGCTGGCAACAAAGGATAAGGGTTGCGCTCGTTGCGGGACTTAACCCAACATTTCACAACACGAGCTGACGACAGCCATGCAGCACCTGTCTCAGAGTTCCCGAAGGCACCAAAGCATCTCTGCTAAGTTCTCTGGATGTCAAGAGTAGGTAAGGTTCTTCGCGTTGCATCGAATTAAACCACATGCTCCACCGCTTGTGCGGGCCCCCGTCAATTCATTTGAGTTTTAACCTTGCGGCCGTACTCCCCAGGCGGTCGACTTAACGCGTTAGCTCCGGAAGCCACGCCTCAAGGGCACAACCTCCAAGTCGACATCGTTTACGGCGTGGACTACCAGGGTATCTAATCCTGTTTGCTCCCCACGCTTTCGCACCTGAGCGTCAGTCTTTGTCCAGGGGGCCGCCTTCGCCACCGGTATTCCTCCAGATCTCTACGCATTTCACCGCTACACCTGGAATTCTACCCCCCTCTACAAGACTCTAGCCTGCCAGTTTCGAATGCAGTTCCCAGGTTGAGCCCGGGGATTTCACATCCGACTTGACAGACCGCCTGCGTGCGCTTTACGCCCAGTAATTCCGATTAACGCTTGCACCCTCCGTATTACCGCGGCTGCTGGCACGGAGTTAGCCGGTGCTTCTTCTGCGGGTAACGTCAATTGCTGAGGTTATTAACCTCAACACCTTCCTCCCCGCTGAAAGTACTTTACAACCCGAAGGCCTTCTTCATACACGCGGCATGGCTGCATCAGGCTTGCGCCCATTGTGCAATATTCCCCACTGCTGCCTCCCGTAGGAGTCTGGACCGTGTCTCAGTTCCAGTGTGGCTGGTCATCCTCTCAGACCAGCTAGGGATCGTCGCCTAGGTGAGCCGTTACCCCACCTACTAGCTAATCCCATCTGGGCACATCTGATGGCAAGAGGCCCGAAGGTCCCCCTCTTTGGTCTTGCGACGTTATGCGGTATTAGCTACCGTTTCCAGTAGTTATCCCCCTCCATCAGGCAGTTTCCCAGACATTACTCACCCGTCCGCCGCTCGTCACCCAGGAGCAAGCTCCCTGTGTTACCGCTCGACTTGCATGTGTTAGGCCTGCCGCCAGCGTTCAATCTGAGCCATGATCAAACTCTTCAATTTAAGTTTGATGCTCGTGAATTAAACTTCGTAATGAATTACGCATGTTCACTCAGAGACTTGGTATTCATTTTCGTCTTGCGACGTTAAGAATCCATGTCACTTTGAGTGCCCACACAGATTGTCTGATAAATTGTTAAAGAGCAGTGCAACGCGGCTTTCGCTCACCGTTGCGAGGTGGCGTATATTACGCTTTCCTCTTTCAGAGTCAACCCGTTATTTCAGGATTTTTTCTCTTCAACCGACCGGGCTGTTTGTGAAGTGATTCACATCCGCCGTGTCGATGGAGGCGCATTATAGGGAGTTCTCCGCAGGCCGCAACCGCTAAATGACAGAAAAATGACTGACTGCTGCATTCCACAGCAAAACCCCGCCTTATACCTTTTTACACACAGACTTATCCACAATGATACGAAAAAGTGAAAATGTGCGAGCGTTGCGCAAACGTTTTCGTTAAAATGCTCGCGCTTTACAAGGATGCCTCGTCAGGTGTGTTAGATGAGTTTTTCACAGGAAAATTCATCTAACGCTCTCTGTAATCGTGAAATCCAGGGGATTTACCATGCAACAACGTCGTCCAGTCCGCCGCGCTCTGCTCAGTGTTTCTGATAAAGCCGGTATCGTCGAATTCGCTCAGGCACTTTCTGCACGCGGTGTAGAGCTGCTTTCCACAGGTGGAACCGCTCGCCTGTTAGCAGATAAAGGTCTGCCGGTAACCGAAGTGTCCGATTACACCGGTTTCCCGGAAATGATGGATGGACGCGTCAAAACCCTGCACCCGAAAGTCCACGGCGGCATTCTGGGCCGTCGCGGTCAGGACGACGCCATTATGGAACAGCACGACATCGCGCCGATCGACATGGTTGTCGTTAACCTCTACCCGTTCGCCCAGACCGTTGCCCGTGAAGGCTGCTCTCTGGAAGATGCCGTAGAGAATATTGATATCGGCGGCCCGACCATGGTGCGCTCTGCGGCCAAGAACCATAAAGATGTCGCCATCGTGGTAAAGAGCAGCGATTACACCACCATTATTAATGAGATGGACGCCAACGATGGGTCGCTGACCCTGGAAACGCGATTCGACCTCGCCATCAAAGCCTTCGAACACACCGCCGCGTACGACAGCATGATCGCCAACTACTTCGGTAGCCTGGTGCCGGCTTACCACGGTGAAAGCAAAGATCCTTCAGGCCGCTTCCCGCGCACCCTGAATCTGAACTTCATTAAGAAGCAGGATATGCGCTACGGCGAGAACAGCCACCAGCAGGCGGCCTTCTATATAGAAGAAGAGGTAAAAGAAGCTTCTGTCGCTACCGCACAGCAGGTTCAGGGCAAAGCGCTCTCCTATAACAACATTGCTGACACCGACGCCGCGCTGGAGTGCGTGAAAGAGTTCAGCGAGCCGGCCTGCGTTATCGTTAAGCACGCCAACCCATGCGGCGTCGCGGTAAGCACCTCCATTCTTGACGCCTACGATCGCGCCTACAAAACCGACCCGACCTCCGCGTTCGGCGGCATTATCGCTTTCAACCGCGAGCTGGATGCTGAAACCGCTCAGGCCATCATCTCCCGCCAGTTTGTTGAAGTGATCATCGCGCCATCGGCCTCCGAAGACGCGCTGAAAATCACCGCGGCAAAACAGAACGTGCGTGTACTGGTTTGTGGCCAGTGGGCGGAACGCGTGCCGGGCCTGGACTTCAAGCGCGTGAACGGCGGCCTGCTGGTTCAGGACCGCGATCTGGGGATGGTGACAGAAGCCGACCTGCGCGTGGTGACCAAACGTCAGCCGACCGAACAGGAGCTGCGTGACGCGCTGTTCTGCTGGAAAGTGGCGAAGTTTGTGAAATCCAACGCCATCGTCTACGCGAAAGAGAACATGACCATCGGGATAGGCGCAGGCCAGATGAGCCGCGTTTACTCGGCGAAAATCGCGGGTATTAAAGCAAGCGATGAAGGCCTGGAAGTCAAAGGCTCCGCCATGGCCTCTGACGCCTTCTTCCCGTTCCGTGACGGTATCGACGCCGCAGCCGCGGTAGGCATCACCTGCGTGATCCAGCCTGGCGGTTCAATCCGCGACGACGAAGTGATTGCCGCTGCCGACGAACACGGCATTGCGATGATCTTCACCGACATGCGTCACTTCCGCCATTAATTCCCGGAGCAGAAAATGAAAGTATTAGTGATTGGTAACGGCGGACGCGAGCACGCGCTGGCGTGGAAAGCGGCCCAGTCTCCGCTGGTTAAAACGGTCTTCGTGGCACCGGGCAACGCCGGTACCGCCCTGGAACCCGCGCTGCAGAACGTGGCTATCGGCGTGACCGACATTCCAGCGCTGTTAAGCTTTGCTCAGCAGGAGAAAATCGACCTGACCATCGTCGGCCCTGAAGCGCCGCTGGTGATTGGCGTGGTGGATGCGTTCCGCGCAGCGGGCCTGAAAATCTTTGGCCCAACGGAAGGCGCCGCGCAGCTGGAAGGCTCCAAGGCCTTCACCAAAGATTTCCTCGCGCGTCATAACATCCCGACGGCGGAATATCAGAATTTCACTGAAGTGGAGCCTGCTCTGGCCTACTTACGTGAGAAGGGCGCGCCGATTGTTATCAAGGCCGACGGTCTGGCCGCGGGTAAAGGCGTGATCGTCGCGATGACGCTCGAAGAAGCCGAAGCCGCGGTTCAGGATATGCTGGCAGGTAACGCCTTTGGCGATGCGGGCCACCGCATCGTGATTGAAGAGTTCCTCGACGGTGAAGAGGCGAGCTTTATCGTCATGGTCGACGGCGAGCACGTTCTGCCGATGGCCACCAGCCAGGATCACAAGCGTGTGGGCAATGGCGACACGGGGCCTAATACCGGCGGGATGGGCGCTTACTCCCCTGCGCCGGTCGTGACTGACGACGTCCACCAGCGCACCATGGATCGCATCATCTGGCCTACCGTGAAGGGGATGGCGGCAGAAGGCAATACCTACACCGGTTTCCTTTATGCAGGCCTGATGATCGACAAGCAGGGTAACCCTAAGGTCATCGAATTCAACTGCCGCTTTGGCGATCCAGAAACCCAGCCAATCATGCTGCGCATGAAATCCGATCTGGTGGAGCTGTGCCTGGCTGCCTGCGATGGCAAGCTTGATGAGAAAACCTCCGAGTGGGACGAGCGTGCGTCTCTCGGCGTGGTGATTGCTGCGGGGGGTTATCCGGGCAACTACAGCACCGGTGATGAGATCCACGGTCTGCCGCTGGAAGAGATTGACGGTGCGAAGGTGTTCCACGCCGGTACGAAGCTGGCTGAGGACGATCGCGTTCTGACCAACGGCGGACGCGTGCTGTGTGCGACCGCGCTGGGCCATACCGTGGCAGAAGCACAGAAGCGCGCCTATGCGCTGATGGCGGATATTCACTGGAACGGTAGCTTTAGCCGTCAGGATATCGGCTATCGCGCGATTGCGCGTGAGCAGGGGGAGTAATTCCTCCTCGCCCTCACCCTCTCCCACAGGGAGAGGGAATCGTTCGTAGGCCGGATAAGCGTTAGCGCCATCCGGCTTAATCCACAGAACTCAAAAACTCTTCTCTGTCGGCTGCCAGGTGCAGAAATCTTCGTTCGCCACCAATAGCAATTGAGAGCCTTCCGGCGCCTCAAGCCACGCCACGCTCACGTCCATTGATGAATGACGCTGACGGCGTTGAATGTGTTCGGTCGCCCAGGATTCAAGCTCAGGCTTCACCGTTTGCCCTTCGCAGGTCGTCACCGTTCCATCGTTATGCCAGCGCCCCTGGCGCAGCACGACGCGTCCCAGACGAAGCGCATCGCTGGTCTGGCGGATTTGTTCGGCACGGTAACGGTAGAGGGCGATTTGGTCGCTGGAAAGCTGCTGTTTTTGACCGCTGACTTCACGCTGCATAAAGCTCAGCTCGCCATGGTCGTCAAAACGCACTTTCACGTGTTCGGGGGTCTTGCTGTAGACGTTCAGCTCAATCAGCGAGAGAGCATCTCCCTGCCAGCGATATTCTGCCGTCGACGTATTGCCGCTATGCCACGGGCTGAAGGCAGACAACAGATGAACTTCATTGCCGGAATCTTTACGCCAGATCCTGACCGCGCCCTGGTTGTCAGCGTAGCCGCTGGCGGTAAACGGCGGCAGAGTGGTGTCGTGACTACAGGCTGACAGCAGCAGCGCACCTGCCAGCGCGAGCGTTCCGCGCCAGAAAGACAAAAGGGGCGTTGCCGCCCCTTCGCTAAAACTGTTCACTGCCACGCGTCTTACTTAACTGCGTCTTTCAGTGCTTTACCAGAAACAAATGCCGGCACGTTCGCTGCGGCGATTTTGATTTCTTTACCGGTCTGCGGGTTGCGGCCAGTACGCTCAGCGCGGTGGTTCACTTTGAAGGTACCGAAACCAACCAGTTGTACAGCATCGCCTTCTTTCAGAGACTCAGTAATAGCAGCCAGGGTAGATTCCAGAGCAGCTTTAGCCTGCACTTTAGACAGATCAGCCTTGTCCGCAATTACATCAATCAGTTGAGTCTTGTTCATAAGTTATCCTTTCAATGTGTTTATCGCTTGCTAAGCATCGAGTGCGACGAAAATGCCAAAAAAGCACTCTCCTGCATACACGCACCGATAGCCACTTTTTTTCGCCCCCCAAATGTAGACCAGACAAGGGTCGAAAGGGAAGAGTCGAGGAGCGACAAAACGGGCGTTATCTCAAGTTTTCTTATCTCATTGGTTAAAAATTATACCAATATTACTCTCACCGGCCTCACGTAAGTCCGCGCGCAGCCCTTTTATCAGCTCAATGTCGCGTTCTTCACACTCTGCCAGCAGGCGGAAAATCTCCCACTGGATATCCCATTCTTGCTCAACGGCCGGATTTGCACGCAGCTCTTCGTCGGTCATCTCGCGACCTTCCTGGGTCATTTCCAGCATCGCCACGGTGGTGATAGAGGCCTTACTGACTTCGATAGCGTGCTCCAGCGTCTCACCGCTCAGGCGGGAGTGGAGCAATTCGCTTAACGCCACACAGGCATCAATTGCCGGGTAGACGCCGTACAGGTCAAAATCATCCGCCACCGGGATCGCCTCTTCCAGCTTTTCGAGCTGAGAGTCGAAATTCACCTTCGCGTCTTTCACCGTCAGCGTTTCCCAGATCAGATCCAGAATGCGGCGGTAGATATGGCCATCACCAAAGCCGGTCTGCTTGCAGAACGCGGCATAGTTGGGATACATGCGCTCGCACAGGCAAGCCATAAAGGTGACGTGCTGCCAGCTTTCCAGCTTTTCAAGGCGCAGGTGAATCGGGTTTTGTAGCATGATGATCTCTCGAATCGAAAATTAGGCGCAGTTTACCTGAATCATCGCTGAATTTCCTGCCAACGAACAAAAGCCGGACGCGAAGAGGCCACCGCGTCAGCCCAGCGCGTTGGCTCCGGTAAGCGGTAGCCCTTCATGCAGCGCTGTACCCACGCCAGGGCGCTGTCCATACTCACCCGATGGCCGGTGGCGATGAACAGCGGATTACAGCGCGCCTTGCTGCGCCAGACCCACGCCAGCTGCTCGCCTTTATGGATAAGCGGTGCCAGCGCACCCGGCTCGGCTGAAAGAGGTTCAAAGGCGCCGCAGAGGCGTTTCTTGGCGACGCCGATGGTCGGCACATCCACCAGCAGCCCAAAGTGGCTGGCAACGCCTAAACGGCGCGGGTGTGAGATACCGTGCCCATCGACAAAAAGCAGGTCAGGTTTTTGCGAAAGCTGCTCCCACGCTGCCAGCAGCGCGGGATATTCGCGGAAGGAGAGAAAGCCCGGAATGTACGGCATGGTGGTGGCAATACGCGCGACCTTGTACTCCACCAGCTCGAGCGAAGGGTATTTCAGGACCACCATCGCCGCTCGCGTCACGTCCCCACCCTGCTCAAACCCGACGTCGGCTCCGCCAATGTACTGCGGAGGATCCTTATCCAGACGATCCTCGCGGATCACCGATGAGGCCAGTTCGATTTGTTGAGCGCGTAGCGACGCGAGATCCATAACGACTCCTTACTTGTGATACTGGGCAGAAAGCCGATGCACCGCCTCCACAAATACGCCTGCGTGCTCTGGCGGTACATCCTGATGAATACCGTGGCCGAGGTTAAAGACGTGGCCTTCCCCCTGGCCGAAACCAGACAGTATAGTCGACACTTCTTCTTCAATGCGGGCAGGCGGCGCATAGAGCATGGACGGGTCCATATTGCCCTGAAGCGCTACTTTGTCGCCCACGCGGCGGCGGGCATCAGCGATATCGGTAGTCCAGTCGAGCCCCAGCGCGTCGCAGCCGGTGGCCGCCATCGCTTCCAGCCACTGGCCGCCACCTTTGGTAAACAGCGTCACCGGCACGCGGCGACCTTCGTTTTCACGCAGCAGGCCGTCGACGATTTTATGCATGTAGTACAGGGAGAACTGCTGATAATCGCGGCCGGTCAGCACGCCGCCCCAGGTGTCGAAAATCATCACCGACTGTGCACCTGCCTTAATCTGCGCGTTCAGATAGAGCGTGACGCTCTTCGCCAGCTTGTCGAGCAGCGCATGCAGGGCCAGCGGCTCGGCGTACATCATCTTTTTAATCAGGGTGAAGGCTTTGCTGCTGCCCCCTTCCACCATATAGGTCGCCAGCGTCCACGGGCTGCCGGAGAAGCCAATCAGCGGCACCTCACCTTTCAGCTCGCGGCGAATGGTGCGCACAGCGTTCATCACGTAGCCCAGCTCGCCTTCCGGATCGGGGATCGGCAGCTTGTCCACGTCGGCTTTGCTTCTGATCGGAGAGGTAAAACGCGGGCCTTCACCGGTTTCGAAGTACAGGCCAAGGCCCATCGCATCCGGAATGGTCAGAATATCCGAGAAGAGGATCGCCGCATCCAGCGGGAAGCGGCGCAACGGCTGGAGCGTCACTTCACAGGCCAGCTCGGCGTTTTTGCACAGCGACATAAAATCGCCCGCCTGCGCGCGCGTGGCTTTGTACTCTGGCAGATAGCGTCCCGCCTGGCGCATCATCCACACCGGGGTGACATCAACGGGCTGGCGCAGCAGCGCACGCAGATAACGATCGTTCTTCAGTTCGGTCATTTTTGCAGTTCCTTAAGCGTCATGGCCTCAGTGTAACACTACTCATACTCGGCCCGACACATCGCTACGGTATCTTCTATCAGCCGACGCGCCACGGTACCCGGCGGAGGTAACAGGGGTAAATCGTCGTAGCGATACCAGTTCGCGTCCAGCAGCTCTTTCTGATCGATAACGATCTCGCCGCTGTCATAGTCGGCCATAAAGGCCGTCATCAGCGACTGCGGGAACGGCCACGGCTGGGAGGTGACGTAGCGCAGGTTCTTCACTTTGATTCCGCTCTCTTCCATCACCTCGCGCGCCACTGCCTGCTCCAGCGTTTCGCCCACTTCGACGAACCCGGCCAGCACGGTATGAATGCCGTTGCGATGGCGGGTATGCTGTGCAAGCAAAATAGAGTCATCCCGACGGATAGCGACGATAATGCACGGCGCAATTTGTGGGTAATAACGTTCGCGGCAGTGGCTGCAGAGCATCGCCCACTCGGTTTTACTCGGGTGCATGGTATGGCCGCAATAGCCGCAGTATTTGTGCGAGCGGTAAAACTCCGCCAGCTGCACGCCCCGCCCCGCCAGCTGGAACAGGCCTACGTCCAGATCCAACACCTGGCGAACGGATCCCATATCCTGACGACGCGATTGTTGGATCAACCACACGGGTTCACCCTGCCACTCGCCGATCTTCAGCGCAGGCTGGCCCACGAGATCAAACGTTTCCGCCGCACCGTAGGGCAGCTCTCCACCGGGCAACCATAATTTTTGTTCGTGACTGACGATCCACCAACCCAGATCTGATTTTTCAATAATACGATCCATATCTATTGCACTACCTTCGCTTCACTGACATGTTGTTAGCATTGTGGTTACATTCTGGATGAGCAGATTCAATCCTACACTTTGCGGAGTCGACCATGTTAAACCAGCTAGAAAGCCTGACTGAGCGCGTTAGAGGAAGTAACAAACTGGTGGATCGCTGGCTACATGTGCGCAAGCATCTACTCGTGGCTTATTACAATCTGGTCGGTCTTAAGCCTGGCAAAGAATCGTTTATGCGGCTGAATGAAAAAGCGCTGGATGATTTTTGTCAGAGCCTGGTCGACTATCTGTCCGACGGCCATTTCAATATTTATGAACGCATTATCCGCGAAATGGAAGGGACAACGCCGTATTTAGCGGCCAGCAAGCTTTGTCCGCTGCTGGAAGCCAACACCCAGCAGATCATGGATTACTACGATTCCACGCTTGAGAACGCCATCGATCACGATAACTATCTTGAGTTCCAGCAGGCGCTTTCCGACCTTGGCGAAGCGCTGGAAGAGCGATTCACGCTGGAAGATAAGCTGATTAGCCTCGTCCTGGACGCCAGCCCCGAAGATAACATCGCGCGCCCGGCTTGAGTTCTTAATCGTTAACGAGTAATTTACAACCATTCGCCCCTCTCACGAGGGGGATTTTTCTTGTCGGAGTGCCCAGAGCGAAAGCCGGGCTGAGACCGTTAATTCGGGATCCGCGGAACCTGATCAGGCTAATACCTGCGAAGGGAACAAGAGTCACACTGCTGTTGTATCGCCCCCCGGGCGATCCTCTCTTGCTTCATCCGTCGTCTGACAAGCCATGTCCTTCACTTTTGGAATGAGCTATGTCTACTGCAAAACTGACCCGCCGCGAACAGCGTGCACAGGCCCAACATTTCATCGACACCCTGGAAGGCACCGCTTTCCCGAACTCGAAACGCATCTACATTTCCGGCTCGCAGGCCGATATCCGCGTCCCGATGCGCGAAATCCAGCTCAGCCCGACCCTTATCGGCGGCAGCAAAGAGAATCCGCAGTATGAAGACAACGAAGCCGTGCCGGTGTATGACACCTCCGGCCCGTACGGCGATCCTGATGTGGCTATTAACGTCCAGCAGGGTCTGGCAAAGCTGCGCCAGCCGTGGATAGAGGCGCGTAACGACTGCGAAGAACTGAGCGTACGCAGTTCTGCATACACCAAAGAACGCCTGGCCGACGACGGTCTGGACGCGCTGCGCTTTACCGGCCTGCTGACGCCAAAACGCGCCAGAGCGGGCAAATGCGTGACGCAGCTGCACTACGCCCGCCAGGGGATCGTCACGCCGGAGATGGAGTTCATCGCCATCCGCGAGAACATGGGCCGCGAGCGTATCCGCAGCGAAGTGCTGCGCTACCAACACCCAGGTGAAGGCTTTGGCGCGCGCCTGCCGGAGAACATCACGCCGGAGTTTGTGCGTGACGAAGTGGCCGCAGGCCGCGCGATCATCCCCGCCAACATTAACCACCCGGAATCCGAGCCGATGATTATCGGCCGCAACTTCCTGGTGAAGGTCAACGCTAACATCGGTAACTCGGCCGTCACCTCCTCCATCGAAGAAGAGGTTGAAAAGCTTGTCTGGTCAACGCGCTGGGGCGCGGACACGGTAATGGATCTCTCCACCGGCCGCTATATTCACGAAACCCGCGAATGGATCCTGCGTAACAGCCCGGTTCCGATTGGCACCGTCCCGATTTATCAGGCGCTGGAGAAGGTCAACGGCATCGCCGAAAACCTTACCTGGGAAGCGTTCCGCGACACGCTGCTGGAGCAGGCGGAACAGGGCGTGGACTACTTCACCATTCACGCGGGCGTGCTGCTGCGCTACGTGCCGATGACCGCGAAGCGTCTGACCGGCATCGTCTCGCGCGGCGGTTCGATCATGGCGAAGTGGTGCCTCTCCCATCACCAGGAGAACTTCCTCTACGAACACTTCCGCGAGATCTGCGAAATCTGCGCCGCGTACGATGTCTCTCTGTCGCTGGGCGACGGCCTGCGCCCGGGCTCCATCCGCGACGCTAACGACGAAGCACAGTTTGCCGAGCTGCACACGCTGGGCGAGCTGACCAAAATCGCCTGGGAGTATGACGTGCAGGTGATGATTGAAGGCCCGGGACACGTGCCGATGCAGATGATCCGCCGCAACATGACCGAAGAGCTGGAGCACTGCCACGAAGCGCCGTTCTACACGCTGGGGCCGCTGACCACCGACATCGCGCCGGGCTATGACCACTTCACGTCAGGCATTGGGGCGGCGATGATCGGCTGGTTCGGCTGCGCCATGCTCTGCTACGTGACGCCGAAAGAGCACCTCGGCCTGCCTAACAAAGAGGACGTGAAACAGGGGCTGATCACCTACAAAATTGCCGCCCACGCGGCGGATCTGGCCAAAGGCCACCCGGGCGCGCAAATCCGTGATAACGCCATGTCGAAGGCGCGCTTTGAATTCCGCTGGGAAGACCAGT
Organism: Enterobacter roggenkampii; assembly: GCF_001729805.1. Lineage (NCBI taxonomy): Bacteria > Pseudomonadati > Pseudomonadota > Gammaproteobacteria > Enterobacterales > Enterobacteriaceae > Enterobacter > Enterobacter roggenkampii. The sequence continues at coordinate 232,977 of NZ_CP017184.1, read as the reverse complement.
TCAACCTGGCGCTGGATCCGTTCACCGCCCGCGCCTACCACGACGAAACCCTGCCGCAGGAATCGGGCAAAGTCGCGCACTTCTGCTCCATGTGTGGGCCGAAGTTCTGCTCGATGAAAATCAGCCAGGAGGTGCGCGACTACGCCGCCACGCAAACCATTGAAGTGGGTATGGCGGACATGTCCGAAACCTTCCGCGCCAAAGGCGGCGAAATCTACCTCAAAAAAGAGGAGGCATAATGTACCAGCCCGATTTCCCACCCGTTCCCTACCGTTTAGGGCTCTATCCGGTGGTGGACAGCGTGGCGTGGATAGCGCGCCTGCTGGAAGCAGGCGTTCGCACCCTCCAGCTGCGCATCAAGGATAAACGCGATGAGGAGGTGGAAGCCGATGTGGTTGCCGCCATTGCGCTGGGGCGTCGGTATAACGCCCGCCTGTTTATCAATGACTACTGGCGGCTGGCCGTTAAGCACCGGGCGTACGGCGTGCATCTGGGTCAGGAGGACCTGGAAACAACGGATCTGAGCGCAATCCGTGACGCCGGGTTGCGTCTTGGTGTGTCAACACACGATGACATGGAAATCGACGTGGCCCTGGCGGCCCGTCCCTCTTACATCGCGCTCGGTCACGTCTTCCCGACGCAAACCAAGCAGATGCCCTCCGCTCCGCAGGGTCTGACGCAACTGGCGGGTCACGTTAAACGCCTTGCCGACTACCCCACCGTCGCCATCGGCGGAATCAGCCTTGAACGCGCCCCGGCGGTGCTGGAGACCGGCGTGGGCAGCATCGCCGTCGTCAGCGCCATCACCCAGGCCGCAGACTGGCAGGCCGCCACCGAACAGCTTTTACAGCTGGCAGGAGCAGGCGATGAATGATCGCGACTTTATGCGCTACAGCCGTCAGATTCTGCTGGAAGATATCGCCATCGACGGGCAGCAAAAACTGCTCGCCAGCCGGGTGCTGATTGTTGGCCTGGGGGGATTAGGCGCACCCGCCGCGCTCTATCTGGCAGGCGCGGGTATCGGCACGCTGGTGCTGGCCGACGACGACGAGGTCCACCTCAGCAACCTGCAGCGACAAATCCTCTTTACCACCGAGGATATCAACCAGCCGAAAGCGCAGATCACCCGGCAGAGGCTGCATCAGCTTAACCCGGATATCGAACTGATTGCCCTACAGGAGCGGCTTGGCGGTGAAAGCCTGCACCGTGAAGTCGCCCTTGCCGACGTGGTGCTGGACTGTACCGACAACATGGCGACGCGCCAGGCGATCAACGCCGCCTGCGTGGCAAACCATACGCCGCTTATCACCGCCAGCGCGGTGGGGTTCGGCGGGCAAATGATGGTTCTGACGCCACCGTGGACGCAGGGCTGCTATCGCTGCCTGTGGCCGGACGATGCCGAGCCGACGCGCAACTGCCGTACGGCGGGCATTCTGGGTCCGGTGGTCGGCGTGATGGGCACGATGCAGGCGCTGGAGGCCATCAAGCTGCTCAGCGGCATGGAGACGGAACGCAATACGCTGCGGCTGTTTGATGCCCGCTCCAGCGGCTGGCGTCATCTGGCGCTGCATCGCGCCAGCCACTGCCCGGTGTGCGGAGGCCGCGATGCGCATTCTGTTTAACGATGAGCCGATGAGCTGCGACGACGGGCTCACCGTTGCCGCACTGCTCGACAAGCTGCGTCAGCTCAAGCCGGGAACGGCGCTGGCGCTCAATCAACAGATCCTGCCGCGCGAGCAGTGGGAACATCAGCAGGTCAATGAAGGCGACCAGATCCTGCTGTTTCAGGTTATCGCAGGGGGCTGAAATGTTACGTATTGCCGATAAAGTCTTTGATTCACATCTGTTTACCGGAACCGGAAAATTCGCCTCGCCGCAGCTGATGGTGGAGGCCATTCGCGAAAGCGGCAGCCAGCTGGTGACGCTGGCGCTTAAGCGCGTGGATCTGCGCCATCACAGCGATGCCATTCTGGCTCCGTTGCTGGAAGCGGGCGTCACGCTGTTGCCCAACACCTCCGGCGCCAAAACGGCAGAAGAGGCGATTTTTGCCGCACAGCTGGCACGGGAGGCGCTCGGCACCCGCTGGTTGAAGCTGGAAATCCATCCGGATGCCCGCTGGCTGCTGCCCGATCCGATCGAAACGCTGAAAGCGGCTGAAAAGCTGGTTCAGCAAGGGTTTACCGTCCTGCCTTACTGCGGGGCCGACCCTGTCCTGTGCAAACGGCTGGAAGAGGTCGGCTGCGCCGCCGTCATGCCGCTGGGGGCCCCCATTGGCTCCAACCAGGGGCTGGAGACCCGCGCGATGCTGGAAATCATTATTGAGCAGGCTACCGTACCGGTGGTGGTGGATGCGGGCATTGGCGTGCCCAGCCATGCCGCGCAGGCGCTGGAGATGGGCGCCGACGCGGTGCTGGTCAATACGGCTATCGCGGTTGCCGACGATCCGGTCATGATGGCGCGTGCGTTCCGCCTGGCCGTAGAGGCCGGCCTGCTGGCAAGAGGATCCGGCCCCGGCTCGCGCAGTTTCCAGGCGCAGGCCACCAGCCCGCTGACCGGTTTTCTGGAGGCGATCTCATGAGCACGTTTACCGAGCGCTGGCGCCAGCTTAGCTGGGACGACATTGCCCTGCGTATCAACAGCAAAACGGCGGCTGACGTGGAGCGCGCGCTGCAGGCCCGTCATCTGACCCGCGAGGATCTGATGGCCCTGCTCTCTCCGGCGGCCAGCGCCTACCTCGAACCGATGGCCCAGCGAGCGCAGCGGCTTACCCGCCAGCGGTTTGGCAACACGGTGAGTTTCTACGTGCCGCTCTATCTCTCCAACCTGTGCGCCAATGACTGCACCTACTGCGGTTTCTCCATGAGCAACCGCATCAAGCGTAAAACGCTCGATGAGGCTGAGATTGCCCGTGAGTGTGCGGCCATCCGTGAAATGGGCTTTGAACATCTTTTGCTGGTCACGGGCGAACATCAGGGGAAAGTGGGAATGGACTATTTCCGTCGGCACCTTCCCACCATTCGTCGTCAGTTTGCGTCGTTGCAGATGGAAGTGCAGCCTCTGTCGCAGGAGGAGTACGCGGAGCTCAAAACGCTCGGGCTGGACGGCGTCATGGTCTATCAGGAAACCTACCACGAGGCGACGTACGCCCGACACCACCTGAAGGGCAAGAAACAGGATTTCTTCTTCCGCCTGGAAACGCCGGACAGGCTGGGTCGCGCCGGTATCGACAAAATCGGTCTGGGTGCGCTGATCGGGCTCTCCGACAGCTGGCGGGTGGATTGTTACATGGTGGCGGAACATCTGCTGTGGTTGCAGCAGCACTACTGGCAGAGCCGATACTCCATCTCCTTCCCGCGCCTGCGTCCCTGCGCGGGAGGAATTGAACCGGCTTCGCTGATGGATGAACGCCAGCTGGTGCAGACCATTTGCGCGTTTCGCCTGCTCGCTCCGGAAGTGGAATTATCGCTCTCAACGCGCGAGTCTCCGGCATTTCGCGATCGCGTCATCCCGATTGCAATTAACAACGTCAGCGCGTTTTCCAAAACGCAGCCTGGCGGCTACGCCGACGACCATCCGGAACTGGAACAATTTGCACCCCATGACGGACGACGCCCGGAAGCGGTCGCCGCCGTCCTGACGGCGCAGGGTCTTCAGCCCGTCTGGAAAGACTGGGACAGCTGGCTGGGAAGAGCCTCGCAGTGACGTTGAAACGCACTGCAACACGTTAAAAAATTGTCGAGCCGCGACGAAAAGGCAAAACCGGAAGATTGTCAGCGATCGTCCGGTTTTTTATTGTCACACGGTCAGCAACGGATGCTGACCAGGGCGAAAAGCTTCTTCCTCGTTTCGCCCTGCCTCTGGTTCATTGCACAAACGGCTCATGCCATTTTAATAAGTATTTTCTTAATGGTTCTTAAGATAAATCATCCTGTCAAAAATCGCGTGCCGTATAATTCACCGCTAACCGCAGGACAGCGACTATGCTGAGAGGATATCGGCAGACGAAAAGTATTCACCATCAGGAACGATGTACAGCTCATGGCACTTCACAGCAAAAAGCTCTCTTTTACCCGGCCCATTATGCTCAGCTTTGCGGGGATCCTCTGCAGTTTTGCGGTGATCGCGATCGCGGTGACGCTTTCGCAACGAAAGGATTTTCTTGAGGATTATCATAAGATCAATAGCAACTTCACGCACAACCTGGCGGTGAACTACACCGAATCTATCCTGCGTGAAAACGACTATATTCTGGGCCGTTCCGCGATGTACTTTGCGCGCGACGACAGGCTAAACGAGACGCTAAACCTTAACCCGACGCAGGGGCTGCAGATGGTCATGCATTTGCAGAACCTGATGCCGACCGTCTCCTCCATTTCGCTTGCCGATACGCAGGGGCATTATCTGCGCGCACCGGAGGTGCTCCCCACGGAGAAGAGTAAAACCTTCGATCCCCGAACGCGGCCGTGGTTTGTCGCTCAGGCGGAAGCCAGCATCTTCAGCCACTATACCCGTCCCTACATGGACTACTTTACCGGCCATCCGACGGTAACCCTTTATAAGCCGTTGATCTCGCCGGAGGGCAGACTGAAGGGAACGATCGCCTTTCATCTCGATTTGACGTCGATGGGCTATACCCTGCGCCAGATGGTGGCGCCCGTTCAGGGGGAATTCTTCGTCGTCGAACGCGACGGTGCTGTGGTGCTGCATCCGGATACCGGCGCGCTCTTCAAGCAGTACGTGAGCGAAGCGCTGATGGACAAAATGACCAGCGGCGAAGGCCATCTTTACGACAAGAAAAGCAACGCCTGGTATTACTATTACTCGTTTACCAACCCGGACTGGTTTGTCATCTACCGGGTATCCGGTGCGACGCTCACCGATATCACCCGCCACGAAACGACGATCGTTGGCTGGGGGTTTGCGCTGGCGGCCATCATCATCATCCTTTTCGGCTTATACCTCCGCCACGCCTCGCGTAGCGTGCTGATGCACATTATCAATGCCATCAAAACTGGCGACGTTAACGAGGCGCCGCGCCTTGAAGCGATGTTGAGCCACACGATTCAGTCCAATAAAGAGCGCGAAATGGCGTATGTGCGCCAGGCCACCCACGATGCGCTGACGGGCTGTAAAAACCGCCGTGCGTTCGACAGCGATATCGCAGAGCTGCTGAATGCCCAGCAGCCCTTCGCGATGGCGCTGGTGGATATTGATAACTTTAAGTCAATTAACGACACGCTGGGTCACCTGACCGGTGATATCGTTCTGCGCAACGTGGCTCGTGAAGGGATCCAGATTATGCAGCCACATCACGTCTCGGTTTACCGTTATGGCGGAGAAGAGTTCGCCGTAATCTTCCAGGCGGAGCAGATGTCTTCCGCGCTCTCATTATTGGAAGCGTGGCGTACCGCCGTTGAAAAACGCGTCTGGCGGGAAGAAAACCTGCGGGTTACGTTCAGCGGCGGTCTTGGGGAGTGGCATTTTGAACCGCTGGAACAATTTGTCGGAAGCGTTGATAACGCTCTCTACAGCGCCAAACAGCAGGGAAAAAATCGAATCGTTCGCACATCCATCAGCTAATCCTCTCGCTTTCACCCTGCCCGTTTCGACGGGCCGGGTACCCGCCAATGTAAAATTGTAACCGGTTTCAGAAAAACGCCTGTTTCTTTGTGATGCCTGACACACAATCGCGGTAAAGCGGTTGTTGAAGCGGTCTGCACGGGATAATTATCAATAAACACATGTAGATCGAGGCTGATTATGAAGAACATCGTTTTATGCTGTGCAGCGGGAATGTCAACCAGCATGCTGGTTCAACGTATGAAAGACGCCGCGCAGAAAAAAGGGGTTGAAGTCACCATTAAAGCCGTTCCGGTTGCGGAGTTTAAAGACAACATCGCAACGGCCGACATCGTATTGCTGGGGCCACAGGTTAAATACGAGCAGGCTAAATTACAGGCGCAGGCCGACCCGCTGGGCAAAAAGGTCGCGGTGATCGACATGATGGATTACGGCATGATGAAAGGTGATGCCGTACTGGATAAAGCGCTCAAACTTCTGGAGTCATAATGGAAGACTTAGAAACCACGATTATGGAACTGCTTGTTAACGCAGGCGCGGCGCGCAGTGCGGCCCTGACGGCATTGCAGATGGCGCGTAAAGGTGAGTTTGACGAAGCCGAAAAAGCGATGGAAGAGTCGCGGGAATATGTGAAGCATGCGCACACCATACAGACGCAGCTTATCGGTCTTGATGAAGGGACCGGGAAGCTTCCGGTTAACCTGATCACCGTCCACTCGCAGGATCACCTGATGAACGCCATGGTCATACAGGACCTGGCGGGCGATATGATTGAGCTGTATCGACGGATCCCATTAGTAAACTGAAATAGTGCAGATATAAAAAAACCCGCCGAAGCGGGTTTTTTATTAGCGACTGAACGATTACTCGTTGTCGGAGCCACCCAGACCTGCGTTCAGCAGTTCTGCCAGGCTCGCGGATGCATCTTCAGCAGTAACCTGCGGTGCAGCTGGCAGTTCGCCTGCAGCACGACGACGCATACGATCCTGATGGTACGCATAACCGGTACCCGCCGGGATCAGACGACCCACGATAACGTTCTCTTTCAGACCGCGCAGTTCATCACGTTTACCTGCAACAGCGGCTTCGGTCAGGACACGAGTCGTTTCCTGGAACGATGCTGCAGAGATGAAGGACTCGGTTGCCAGAGACGCTTTGGTGATACCCAGCAGATCGCGCGAGAAGGTCGCACCGATTTTGCCGTTCGCTTCCAGTTCGCGGTTAGCGATCTTGACGCGTGAGTATTCAACCTGCTCGCCTTCGAGGAACTCGGAGCTGCCCGCGTTTTCGATGGTTGCTTTACGCAGCATCTGACGAACGATAACTTCGATGTGTTTATCGTTAATCTTAACGCCCTGCAGGCGGTATACGTCCTGTACTTCGTTAACGATGTAACGAGTAACAGCATGCACACCACGCAGACGCAGGATGTCGTGCGGCGCTTCTGGACCGTCGGAAACCACGTCACCACGTTCTACGCGTTCACCTTCGAACACGTTGAGCTGACGCCACTTAGGAATCATCTCTTCGTACGGTTCGCTGCCATCTACTGGAGTGATAACCAGACGGCGCTTACCTTTGGTCTCTTTACCGAAGGAGATGATACCGCTGATTTCAGCCAGAATTGCCGGCTCTTTCGGACGACGTGCTTCGAACAGGTCCGCAACGCGTGGCAGACCACCGGTGATGTCCTTGGTACCGCCGGATTCCTGAGGAATACGCGCCAGGGTGTCACCCGAGCTGATCTGTACGCCATCTTCCAGCTGTACAATCGCTTTACCCGGCAGGAAGTACTGCGCAGGCATATCGGTACCTGGGATCAGAACGTCGTTACCCTGAGCATCAACGATTTTCAGTGCAGGACGCAGATCTTTACCACCGGTAGTACGTTCAGCAGAATCCAGAACCACCAGAGAAGACAGACCGGTCAGCTCGTCAGTCTGACGAGTAATGGTCTGGCCGTCGATCATGTCAGTGAAGCGGATGAAACCACTTACTTCGGTGATAACCGGCATGGTGTGTGGATCCCAGTTTGCAACGGTTTCACCGCCGGCAACCTGCTCGCCATCACCTTTCGCCATAACCGCACCGTAAGGCACTTTATAGCTCTCTTTGGTTCGACCGAATTCGTCGATCAGCTTCAGCTCGGTGTTACGTGAAGTGATAACCAGTTTACCGCTGGAGTTCACAACAGATTTCGCGTTGCTGAGCTTGATGCTACCTTTGTTTTTCACCTGGATGCTGGATTCAGCAGCCGCACGAGATGCCGCACCACCGATGTGGAACGTACGCATCGTCAGCTGTGTACCCGGTTCACCGATGGACTGTGCCGCGATAACGCCGATGGCTTCACCTTTGTTGATGATGTGGCCACGCGCCAGGTCACGACCGTAGCAGTGCGCACATACACCAAAGTCGGTGTCACAGGATACAACGGAACGCACCTTCACGGAGTCAACAGAGTTCGCTTCCAGCAGGTCACACCACTGTTCGTGCAGCAGGGTGTTGCGTGGAACCAGAATGTCTGCGGTGCCCGGCTTCAGAATGTCTTCCGCGGTCACACGACCCAGTACGCGATCGCGCAGTGGCTCTTTAACATCACCACCCTCGATAACCGGGGTCATGGTGATACCTTCGAGGGTGCCACAATCGTCTTCGGTCACAACCAGATCCTGCGCAACGTCTACCAGACGACGCGTCAGATAACCGGAGTTCGCGGTTTTCAGTGCGGTATCCGCCAGACCTTTACGCGCACCGTGCGTGGAGATGAAGTACTGGAGTACGTTCAGACCTTCACGGAAGTTCGCGGTGATTGGCGTTTCGATGATGGAGCCATCTGGCTTCGCCATCAGACCACGCATACCTGCCAGCTGACGAATCTGTGCTGCAGAACCACGCGCACCGGAGTCGGCCATCATGTAGATGCTGTTGAAGGAAACCTGCTGCTCTTCTACGCCGTCACGGTTAATCACGGTTTCGGTCTGCAGGTTATCCATCATCGCTTTGGATACACGATCGTTCGCCGCTGCCCAGATATCGATAACTTTGTTATAGCGTTCGCCCGCGGTAACCAGACCAGACTGGAACTGCTCCTGGATCTCAGCAACTTCAGCTTCCGCTTCAGAGATGATCTCGTGTTTCTTCTCTGGGATGACCATGTCATCGATACCAACAGATGCACCTGAACGCGCTGCATAAGCAAAGCCGGTGTACATAGTCTGGTCAGCGAAGATAACGGTCGGCTTCAGGCCCAGAATGCGGTAACAGGTGTTCAGCATTTTGGAGATCGCTTTCTTGCCCAGCGCCTGGTTGACGATGGAGAAAGGCAGACCTTTCGGTACGATCATCCACAGAATGGCACGGCCAACGGTCGTGTCTTTCAGGCTGGTTTTCGCAACGAATTCGCCGTTTGCATCTTTTTCGTATTCGGTGATACGCACTTTAACGCGCGCATGCAGAGAGGCCAGGCCAGCGCGATAAATACGCTCAGCTTCTTTCGGGCCAGTCAGCACCATGCCTTCGCCTTTGGCGTTAACACAGTCACGGGTCATGTAGTACAGACCCAGTACAACGTCCTGAGAAGGAACAATGATTGGCTCACCGTTCGCTGGAGACAGGATGTTGTTGGTAGACATCATCAGCGCACGCGCTTCGAGCTGAGCTTCCAGCGTCAGCGGTACGTGAACAGCCATCTGGTCACCATCGAAGTCGGCGTTATATGCCGCACAAACCAGCGGGTGCAGCTGGATCGCTTTACCTTCGATCAGGACTGGCTCAAATGCCTGGATACCCAGACGGTGCAGGGTTGGTGCACGGTTCAGCAGTACCGGGTGTTCGCGGATAACTTCGTCCAGGATATCCCAAACGACAGCTTCTTCACGCTCAACCATTTTCTTAGCGGCTTTGATGGTGGTGGCCAGGCCACGCAGTTCCAGCTTGCCGTAGATGAACGGTTTGAACAGCTCCAGTGCCATTTTCTTCGGCAGACCGCACTGATGCAGACGCAGGTATGGACCTACGGTGATTACAGAACGACCGGAGTAGTCAACACGCTTACCGAGCAGGTTCTGACGGAAACGACCCTGTTTACCTTTGATCATGTCGGCCAAAGATTTCAGAGGACGTTTGTTAGAACCGGTGATCGCACGACCGCGACGACCGTTATCCAGCAGGGCATCTACCGCTTCCTGCAGCATACGTTTTTCGTTGCGTACGATGATGTCCGGCGCAGCCAGATCCAGCAGACGTTTCAGACGGTTGTTACGGTTGATCACGCGACGATACAGATCGTTCAGATCGGACGTTGCGAAACGACCACCATCCAGCGGAACCAGTGGACGCAGATCTGGCGGCAGAACCGGCAGAACGGTCAGGATCATCCACTCTGGCTTGTTACCAGACTGAACGAACGCTTCCAGCAGTTTGATACGCTTGGTCAGCTTTTTACGCTTGGTTTCGGAGTTGGTTTCGTTCAGCTCTTCACGCAGCTGCTCGCACTCTTGCTCCAGATCCATGCTCTTCAGCAGGGCCTGAATAGCTTCCGCACCCATCTTCGCGTCGAATTCGTCACCGAACTCTTCCAGCGCGTCCAGATACTGCTCTTCAGTCAGGATCTGATGACGTTCCAGGTTCGTCATCCCGCCTTCGATAACCACATAAGATTCAAAGTACAGAACACGTTCGATATCACGCAGCGGCATATCCAGCAGCAGACCGATACGGGACGGCAGTGATTTCAGGAACCAGATGTGAGCAGTCGGAGACGCCAGCTCGATGTGGCCCATGCGCTCACGGCGCACTTTGGTCTGGGTCACTTCAACGCCGCACTTCTCACAGATCACACCGCGGTGTTTCAGGCGCTTGTACTTACCGCACAGGCACTCGTAATCTTTTACTGGCCCGAAAATACGCGCACAGAAAAGGCCGTCACGCTCAGGTTTGAACGTACGGTAGTTGATGGTTTCCGGCTTTTTAACTTCACCGAAAGACCATGAACGGATCATGTCTGGCGAAGCCAGAGCAATTTTGATCGCATCAAACTCTTCGGTTTTAGTCTGCGCTTTCAGAAACTTTAATAAATCTTTCACGGATTTGCTCCCGTCGGAGTTAGCACAATCCGGTGCCGGGGGTTAACCCGGCACCAGTGACCTGTTTGAGCGAGAATTACTCGTCTTCCAGTTCGATGTTGATACCCAGCGAACGAATCTCTTTCAACAGTACGTTGAAGGATTCTGGCATGCCTGGTTCCATCTGATGGTTGCCGTCCACGATGTTCTTATACATCTTGGTACGACCGTTCACGTCATCAGACTTAACGGTGAGCATTTCCTGCAGGGTGTATGCCGCGCCGTATGCTTCCAGCGCCCACACTTCCATCTCCCCGAAGCGCTGACCACCGAACTGTGCCTTACCACCCAGCGGCTGCTGAGTAACCAGGCTGTAAGAACCGGTAGAACGAGCGTGCATCTTGTCGTCGACCAGGTGGTTCAGTTTCAGCATGTACATGTAACCTACGGTTACCGGACGTTCGAACTGTTCACCGGTACGGCCGTCAAACAGCGTAATCTGACCAGACGTTGGCAGACCACCCAGTTGCAGCAGCTCTTTAATTTCAGCTTCTTTTGCACCGTCGAATACCGGCGTTGCAATTGGCATACCTTTGCGCAGGTTCTCTGCCAGACGCAGCACTTCTTCATCGCTGAAGGTGTTCAGGTCGACTTTCTGACGCACGTCGGTACCCAGATCGTAGGCACGCTGGATGAATTCGCGCAGTTTCGCGACTTCCTGCTGCTGTTTCAGCATGGCGTTAATCTTGTCGCCGATGCCTTTCGCAGCCATACCCAGGTGAGTTTCCAGGATCTGACCAATGTTCATACGAGACGGTACGCCCAGTGGGTTCAGTACGATATCTACCGGCGTACCGTTAGCATCGTGCGGCATATCTTCGATCGGGTTGATCTTAGAGATAACACCCTTGTTACCGTGACGACCTGCCATCTTATCACCAGGCTGGATCTGACGTTTAACAGCCAGATAGACCTTAACAATCTTCAGCACGCCTGGTGCCAGATCGTCGCCCTGAGTGATTTTGCGGCGTTTCGCTTCGAGTTTTTTCTCGAACTCGTGTTTCAGTTCGTCATACTGCTCAGCCAGCTGTTCCAGCTGATTTTGTTTCTCTTCGTCGGTCAGGCCCAGTTCCAGCCAGCGATCGCGTGGCAGTTTGTCGAGCTTCTCAGCTTCAACGCCACCGGCAACCAGCACCGCATAGATACGGCTGAACAGACCCGCTTCGAGGATCTGCAGTTCTTCAGACAGGTCTTTCTTAGCCTGTTTGAGCTGCATCTCTTCGATTTCCAGCGCACGCTTATCTTTCTCAACGCCATCACGAGTGAAGACCTGAACGTCGATAACCGTACCGGAAACACCGTTTGGTACGCGCAGAGAAGAGTCTTTAACGTCAGACGCTTTCTCACCGAAGATGGCACGCAGCAGTTTCTCTTCTGGCGTCAGCTGGGTTTCACCTTTCGGCGTAACCTTACCCACCAGAATGTCGCCGCCGGTCACTTCCGCACCGATGTAAACAATACCGGATTCATCCAGTTTGGAGAGCGCAGCTTCACCCACGTTAGGGATGTCAGCAGTGATCTCTTCTGGCCCCAGCTTGGTGTCACGGGACACGCACGCCAGTTCCTGAATGTGGATGGTGGTGAAACGATCTTCCTGAACCACACGCTCGGAGACGAGGATGGAGTCTTCGAAGTTGTAACCGTTCCACGGCATGAACGCTACGCGCATGTTCTGACCGAGCGCCAGTTCACCGAGGTCGGTGGACGGACCGTCTGCCAGCACGTCGCCGCGCTCAACTGGCTCACCCAGAGATACGCAAGGCATCTGGTTGATACAGGTGTTCTGGTTAGAACGGGTGTATTTGGTCAGGTTATAAATGTCGATACCTGCTTCGCCCGGGTACATCTCGTCTTCGTTAACTTTGATAACGATACGGGAGGCATCCACGTACTGAACAGTACCGCCACGCTTAGCAACTGCAGTAACACCGGAGTCAACGGCAACAGCACGTTCCATACCGGTACCAACCAGCGGCTTATCAGCACGCAGAGTTGGAACGGCCTGACGTTGCATGTTCGCACCCATCAATGCACGGTTGGCGTCATCGTGTTCCAGGAACGGGATCAGGGACGCACCGACGGATACCACCTGCTGGGTGGATACGTCCATGTAGTCAACCTGGTCGCGGCTGAACAAGCTGGATTCGCCTTTGCTACGGCAGGTAACCAGATCTTCTACAAAGTGGCCTTCGTCATCCAGGTTGGAGTTCGCCTGAGCGATAACGTAGTTGCCTTCTTCGATAGCAGACAGGTAATGAATTTCGTCGGTTACAACACCGTCGGTCACTTTACGATACGGGGTCTCGAGGAAACCGTATTCGTTAGTCTGTGCGTACACGGACAGGGAGTTGATCAGACCGATGTTTGGACCTTCAGGCGTTTCGATTGGACATACGCGACCGTAGTGCGTCGGGTGTACGTCTCGAACTTCGAAGCCTGCACGCTCACGGGTCAGACCGCCTGGGCCGAGTGCAGAGATACGACGCTTGTGCGTAATCTCAGACAGCGGGTTGTTCTGGTCCATGAACTGAGACAGCTGGCTGGAACCGAAGAACTCTTTCACTGCTGCAGAAATCGGCTTGGCGTTGATCATATCCTGAGGCATCAGGGTATCCAGATCGCCCAGAGACAGACGCTCTTTCACCGCACGCTCTACACGTACCAGGCCAACGCGGAACTGGTTTTCCGCCATTTCGCCTACGGAACGGATACGACGGTTGCCGAGGTGGTCGATGTCGTCCACTTCGCCTTTGCCGTTACGGATATCGATGAGCTTCTTCATCACTTCGATGATGTCGTCTTTGCTCAGGATACCGGAACCTTCTATTTCGTCGCGCAGCAGAGAACGGTTGAACTTCATACGACCAACCGCGGACAGATCGTAGCGGTCTTCGGAGAAGAACAGGTTCTCGAACAGGCTTTCAGCCGCTTCGCGAGTTGGTGGCTCACCAGGACGCATCATGCGGTAGATTTCAACCAGCGCGCTCAGACGATCGTTGGTTGGGTCGACGCGTACAGTCTCAGAGATGTACGGACCGTGGTCCAGATCGTTGGTGAACAGCGTTTCGATACGTTTGTGGCCAGCCTGACTCAGCTTAGCCAGCAGATCCAGGCTCAGCTCCATGTTAGCCGGGCAGATCAGCTCGCCAGTTGATTCATCAACGTAATCTTTCGCGGCTACTTTTCCTGCAATGTATTCAACCGGAACTTCGATGTGTTTGATATCATCTTTTTCCAGCTGGCGGATGTGGCGCGCGGTGATACGGCGACCTTTTTCCACATACACTTTGCCGTCGGCTTCGATGTCGAACGACGCGGTCTCACCACGCAGACGTTCCGGCACCAGCTCCATCTGCAGCTTGTTGTCGCGGATTTCAAAGATCACTTTCTCAAAGAACAGGTCCAGGATCTGCTCAGTGGTATAGTTCAGTGCACGCAGAATGATGGTTGCAGGCAGTTTACGACGACGGTCGATACGGACAAACAGGTTGTCTTTTGGATCGAACTCGAAGTCCAGCCAGGAACCACGGTAAGGAATGATGCGTGCGTTATACAGTACTTTACCGGAAGAGTGCGTTTTACCTTTATCGCTGTCGAAGAAGACGCCCGGGCTACGATGCAGCTGGGAAACGATAACACGCTCAGTACCGTTAATAACGAAAGTACCGTTGTCCGTCATGAGTGGAATTTCACCCATGTAGACTTCTTGTTCTTTAATGTCTTTTACGGTGCCTTCCGGCGCTTCGCGCTCGTAGATCACCAGACGCAGTTTCACGCGCAGCGGTGCGGAATAGGTCACGCCACGGATCTGACATTCCTGAACGTCAAACACCGGTTCGCCAAGGCGGTAGCTGACGTACTGCAGCTCGGAGTTACCGCTGTAGCTCTGAATCGGGAACACGGAGCGGAAGGCTGCTTCCAGACCGTACTGCCCTTCAGGATCTTGCTCGATAAACTTCTGGAACGAGTCAAGCTGGATAGAAAGGAGATATGGAATGTCCAGAACTTGTGGACGTTTACCAAAATCCTTACGAATACGTTTTTTCTCGGTATAGGAGTAAACCATAGGGTTCCTCAGCTCGCTGACAAGTCGACCCATCTGTCCGACGAAGGGACAGTTTGTGCAACACCATTTTGTGGACCGGAAAATTGAATACTTTCCGCAATACCTGTTGCTATCACGCTTAAATCATTTCGTCGCGATTTACACAGAGCGAGCACCCTGTCGCAATATATTAAGTCGTCGATAGAAACATGCATTGTCAGGACAATCAGCAGTCAAACAGTGTGAAATGCTACTGATGCCTTACAGCGCAAAAAGGCTGGTGACTAAAAAGTCACCAGCCATCAGCCTAATGACTTAGGCTGCAACCAGAAAAGTTGGCTTATTTAACTTCAACTTCAGCGCCAGCTTCTTCCAGAGATTTTTTCAGTGCTTCTGCGTCGTCTTTGCTCACGCCTTCTTTCAGCGCAGCTGGAGCAGATTCTACCAGGTCTTTAGCTTCTTTCAGACCCAGGCCAGTTGCGCCACGTACTGCTTTGATAACAGCAACTTTGTTCGCGCCAGCAGCTTTCAGAATTACGTCGAATTCAGTTTTTTCTTCAGCAGCTTCAGCCGGGCCCGCAGCTACAGCTACAGCAGCAGCAGCAGAAACACCGAATTTTTCTTCCATTGCAGAAACCAGCTCTACAACGTCCATTACGGACATAGCTGCTACTGCTTCAATGATTTGATCTTTAGTGATAGACATTTAAATTGTTCCTGAAAATCAGAATAAGTTTAGACGTAAGCAAATGCTTTATAAAGAAAACTGCGATTAAGCAGCTTCTTTCGCATCGCGTACAGCAGCCAGAGTGCGAACCAGTTTGCCAGCCGCAGCTTCTTTCATGGTTGCCATCAGGCGTGCAATTGCTTCTTCGTAGGTCGGCAGGGTTGCCAGGCGATCGATTTGCGATGCCGGGATCAACTCACCTTCAAAGGCTGCAGCTTTGACCTCAAATTTTGCATTCGCTTTCGCGAACTCTTTGAACAGACGAGCAGCAGCGCCCGGGTGTTCCATAGAGTATGCAATCAGGGTCGGACCAACAAACGTGTCTTTCAGGCACTCGAACTGAGTACCTTCAACTACGCGGCGCAGCAGGGTGTTACGAACAACACGCATGTATACGCCAGCTTCACGACCTGCTTTACGCAGTTCAGTCATTTTGTCTACAGTAACGCCACGGGAATCCGCAACTACTGCAGACAGCGCGCCTTTGGCTACTTCGCTGACTTCAGCAACAATCGCTTGTTTGTCTTGAAGATTTAAAGCCATTAGCTTTGCTCCTGGATGTTTGCCGGAACTCATGTTCCGGAACTCACTTCACTCTCCCCAACGGAAAGAGCGTCTTAATACGGTGAGCAGAAACAAGCCAGAGTATCCAAAAATAATCTTAGCGTTCTGTCACCGTCTACGCAGGGGATTAAGTCTCTTGCGAAACACCTGCGGTCTTCGACGGAGGCCTGGATTAGGCCAGGCTCCAACGAACAAATCTTTTAGCCGCTAACAATTGTTAGCAAACGTGGGGGTAAGATTGTAGACAAAATCACCGCCCACGTAAAGGCATTAGTTTGCAGCAGCGCTCAGGCCAGCCTGGTCAACTGCAACACCTGCACCCATGGTGGTGGAGATGCTAACTTTCTTGATGTACACGCCTTTCGCCTGAGTTGGTTTTGCTTTTTTCAGCGCAACCAGCAGAGCTTCAAGGTTTTCTTTCAGTTTGTCAGCGTCAAAGTCCACTTTACCGATGGTGGTGTGGATGATGCCGTTTTTGTCGTTACGATAACGAACCTGACCTGCTTTAGCGTTCTTAACCGCTTCAGCAACGTTAGGGGTTACAGTACCCACTTTCGGGTTTGGCATCAGGCCGCGTGGACCCAGAACCTGGCCCAGCTGGCCAACAACGCGCATTGCATCTGGAGAAGCAATAACAACGTCAAAGTTCATTTCGCCTTTCTTGATCTGATCAGCCAGATCTTCCATACCTACCAGTTCAGCGCCGGCAGCTTTAGCAGCTTCAGCGTTTGCACCCTGAGCAAATACAGCTACGCGAACGGAACGGCCAGTACCGTGTGGCAGTACAGTTGCGCCACGAACGTTCTGATCGGATTTACGCGCGTCGATGCCCAGGTTAACGGCAACGTCAACGCTTTCAACGAACTTAGCAGTTGCCAGTTCTTTCAGCAGAGCGATAGCTTCGTTGATGTCGTACTGTTTGGTCGCATCAACTTTGTCACGGATCACGGACATGCGCTTGGTCAGTTTAGCCATTTCTTAGTCCTCCACTACCAGGCCCATGGAACGTGCAGTACCTTCGATTGAGCGAGTCATCGCTTCAATGTCGGCACCAGTCATGTCGGCAGCTTTGGTCTGCGCGATTTCCTGCAGCTGAGCGCGGGAAATTTTACCCACTTTGTCTTTGTTCGGTTTACCGGAACCAGACTTGATACCAGCCGCTTTCTTCAGCAGAACTGCTGCAGGAGGGGTTTTGGTAACGAAAGTGAAAGAACGGTCAGCGTAAACAGTGATTACGACTGGGATTGGCAGACCTTTTTCCAGGGATTCCGTTTTTGCGTTGAACGCTTTACAGAATTCCATGATGTTCACACCCTGCTGACCCAGAGCTGGACCAACTGGTGGACTTGGGTTCGCCATACCAGCTGCAACCTGCAGCTTGACGTAGGCTTGTACTTTCTTAGCCATTCTAAAATCCTCTGATTGGGTAATAGCGCCTCAGTGAGGCTCCCCGTGAATAAAATTCGTTTTACGGGCCGGGCCCATAAAAACAAAAGGCGCGAAATTGTATTCCAATCTCGCGCCCTGTGCAACGATTAAATCGTCGCTTTTTTGATCGCTGCTTAGGCTTTTTCGACCTGCGCAAAGTCCAGTTCTACCGGGGTCGCACGACCGAAGATAGATACAGAAACTTTCAGGCGGGACTTTTCGTAGTCCACTTCTTCAACGACGCCGTTAAAGTCAGCAAACGGACCGTCATTAACACGAACCATTTCACCCGGTTCAAACAGCGTTTTCGGACGCGGCTTATCACCAACCTGCTGCAGGCGGTTCATAATCGCATCCACTTCTTTGTCGCTGATTGGCGCCGGACGGTCAGACGTGCCGCCGATAAAGCCCATCACGCGCGGTACGCTGCGCACCAGGTGCCAGCTCGCGTCGTTCATCACCATCTGAACCAGCACGTAACCCGGGAAGAATTTGCGCTCGCTTTTGCGACGCTGGCCGCCACGGATCTCGACCACTTCTTCGGTCGGAACCATAACTTCGCCAAATAACTCTTCCATGTTGTGTAATTTGATATGCTCACGCAGCGACGTTGCTACGCGGCCTTCAAAACCGGAAAACGCCTGAACGACGTACCAGCGCTTTTTAGGGGCTTCAGACATCTCAGAACCTCAGGCCAGTGATAAAGGATACCAGGCGAACCAGAATACCATCCAGTCCCCACAGGATCAGTGACATTACAGCGGTAACCGCCGCTACGATCAGCGTGGTGTGCAATGTTTCCTGGCGAGTCGGCCAAATTACCTTACGGACTTCGGTACGCGCTTCGCGAGCAAAAGCGACGGTCGCTTTGCCTTTCGTCGTCAACAGCGCGACACCACCCGCTGCAGCAATCAGAATTACCACTGCAAGCGCGCGTAGCGGCAGCATCATGTCACGATAAAGGTAGTTGCCGACAATCGCTACGATCAGCAGAACGGCTACTACTACCCATTTCATCGCTTCCAGGCCGCGCCCGCTCCCTTGAGCTTCGGTATTCGCACTCATAAACCAACCTGTCAGAAGTATTCTACAAACATTTTCACCCCGCGATTGCGAGGCAAACCAAATCGAAATGCTAATTCGCTTTTCGAATTATACGCTCTCTGCAGAGCCTGTCTCAGCAATGATTATGACAAAAATAATCACTGATGAGCCAGGTTCTGACGTGAAAGCGTGCAAAAAGGGCATCAAATGATGCCCTTTTATTGCGCATTGCGTCAAATGTTATCAGCAATTAGCCGAGAACTTTAGCAACCACGCCCGCGCCAACGGTACGGCCACCTTCACGGATTGCGAAACGCAGACCGTCGTCCATCGCGATTGGGTGGATCAGCGTCACAACCATCTTGATGTTGTCGCCTGGCATTACCATCTCAACGCCTTCTGGCAGTTCGATGGTACCGGTCACGTCAGTAGTACGGAAGTAGAACTGTGGACGGTAGCCTTTGAAGAACGGAGTATGACGGCCGCCTTCGTCTTTGGACAGGATGTACACTTCAGATTCGAACTTGGTGTGTGGCTTGATTGAGCCTGGCTTAGCCAGAACCTGACCACGTTCGATTTCTTCACGTTTGATACCACGCAGCAGAACACCAACGTTCTCACCAGCACGGCCTTCGTCCAGCAGTTTGCGGAACATTTCAACGCCAGTACAGGTAGACTTCGCAGTCTCTTTGATACCAACGATTTCAACTTCTTCACCAACTTTGATGATACCGCGCTCTACACGACCGGTAACAACGGTACCACGACCGGAGATGGAGAATACGTCTTCGATTGGCAGCAGGAATGGCTTGTCAATCGCACGCTCTGGTTCTGGGATGTAAGAATCCAGGAAGCCAGCCAGTTCGATGATTTTCGCTTCCCACTCTGCGTCGCCTTCCAGCGCTTTCAGAGCAGAACCACGAACGATTGGGGTATCGTCGCCTGGGAAATCGTACTGAGACAGCAGTTCACGAACTTCCATCTCTACCAGTTCCAGCAGCTCTTCGTCATCAACCATGTCGCATTTGTTCAGGAACACGATGATGTAAGGAACGCCTACCTGACGACCCAGCAGGATGTGCTCACGAGTCTGAGGCATTGGGCCGTCAGTCGCAGCAACAACCAGGATCGCGCCGTCCATCTGCGCAGCACCGGTGATCATGTTTTTAACATAGTCGGCGTGGCCTGGGCAGTCTACGTGTGCGTAGTGGCGAGTCGGGGTGTCGTACTCAACGTGAGAGGTGTTGATGGTGATACCACGAGCTTTTTCTTCTGGTGCGTTATCGATCTGGTCGAATGCACGAGCAGAACCACCGTAGGTTTTTGCCAGAACGGTAGTGATTGCAGCGGTCAGCGTTGTTTTACCATGGTCAACGTGGCCGATAGTACCGACGTTAACGTGCGGTTTTGTACGTTCAAACTTTTCTTTAGACATCGATTGTCCCTCTAAGACACGGATAAATCGGTGATATCACCACATCAACCAGGCGAAATGCCTGAATTGTTGAATACAGTAAAATTGAAACAGAGAGAAACGGGAAGGAGAAGTGAAGTGGTGCTGATACCCAGAGTCGAACTGGGGACCTCACCCTTACCAAGGGTGCGCTCTACCAACTGAGCCATATCAGCACGTATTGGAGCGGGCAGCGGGAATCGAACCCGCATCATCAGCTTGGAAGGCTGAGGTAATAGCCATTATACGATGCCCGCATCCTGAAACTCGGCTACCCAGTTCTTTCTGTAACAAAAAAAGAGATTTCTCTCTTTTTCAGTTTGAGCTGGCTAATTTTTCCAACCAGCTCCGGCGGCATTTACGCTGCCAGAAAGTGGTGGTGGGGGAAGGATTCGAACCTTCGAAGTCTGTGACGGCAGATTTACAGTCTGCTCCCTTTGGCCGCTCGGGAACCCCACCGGACTTGATGGTGCCGACTACCGGAATCGAACTGGTGACCTACTGATTACAAGTCAGTTGCTCTACCTACTGAGCTAAGTCGGCATCAAGTAGCGCGCATTCTATGGATACCTGCGCGGTCATGCAACTAAAAATTTGCATAAAACGTTCTTTCGCTCACATTTTATGCTAACAGCGCGTTGAGCGCTGTAAAAGTAGTCATTCACGGTCAAATAATCAACATGTAAGGGGTATTTGCACTGTAAACACCGTAGCGTGACGGCCTCCGCGTAACGCAGCGCTTTCCATCTTTTTTCTTATTATTCCTGTCATCTGGTGTTAACCTCCTGCCCATTGTCCAAAATTAACTGTGTGATGAGCCACGATCCGGCAGTTTAATGCTGGCTCACTGAAGCATGCTTATGAGCAAAAAAGAGCAAACGTTAATGACGCCTTATCTTCACTTTAACCGCAGCCAGTGGGCTGCCCTGCGTGATTCCGTCCCTATGACGCTGACGGAAGGTGAAATCGCACGGTTAAAAGGGATAAACGAAGATCTGTCCCTTGAAGAAGTGGCAGAAATTTATCTCCCCCTCTCGCGCTTGCTTAACTTCTATATCAGCTCGAACCTGCGTCGTCAGGCGGTGCTGGAGCAGTTTCTCGGGACGAACGGTCAACGCATTCCTTATATCATCAGTATCGCAGGCAGCGTGGCCGTGGGTAAAAGCACCACCGCACGCGTCCTGCAGGCACTGTTGAGCCGCTGGCCGGAACACCGCAGCGTGGAGCTGATCACGACCGACGGCTTCCTGCATCCGAACGAAGTATTAAAAGAACGCGGGCTGATGAAGAAGAAAGGCTTCCCGCTCTCTTATGATATGCACCGTCTGGTGAAATTTGTCTCCGATCTGAAATCCGGCGTGCCTCACGTGACGGCGCCGGTCTATTCGCACCTGATCTACGATCGCATCCCGGACGGGGATAAAACGGTAGTCCAGCCGGATATTCTCATTCTGGAAGGTCTCAACGTGCTGCAAAGCGGCATGGACTATCCTCACGATCCGCATCACGTCTTTGTCTCGGATTTCGTCGATTTCTCTATTTATGTCGATGCGCCGGAAGACCTGCTGCAGAACTGGTACATCAACCGCTTCCTGAAGTTCCGTGAAGGGGCATTCACCGATCCGGATTCCTATTTCCACCACTATGCTCAGCTTTCTGAAGAAGAAGCGATCAATGTGGCGACGGGGCTGTGGAATGAGATCAACTATGTGAATCTTAAAGAGAACATCCTGCCGACGCGCGAGCGTGCGAGCCTGATCCTCACCAAGAGCGAGAAGCACGCCGTCGACCAGATTCGCCTGCGGAAATAATAAAGCAGATATAAAAAAACCGGCTTAGCGCCGGTTTTTTTCGTTATGCGTGTGGTTTCTCGCCATTTTCATCCTGATCGACCGCGAAGCAGGCCACCAGCTGACCACCATACTCCTTCAGCTGCGGCTGTAGCTGGGTGCAGGGGCCAAAGCGGCGGCTGCAGCGGGCGTTGAATGCACATCCCGGCGGCGGATTCAGCGGGCTTGGCAGCTCTCCCGTCAGCTTTATGCGCTCACGACGATCGTCCGGGTTCAGACGCGGCGTCGCAGACAGCAGCGCCTGGGTGTACGGGTGACGAGGGTTATTAAAGATCTGGTCTTTGGTCCCCTTCTCCACGCAGCGCCCCAGGTACATCACCATCACTTCATCGGCAATATGCTCCACCACCGACAGGTCGTGGGAGATGAACACGTAAGAGAGCCCCAGCTCCTGCTGGAGATCCATCATCAGGTTCAGCACCTGCGCCCGCACGGAGACGTCGAGCGCCGACACCGGCTCATCGGCAATCACCACGTCCGGGTCAAGCATCAGACCGCGCGCGATGGCGATACGCTGGCGCTGGCCGCCGGAGAACATGTGCGGGTAGCGGTCATAGTGCTCGGTTTTGAGGCCGACCTTCGCCATCATCGCCAGCGCTTTTTCACGGCGCTGCTCTTTGCTGAGATTGCTGTTAATCAGCAGCGGCTCTTCCAGAATCTGCCCCACCTTTTTACGCGGGTTCAGCGAACCATACGGGTTCTGGAACACAATCTGGATTTTCTGGCGACGCAGCTTCTGCGCCTGCGGGTCGTGCTTGAGCAGATCCTGCCCCTGATAATAGAGCTCGCCGCCAGTCGGCACTTCAATCATCGTCAGCAGACGGCCCAGCGTGGATTTCCCGCAGCCGGACTCCCCCACCACCGCCAGCGTTTTACCGCGTTCGAGGTTAAAGGAGACGCCGTCCAGCGCTTTCACCAGGCGTTCAGGGGCAAACAGCCCCTTCTTCACCGGGTAATATTTTTTCAGGTCGATGGCCTGCAACAGCGGCTGTTGCGTGGTGGCCTGTTGCGTACTCATAGTGTTGGCCTCCCGGCATCATCGAGTGGGTAGTGGCATTTCGACTGACGACCGTCAGCCAGCTGGTTCAGCTCTGGTTCTTCCGCCCGGCATTTGTCCGTCGCATACGGACAGCGCGGATTGAGTAGACAGCCCTGCGGACGGTCATATTTGCCCGGCACCACACCCGGCAGCGACGCCAGACGCGCTTTATCCTGAGCAAACTCCGGCAGCGCGCGTAAAAGCGCCTGGGTATACGGGTGACGCGGCGCGCGGAAGATATCGTGTGAATTTCCGGTCTCGACCACCTGGCCGGCATACATCACGATGATTTTGTGCGCAGCTTCAGCCACCAGCGCCAGATCGTGCGTAATCAGCACCAGCGCCATGTTCTCTTTCTGCTGCAGCTCCAGCAGCAGCTCGATGATTTGCGCCTGGATGGTCACATCCAGCGCCGTCGTCGGTTCATCGGCAATCAGCAGCTTTGGCCGACAGGCAATCGCCATGGCGATCATCACGCGCTGGCTCATCCCGCCTGAAAGCTGGTGCGGGTAAACGTCCAGACGCGATGCCGGGTCAGGAATGCCCACCTGGTTCAGCAGATCGATCGCCCGCTGACGACGCGTTTTCTTATTCCCGCCCTGGTGCACCTTGATTGCTTCCATAATCTGGAAACCGACGGTGTAGCACGGGTTCAGGCTGGTCATCGGATCCTGGAAAATCATCGCCACTTCCGCACCCACCAGCTGACGGCGCTGTTTCTCAGAAATGCGCTTCAGGTCCTGACCGTTGAACTGCAGGTTTTCCGCCATCACGCGGCCCGGGTAATCAATCAGCCCCATGATCGCCAGCGAGCTCACTGACTTACCGGAACCGGACTCCCCGACAATGCCAACCACTTCGCCCTGATTTACGCTATAGCTGATGCGGTCCACGGCGCGAAACGGGGTGCCTTCATCGCCGAAGTGCACCGATAATTTATCTACATTTAATAACGCCATCTCGTGCCTCTTACTGCTTCAGTTTGGGATCAAGCGCATCACGCAGGCCATCACCCATCAGGTTAAATGCCAGCACCGTCAGCAGGATTGCCAGACCCGGGAAGGTGACAACCCACCAGGCGCTTTGTGCGAACTGCAACACGTCGGAGAGCATGGTGCCCCACTCCGGTGTTGGCGGCTGCGCACCCATGCCCAGGAAGCCAAGAGCGGCCATATCAAGAATGGCGTTAGAGAAACCGAGCGACGCCTGAACGATCAGCGGCGCAAGGCAGTTAGGGAAGATATTGACGAACATCTGGCGCATCGCACCGGCACCCGCCACGCGAGAGGCGGTGACGTAATCGCGGTTCACTTCCACCAGCACCGCCGCGCGGGTTAAACGCACATAGTGAGGAAGCGCCACGAACGTCAGCGCCAGGGCGGCGTTACCGATCGACGGACCGAAGATCGCCACCAGCACCAGGGCCAGCAGCAGGCTTGGCAGCGCCAGCATGATGTCGACGATACGCATGATGATGTTATCAACGATACCGCCGAAGTAGCCGGCAACCAGACCCAGTACGATCCCCATAATCAGGGATAACACCACCACCAGGCAGCCGACCAGCAGCGACAGGCGCGCACCGTACATCAGACGCGACAGCACATCGCGGCCCACATCATCGGTCCCCAGCAGGTGCGCCAGGCTACCGCCATCCTGCCAGGCTGGCGGGGCGAGCAGCGCATCGCGGAACTGATCCGCCGGGTTATACGGCGCGAGGACGTTCGCAAACACCGCAATCAGGATCATGATAGCGACATACACCAGCCCCACCACCGCGCCTTTGTTGCGCTTGAAGTAGTGCCAGAACTCCTGCATCGGCGTCATCGGAACCGGTGCAGCAACAACTTTGTTTTCAGAAACCTGTGACATGATGGCCCCTTACTTCTTATGACGAATACGCGGGTTCACCACGCCGTACAGCAAATCGACCAGCAGGTTGACGAGGATAATCATCGTCGCGACCAGCAGCACACCGCCCTGCACCACCGGATAGTCACGGCGTTGCAGCGCGTCAATCAGCCAGCGACCCAGGCCCGGCCAGGAGAAGATGGTTTCGGTCAGGATCGCCCCCGCCAGCAATGTCCCCACCTGGAGACCGATAACGGTCACCACCGGCAGCATGGCGTTACGCAGCGCATGGACGATGATAACGCGCATACGCGTCAGGCCCTTGGCGCGCGCGGTGCGGATATAATCCTCACCCAGCACTTCCAGCATCGATGAACGGGTCATACGCACGATCACCGCCAGAGGAATGGTGCCCAGCACCATGGCAGGCAGGATCATATGCGCGACGGCATCCATGAAGTTGCCCTCTTCGCCCCAGATAGCCGTATCAATCAGCATAAAGCCAGTGAGCGGGTTGGAGTCATCCAGGAAGACCATATCGCTGACGCGCCCGGAGACCGGTGTCAGGTTAAGCTGCACCGAGACCAGCATGATCAGCATCATGCCCCACCAGAAGATAGGCATGGAGTAGCCGGTCAGCGCCAGGCCCACAGCGGTGTGGTCAAAAATAGAGCCACGCTTAACGGCAGCCAGTACCCCGACAGGAATACCCACCGCGGTGGCGAAAATCATGGCGCAGACGCCAAGCTCCAGCGTCGCTTTAAAACGCGGCACGAACTCGTCCCACACCGGAAGACGGCTTTTCAGTGAAATCCCTAAATCACCGTGCAGCACGCCCCAGATATAGTGGAGATACTGCTGCCACATTGGCTTATCGAGGCCGAGTTCAGCCAGCAGCTGTGCATGGCGCTCAGGGGAAATACCACGCTCGCCCGCCATAATCATTACCGGGTCGCCGGGGATCATATGGACGAAGGCAAAAGTGAGAAGGGTGATACCGATAAACGTGGGGATAACAAGTCCCAGACGTCGGAGGATGAACTGCAACATAACCCGGATTCTCTCTGATGACGCACGACCAGTGGCGTGACGTCTGTATTGCTCACAAATCTTATCCCCTCTCCTTTCAGAGAGAGAATTAAGCACTGCTGCCGGGTGGCGCTACGCTTACCCGGCCTACATACCGTAGGCCAGTGCAAGCGCAGCGCCGCCTGGCGTTGCTTTTAATTATTCAACCGATACGTTTTCGAAGTGGTGTTTGCCCAGTGGATCAACCACGTAGCCTTTCACTTCTTTACGCACTGGCTCGTACACGGTGGAGTGAGCAACAATCAGCGCCGGAGCCTGATCGTGCATAACAACCTGCGCCTGCTTGTACAGTTCAATACGTTTGTTGTGATCGTCGGTCGCACGCGCCGGCTGGATCAGGTCTTCAAACGGCTTGTAGCACCAGCGAGAGTAGTTAGAACCGTCTTTCGCTGCAGCACAGCTGAACAGGGTAGCGAAGAAGTTGTCCGGATCCCCGTTGTCACCGGTCCAGCCCATCATCACTGCCTGGTGCTCACCCGCTTTGGCGCGCTTCAGGTACTCGCCCCACTCGTAGGTCACAATCTTGGCCTGTACGCCAATCTTCGCCCAGTCAGCCTGAACCATTTCTGCCATACGGCGTGCGTTCGGGTTGTACGGACGCTGTACCGGCATCGCCCACAGCTCAACGGTGAAGCCTTTATCCTGGCCCGCTTCTTTCAGCAGCGCTTTCGCTTTCTCAGGATCGTAGGAGTAGTCTTTAACGTCGTCGTTATAGCCCCACATGGTTGGTGGGATCAGGTTTTTGGCTGCAACGCCAGCGCCCTGGTAAACCGCCTTGATGATCGCTTCTTTGTTCACCGCGTAGGTCAGCGCCTGACGCACTTTCACGTCATCAAACGGTTTCTTCTCGGTGTTGAAGGAGAGATAGCCCACGTTCAGGCCAGCCTGCTCCAGCAGGTTGATGTTCTTATCCTGCTTCATGCGGGCGATGTCAGCCGGGTTCGGGTATGGCATCACCTGGCATTCGTTTTTCTGCAGTTTTGCATAACGTACTGACGCATCAGGCGTGATGGAGAAGACCAGACGATCAATCTTCGGCTTGGTGCCCCAGTAGCCTTCGAATGCTTTATACAGAATACGGGAGTCTTTCTGGTACTGCAGCAGCTGGAATGGACCGGTACCGATTGGGTTCAGGTCGACTTTTTCCGGCGTACCGGCTTTCAGCATGTTGTCCGCGTACTCTTTGGACAGAATTGAGGCGAAGTCCATGGCCAGGTCAGCCAGGAACGGTGCTTCCGGACGCGTCAGCACGAACTGAACGGTATTATCGTCCACTTTTTTCACTTCAGAGATCAGATCCGGCAGACCCATCCCTTCGAAGTATTCATAGCTGCCGCCAGAGACTTTGTGGTACGGGTTCTGAGCGTTTTTCTGACGGTCGAAGGAGAACACAACGTCGTCGGCGTTAAAGTCGCGCGTTGGTTTGAATTCTTTGCTGTCCTGCCACTTCACGCCCTTGCGCAGGTGGAAGGTGTAGGTTTTACCGTCTTCGCTGACGTCCCACTTCTCGGCCAGACCCGGAATCACTTCCGTGGTGCCGGTTTTGAATTCAACCAGACGGTTATAGATCGGTACAGAGCTTGCGTCGTAAGTCGTACCAGAGGTAAAGAGCTGTGGGTTAAAGCCTTCCGGCGAGCCTTCAGAACAGTAAACCAGGGTTTTTGCCTGTACGCTTGCTGCCACGGTCATAGCCACCAGGCTCAGACCAAGCTTCAGCATCCCTGACTTCTTCAAGGAAATACTCATTATTCTGCTCCAATGTGATGTTTTGCTTTGTTGTGTTACGCCGCCAGACCTTTATTTATTTTTTACCCGGTCCGGTCGGAGGTGCCCGAAGGCGTTAAAGGGATGGAGAATCCTTTCAGAAGAGCGTTTGAGTTGCAGCGCAGATCGTCCCTGAAATGCCCCTCATGCCCTACAATCTGTCAACAGAATGTGAAAACGTCAATACAGGTGACGGGGATTTACGCTGAGTGTGAGAAACCGCAAACAAAGATTAAAAAAACCATGAGCGTCAGTTTTCAGCAGGGAAATTTATGCTACTCGCCATGTTGCAGCACAACTATCTTCATATTTCGCAACAATCAGTGATTAACTTTTATTCAGAATGGGTAAATTTTCTTGCAGAATGGTGATTATCTGAGCACTAAATACCGCGAACGTTAAAACGCACAGCGAAAAATGCTGAGGTTATCCATAAGCAACGCGAAAAAAGATCAATCTATATATAAAAAAATACAATGGATTATGTCACAAAATCGTTAACAAGCAGGGAGAAGCGGGCGTAAGGGGCGTTTTGATTACTCTGAAGAGCTAAGGCCATAATGCAAAAAGGGCTAACCTTACGGTTAGCCCTTTTCAGAATGTGGTCGGCGAGAGAGGATTCGAACCTCCGACCCACTGGTCCCAAACCAGTTGCGCTACCAAGCTGCGCTACTCGCCGAATGCGGAGCGCATCTTACTGCTGAGGTGCGCCCCCGTCAATCCCTTATTTTCAAAAAGCCATTCAACTGGCGATATTCTCGCCAGAGCAGCTACTGCGCGGCTTTTGCGCTGTTGTCAGGGAGTTTACACCAGTTGTTGTTTTCGTTAATCCCACCGTTCGGTGAGGTGTAGCCGAGACAACCCATAATGGTGTCGTACAGCTCAACGTGACGACGCGGCACCTTCATTTCCGCCTCTTTCTTCAGATGGGCAAACATCTTCGCTTTCTCCGGGTCTTCCAGATACTTATCGGACATCCACACCATCATTGGCACGCGGAACTGCTCCGGCGGCGCCATCTTGCGTGGTGTACCGTGCAAATGTTCGAACTCATTGATAGATTCACCGTGGTCCGCCGCATAGAAGACAATAGCCTTCTTATCGCGAACCTGGTCAATCACCGAATCAATAAAGTGATCCACATACATCACGGAGTTGTCATAAGAGTTAATCAACTGGGCTTTGGTGCAGTCTTTATCCACTCCGACGCACTCCGGCGTCCATTTGGCAAAGCTGCGGGGGTAGCGCTGCGTGTAGTTAAAGTGCGACCCTTTGGTATGAAGGATGATCATATGCTTACCATCAGGGTTCCCGTTGAGTGAGAGTTTCATCTCATCAATCAGCAACATGTCATCGACAGGTTTGCCACGGTTGCGCGCCTCTGCGCCAATCTGCTCGCGGTAGGAGATGTTTTGCGCCATGGTGTTGCTGTAGAACCACATCTCACTCTGCATCGCATAGAGGTCGGAGGTAAACCCAAGCTGATGCAGCACCGAGAAGACGTTTTGCTCTTTTAGCGTACGCTGCGGGTTATCGCTCGCCCCGCCCTCGCGCACAAACATGCAGCGCAGGGAAAGCTTGGTGGCGGTATCACAGGAATAGCCACGATAGGCAATCAGATTCTTTTCCTGCGCCAGTTTAGGCGTGGTATCACGGTTATAGCCGAGAATGCCCATATGATCCCAGCGCGTGGTCTCTCCGATAATAAAGACGACGTAGGTATCGTCGATATCCTTTGGCGCCACATAGGTAAACTTCTTCGCCGGGTTTATCAGCGACTTATTATCCGAGGACTCATCCACCTGCGCCCACGCATACAGCCCCAGCGCGGAGATCCAGTTAGACGGTAAATAAGAGTTGGCAACCACGCCACCGTAGCTCGGCATATCCACGCCGGAGGTCCGCTCATCATTCTTCTGCTTCACCTCCAGCAGACGAATCGGCCCCCAGACCATCAGGCCCGCCAGCAGCACCACGGCGACGCTTCTGAATCGCTTTCCGGGCGTGCGGATCTGGTGAACAAGGGTATAGCGGCAGCGGTTGCTCCAGATGAGCAGCAGCGGCAAGGCGCTGACCGCTACCAGCCAGAGGATAAAGTGCAGCCCCACAACCTCTTTAGAGAGGTCGATATCCGTGGTCATCACCGAGGCAATAATGCCGTAGCCAATCACCACGTTCATAAAAGTCATGTAATAGCTGGCACCCGCCGAGCACAGCACGATAAACGTTGCCAGCACTCGCCACACGCGACGGCCAAACAGGGTAAGAATACGGAATAAAAAGAAGGTGACCAGTACCGCAGCGACCAATTCGACAACCGCTGCAATTCCTTTCCAGACGGTAAAATCATGCGCGTAACCGTCAAACCGACGGAAAAAAACTGCGCCGTTCATAAACAGGCCGATGTACAACGCCAGCAAAAAGCAGAGCTTTTGTTGCGCCATCGATTTAATGTATTTCATGCAAGCTACCCGGAAAAAGGGACAGTACCGCCGCCCACCTCGATTAAAAAGTGGGCAGATTAGACATACGCTCAGGGGATCGTTCAATGAAACGTCTACAGGCGTGGTAAGTAGACCACAGGGAAGCGGAAAAGTGGCAGCAGAGAGTGTGATCAGTACAGTTATTTACAAAAAAGCAAATCCAAAAACAGACAAAATCGCTTTATTTCCAGGTTAAGAAAATAAAAAGGCCGGATTACCGGCCTTTCTCGTCGCGATTATGCATGAACTTCTTTAAAAACTTCACGTTGCGGCTGGCGAATCGTGGTTGACAGCGCCAGGGAGATAATCAGCAAGGCAAATATCACGCAGAAGGTTACGTAGAACCCGCCGAACAGTGAAGCAATCAGCGAGCCACAGATACTGCCGATCCCGAAGCCCAGATAGATCACGCCGTAGTTTTTCGCCAGATTGTTCAGGCCAAAGAACTCGCTCACCAGTGACGGGAAGACGGTAATGGTGCCGCCGAAGTTAAAGGCCACGCAGGCAATTGCCGCGAAGAAGGTGGCTTCATTCAGCGGAGCGAACAGCAGCGCCGCCATACCGACCAGCGAAACCACCTGCCCAATCGTAATCACGCGGATGCGGGCGATTTTGTCGGACAGAATACCGAGGACCAGACGACCGGAGAGGTTAGCAATGGAGATGACGGTCACCGCGTTGGCCGCCGTGGCTGCATCCAGTTTCACCATCCCCTGTGCGATATCTTTCGCGACGCCGATGACATACAGGCCGCTCATGCAGGCCGTCAGGAACATCACCGCCAGCATCCAGTACTGCGGTTTACGCATGGACTGCGCGAGGGTGAAATCATTCTCCACCACGCCATTCACGGATTTCACTTCCTGCTGCGGCGCATCCTTCAGCAGCGTGGCGCCGAACAGAATCATCACCAGCACGATTGCGCCCCAGATCATGAAGGTTTTTTCGAGGCCAACGGACGCCAGCAGATGGGCATCGATAAATTTGAACCCGAGGCTGCCCAAACCATAAGAACCAATGGCAAACGCGGAGATTAAGCCTTTACGTTCCGGGAACCACTTCACGCAGTTTGACAGCGTCAGCAGATAGCCCGCGCCGTCCGCCAGTCCCACCAGCACGCCCGCACTCAGCCAGAGCATCATCAGATTGCTGGAATGCGCGGTCAGGAAAAAGCCCAGCCCCAGCAGGATGCCGGACGCCATGGTCACGCGCTTCACGCCAAAACGCTCCTGCAGCTTGCCCGCGACGGAAGATGAAATCGCCAGACCCAGGCTCAGCAAACCAAAGGAGAACGCGACCTGGCTGACCGGTGCGCCGAGTTTGTCAGAAAGCGCACTGTTAAACAGGCTCCAGGTATAGACCGATCCCAGCGCAAACTGAGTGACGATGGTACCAAAGAGCGTGAGCCAGCGCGTGCGGTTATAGGTTGATGTGTTCATGGCAGTTGTCCTGCAAGATAAATTGAGGGAATTCGCTGAGGACAACGATAAACAAAACCTCAATATGCCTGGGGTAAAACGGCATGAAATGCAGGCGGAACGGAATGAAATGCCTGGAATCGGGAATGAATGACCTGGCACGGGAATAAAGCGACAGCGTGTTAGTATCTGCTATCGCTGTAAAGCCCGTGGTTATTGTATTCGAGATGTTATCGTAACGTTTAAAAAAGTAACAATTCTAGAAATTGGCGCTGACGCCGAGGGTGTATAAAAACTCCTCACCGGTGGTGGTATGCTCCCCCTGAGCCAGCGAGGCATAGGCCGCCATGTGCGTATTAAAGGGAATATCCGTTCCCACGGTGACATCCATCCAGCTGCCGTTTTGGGCAGGAGCTGGCGTTTGCGGCATACCAAACTGCGATTTCCACTGGTTTTCACCAAACTGTTGGTTATAGCTGATCTGCGCCCAGGGCCGGAGATCGCCGTACTGGGTGTTAACACGCCACCCCAGCGTGCTGACGCTGGCATGCCAGAGCGGGTCCGTAACTGACTGTGTCGACGCGCTATTACCAAACTCGTTGATCATCATAGGAGCCGTGCCGTCGTACCGCCACGCCACCACCGGGCCGGTGGTCATTCGCGCTGAAACGGGAAAATTCCAGCCTACGCTCATCGCCCCCTCTGTCGTGCTGCCAGACGGTATATTCAGAGCAAGACCCGGCGCATTTTGCGAAGACTGAATACGCTCCGCGAGAATATCCTCATAGCGCGGTTGGTGATCCGCGTCCCATGTATAGCGTTCCGCCGTATTATTTTGGGCGTCTGAAACGATATATTCCTGTTGCCAGGCAGACGCTGTATTACAAAAAAACAGGCAGGCTGAAATCCCCACCAGGCCAGACACAGCATGGCGACCACTGATTTTTTTTATCATCTTCAACGCGACCCCAGAGAGAGCCGAATTCGGCGATATTTGTCGTTATTCAGGAAGAGCTTAGAGAGCATATGGCCCTGTATTAACTATTGTCTTTATAGTAAACACGTCAAGCCAGTCAGAACGAAATTTTTGCGAAATCAGTATCAATAAGGGAGATGACGGATGGAACGTTGCGGTTGGGTAAGCCAGGATCAGCTTTATATCGACTATCACGATCGGGAATGGGGCGTGCCGGAAAGGGATGGCAAAAAGCTCTTTGAGATGATCTGCCTGGAGGGCCAGCAGGCGGGGTTATCATGGATTACGGTACTGAAAAAACGCGAAAATTACCGCAGCGCTTTCCACCAGTTCGACCCCGTCGCCGTCGCCGCGATGACCGATGAGGACGTCGAGCGACTGGTGCAGGATGCCGGCATCATCCGCCATCGCGGCAAGATCCAGGCCATTATCGGTAACGCACGCGCTTATCTGGCGATGGAACAAAACGGCGAATCATTTTCAGATTTTGTCTGGACGTTTGTGAATAACGATCCGCAAGTCACGGAGGCGACCACGCTCGCGGAAATTCCGGCCGCCACTCCGGCCTCGGATGCGCTCTCGAAGGCACTGAAAAAACGCGGCTTTAAGTTTGTCGGCTCCACCATCTGCTACGCCTTTATGCAGGCCTGTGGCCTGGTCAACGACCACGTTACCGGCTGCTTCTGTCATCCGGGAGGCCATCATGATCCGCAAATGGCAAAATGAAAATACCGCGCCGCTGCTGAGCCTGTGGCTGGAAAGCACCACGGAAGCGCATCCGTTCATCGCGCCGAATTACTGGAAAGAGAATGAGGCCATGGTGCGGGACGTTTATCTGCCGTCCGCTGAAACCTGGGTCTGGGAGCAGGACGGCGAACCTTGCGGATTTATCAGCGTGATGCAGTCTCAGTTTGTCGGCGCCCTGTTTGTGGCGCCGTCATGCATCGGGAAAGGCATCGGGCGCGCGCTGCTGAACCATGTTCAACAGCGCTTCCCGCACTTAACCCTGGAGGTGTATCAGAAAAATGTCCGGGCGGTGAATTTCTACCATGCTCAGGGCTTTCGCATTGAAGACAGCGCCTGGCAGGATGACACCCAACACCCGACGTGGATTATGAGCTGGCAGGCGGATCAAACGCCGTTAAGGTAAGCTCGGGACCCGTATATTTCTCGACCCAGGCCAGCGCCGTGTTCCCTGCGCAACCATTCCCCAGCTTCGAGCTGGGGAGATCTTTGGTCAGCACGTTAACCGCCCCGTTTTTACAGATACCGCCTTCGGCGAGCTCAAGGTCAGGCCATGCGCCCTGATGAATGCAGATCACGCCCGGCTTAATCCCGTCGCTCACCACCGCCCCTGCCAGCACTTGTCCACGCGCGTTCCAGACGCGCACCACGTCGCCGTCCGCAATCCCGCGCGCTTGCGCATCAAGGGTATTCAGCGTGATGGGCTCTCGCCCGGCGACCGCATACTGCTCGCGCAGGGAGGTATAGTTAAGCTGGCTGTGCAGACGGTGCGCGGGATGGGCAGATAATACCTGCAGCTGATCCGGCCGGGCGTTGCCGTGCCATTCGTCCGGCTCGAGCCACGTGGGATGCGGCGGGCAGTCAGCATAGCCAAAGCTGGCGATGCGCTCGCTGTAGATCACGATCTTGCCGTTCTCGGTTTTCAGCGGGTGGTTCTCCGGATCGCGGCGGAAATCGGCAAAACGAACAAACTTCGCGTTCTGTTCGCTCTCCGGCATTTCGACGATCTGGTTCGCCTCCCAGAACTCAGTAAATGGCGGGAGCGTCACGCCCTGCGCCGCGCCGCGCTGCCCGGCAATCTGGTAGAAGGTTTCCAGCCATTCGAGATCGGTTTTTCCCTCGGTAAAACGCGCGCGACCGCCCGCTTCCCACCGCTCGCTCAGTTCAGCAAACACGTCGAAATCATCACGCGCCTCATCGCGCGGGGCCACCACGCGCTTCATCGGGACCATATGCTGATTGCTGTAGTCGCCGGTCATGGTGAGATCGTTACGCTCAAACGAGGTGGTCGCCGGGAGCACGATATCAGCGTGTTTCGCCGAGGCGGTCCAGAAGCACTCTGAAATCACCACCAGCTCCGGCTTCTGCCAGGCGCGGATCAGGCGGTTGGTATCCTGATGGTGCGTGAAGTTCGACCCGCCCGCCCACCAGACAAATTTAATATCCGGGAAGTGGCGGTCGAGACCATTGTGCTGATAAAAACCGCCCGGATTTTCCAGGGCTTCAACAATACGCGCCACCGGGATTTTATCCACGGCGTCCACGCCGCCCTGCACCGAACCTTGCAGAGACGCCAGCACAGCCGCTTTACGCGTGGGGTTACCGCCGTTGGCAAAGTGATAGGAGAGACCAAAACCGCCGCCCGGCGTACCGATCTGCCCCAGCATCGCGGCGAGGGTCACCAGCATCCAGTGTTTTTGCTCGCCAAACTGCTGGCGCTGCATCCCCCAGCCGGACATCAACATCGTGGTGTTTTTATGGAATAACGCCGCCAGTTCGCGGAGTTTATCCGCAGAAACACCGCAAATGTCAGCCGCCCACTCTGCCGTTTTGGCTACATCATCCGTTTTACCCGTCAGATAGTCGGCGAATTTATCGAAGCCGGTGGTACAGCGCGTCAGGAATTCGACATCGTGCCAGCCGTTTTCCACCAGGGTATGGGCGATACCCAGCATCATTGCCACGTCGGTGCCCATATGTGGGGCAATCCACTCGGCGCTGTCGCCGAAGAAATCCAGGGTTTCAGAGCGCATCGGGTCAATGCAGATGATGCGCTTGCCGCTTTTGCGCAGCGCGTCGAAATAGCCAATGCCCTGCTCGTCGCTGGCATTCCAGGCAATTTTCAGCGTGTTAAGAGGGTTAGCGCTCCACAGCACCACCACGTCGGTATGTTCCAGCACCAGCGGCCAGCTGGTCTGCTGCTGGTACACCTCGTTCCCGCCCACGACGTACGGCATGATCGCCTGCGCTGCACCGGTGGAGTAATCCCCCAGATGACCGGTATAGCCGCCCGCCAGGCTCATATAGCGCTGCAGCAGCGTCGATGCCTTGTGCAGCACCCCGTTAGAGCGCCAGCCGTAGGACCCGGCGAAAATGGACGACGGACCGTAACTGTCGCGAATGCGCTTGTGCTGGGTGTGGATCAGCGCCAGCGCGTCATTCCAGCTCACGCGAACAAACTCATCCTGACCGCGAATGCCCTGCGGCTTGTCAGGTGAGGCGAGAAAACCTTTACGCACCATCGGCCAGCGCACGCGCGTTTTGCTGTGCACCTGATCGCGAACGACGGTCTGTAAAGAGTTGGGATGTTGTGTTGGCAATGCTCCGCGAGACGACAGAACATTTTCGCCATCGGTTTCGACCAGCATTGGCCCCCAGTGGGCGGCGGTCAGAATGGTTTTCGTTGAGGTGCTCAAGCGTGCGCTCCTGGTTGCGTGCAGGTTTTACGGCCTTCTTGCTGAGACCGTTTATGGTTTGTCACAAATTTCAGAGTTATACCCGGAATTTTCTCCGTATCTGGACGTCATAATCAACTGCCACGTTCGCCGTGGCAAAGAATAAAAAGGATTAAGGAAAGAAGATGAAAAAACGCGTACTCGTTATTGCCGCTCTGGTGAGCGGTGCACTGGCTGTTTCTGGCTGCACAACCAACCCTTACACCGGTGAGCGCGAAGCGGGTAAATCCGGCATTGGCGCGGGTATCGGCTCGCTGGTCGGCGCAGGCGTTGGGGCGCTCTCCTCCTCCAAGAAAGACCGCGGCAAAGGCGCGCTGATTGGCGCAGCGGCGGGCGCGGCCCTGGGCGGCGGCGTCGGTTATTACATGGACGTGCAGGAAGCAAAACTGCGCGACAAAATGAAGGGAACCGGCGTGAGCGTGACGCGCAGCGGCGATAACATCATCCTGAATATGCCGAACAATGTGACCTTTGACAGCAGCAGCGCAACGCTGAAACCCGCGGGTGCGAACACCCTTACCGGCGTGGCGATGGTGCTGAAAGAGTACAATAAGACCGCCGTGAACGTGATTGGCTACACCGACAGCACCGGCAGCCAGGATCTGAACATGCGTCTGTCCCAGCAGCGCGCCGATTCCGTGGCCAGCTCGCTGATTACCCAGGGCGTTGAAGCAAACCGCATCCGCACCAGCGGCATGGGCCCCGCCAACCCTATCGCCAGCAACAGCACGGCGGAAGGCAAAGCGCAGAACCGCCGCGTAGAGATTACGTTAAGCCCAATTCAGTAGGTAATAGCAAAACGGCAACCCCGTTGCCGTTTTTAGTGTTTGCGCCCTCTCCCGTGGGAGAGGGTTGGGGTGAGGGTATCAGACCGCAACCTCCGGTAAGCGCAGCGCCACCGGGCAAATTACTTGATTCGTCCGATTTTCCCGCTAAGGTATTCTCACTAAATTCAGGGAAATCAGCGATGAGCAAACCAGCCCGGGCCACCATCAGCGACGTGGCGAAAGCCGCCAAAACCGGTAAAACCAGCATTTCGCGCTACCTTAACGGCGAGAAACATCTGCTATCCGATGCGTTGCTGGCGCGTATTGAACAGGCCATTGCCGATCTCGACTACCGTCCCAGCCTCATGGCGCGCGGGCTCAAACGCGGCCGCACCCGCCTTATCGGGCTGATCATCGCCGATATCACCAACCCCTACTCCGTGAACGTGCTCAGCGGTATCGAAGCCGCCTGTCGCGAGAAAGGCTTTACGCCGCTGGTCTGTAATACCAACAACGAAGTCGACCAGGAGCTGCATTATCTCGACCTGCTGCGCAGCTATCAGGTGGAAGGGATTGTGGTCAACGCGGTAGGCATGCGTGAAGAAGGCTTAAATCGCCTGCAGCAATCCTCCCTACCCATGGTCCTCATCGACCGTAAAATCCCGGAATTTGCCTGCGATGTGGTCGGGCTGGATAACACCCAGGCCGCCACGACCGCCACCGAACATCTGATTGAACAGGGCTTCGAGGCCATTCTGTTTCTGAGTGAACCGCTGGGGATGGTCAACACCCGACGTGAACGCCTGAGCGCATTTCGCGCCACGCTGGAGCGTTATCCCGGCGTGATCGCCGAAAATGCCGAAACGCCGCTTCACGAAGCCGGGCAGCTCGACAACACCCTGCGTCAGTTCCATACGCGCCATCGTGGGATGCGCAAAGCGGTTATCTCCGCCAACGGGGCGCTGACGCTGCAGGTCGCCCGCTCGCTCAAGCGCATTGGCCTGCACTGGGGCAGCGACATCGGTCTGCTGGGGTTTGATGAACTGGAGTGGGCGGAGCTGGCTGGCGTCGGCATTACTACCCTCAAACAGCCCACCTGGCAGATTGGCTATGCTGCTGTTGAACAAGTCGTTCGTCGTATTGAAGGCACCAGCGATGCCGTTCGCGAGCAGGTCTTCTCCGGCGAGCTGATCGTTCGTGGCTCCACCGCGCGTTAAATTTCCCTTGTGATAGCGATCATAAATTCAACATCCTGACCTTTTCTTTGGAACCGGTTCCATCTAGCGTAATAGTATTGATATGTTGCGATGGAGTCCGAAGATGGGCAGGAAAATTATGGTGGTCACCGCCGCGTACGGTGCGGAAC
The DNA here is from genome assembly GCF_001729805.1 of Enterobacter roggenkampii. Lineage (NCBI taxonomy): Bacteria > Pseudomonadati > Pseudomonadota > Gammaproteobacteria > Enterobacterales > Enterobacteriaceae > Enterobacter > Enterobacter roggenkampii. The sequence goes on along the minus strand of NZ_CP017184.1, from coordinate 194,928 downwards.
AGGTGCGACAGGCGGGCGGTCAACGGGCGATGCTCCCCGTTATTGCTGGCGCGGGGGCAGACGGCGTGGAGATCCGCCGGGAACTGTTCAACAGCGAAGAGCTGCTGGCGCTGCCTGCGCTGGGCGAATCCATTGAGCTGCTGGGTCTGCTGGCGTGCTACTCCGCACCCGCCGCCCTGTTTATGCCCGACGGCACCCTCAACCCTGACCTGCCCCGCTATCTTTCTGAAGCCAACACCCTGAACGCACTTTGGCTGAAGGTTTCCCTGGGCCATTTCAGCGACACGCAGCCTCTGGGCGCCCTGCGTACGCTGCTGAATACCAGCGGCATGGCGCTGGTCGTGGAGAACGATCAGACCGACTGCGGACAGCTCGCGCCCATGCAGCGCTTCCAGGCCGCCTGTCGGGAAATGGCGCTCCCCGTCACGCTGACCTTCGATATGGGGAACTGGCTGTGGGTGGGCGACTCCCCTGAAGAGGCCGCGCGTCACCTGGCCCCTGCCGTGAGCTATATCCACGTGAAGGCCGCCGTTCCGCATAAAGATAACTTCCGCGCCGTCGCACCGGACCGCGCCGATGCACGCTGGCTGGATCTGCTCGGCCAGCTGCCTGCCGATGCCCCGCGCGGTATCGAATTCCCGCTGGAAGGGGCGGATTTAACCGCCGTTACCCGCCATTACGTCAACCTGCTGCGCGAGGAGTAAACCATGCACAAGACGCTGGATGTCATCACGATCGGCGAGGCCATGGCCATGTTTGTCGCCACCGAAACGGGCGAGCTGAGTGCGGTGGAGCACTTTATCAAACGCGTCGCAGGCGCTGAACTCAACGTCGCGACCGGCCTGGCGCGTCTCGGCCTGAACGTGGGCTGGGTCAGCCGCGTGGGGGATGACAGCTTTGGCCATTTCGTTCTCGATTCGCTGAAAAAAGAGGGGATTGATGCTGCAGGGGTCACCCTCGACGGACGCTTCCCTACCGGCTTTCAGCTTAAATCCAAGGTCGAAAATGGAACCGATCCCATCGTGGAGTATTTCCGCAAAGGCTCGGCTGCAAGCCACCTTTCTGTCGCGGATTACCACGCCGATTACTTTGCCTCCGCACGCCATCTGCACCTGAGCGGCGTAGCCGCGGCACTCTCTGCCAGCTCGTATGAGCTGCTGGATCATGCCGCGACCACCATGAAAGCCCAGGGGAAAACCCTATCGTTCGACCCCAACCTGCGTCCGGTGCTGTGGAAAAGCGAAGCGGAAATGGTGGAGAAACTGAACCGTCTGGCGTTCCGGGCGGACTGGGTTCTGCCAGGCCTGAAAGAAGGGATGATTCTGACCGGCGAAAGCACGCCGGAAGGCATCGCCGACTTCTACCTGAATAAAGGGGTAAAAGCGGTGGTGCTGAAGACCGGTGCCGATGGCGCGTGGTTTAAAACGGCCAACGGCGAGCAGGGCGCGGTCGCGGCAGTGAAGGTCGAGAACGTCGTCGACACCGTCGGCGCAGGTGACGGCTTTGCCGTGGGCGTGATTAGCGCCCTGCTGGAAGGTAAAACGCTGCCGCAGGCCGTCGCGCGAGGCAACAAGATTGGCTCGCTGGCCATTCAGGTGCAGGGCGACAGCGAAGGATTACCAACGCGAGCACAGCTCGGCGTTTAAATTCCCTCTCCCTGTGGGAGAGGGCCAGGGTGAGGCAGCAAGCCGCACCAGATAATTAAGCCACCGTGTACCCTACAGACAACGGCGGTAACAACCTCAACAACAGAGGCAAGCCTATGAACAGTTCGACCAATGCAGTAAAACGCTGGTGGTACATCATGCCAATCGTGTTCATCACGTACAGCCTGGCGTACCTTGACCGAGCCAACTTCAGCTTCGCGTCCGCCGCGGGGATCACCGAGGACCTCGGGATCACCAAAGGGATCTCCTCCCTGCTGGGTGCCCTTTTCTTCCTGGGCTACTTCTTCTTCCAGATCCCCGGCGCGATCTATGCGGAACGCCGCAGCGTGCGTAAGCTGATCTTCATCTGTCTGATCCTGTGGGGCGCCTGCGCGTCGCTGACCGGCATGGTGAACAATATTCCTGCCCTGGCCGCCATTCGCTTTATCCTCGGCGTCGTTGAGGCGGCGGTTATGCCCGCGATGCTGATCTACATCAGCAACTGGTTCACCAAATCTGAGCGCTCGCGCGCGAATACCTTCCTTATCCTCGGTAACCCGGTCACGGTACTGTGGATGTCGGTGGTGTCCGGCTACCTGATCCAGGCCTTCGGCTGGCGCGAGATGTTTATCATTGAAGGGGTGCCGGCAATTATCTGGGCCTTCTGCTGGTGGGTGCTGGTGAAAGATAAACCAGCCCAGGCGAAATGGCTTTCCGAAGATGAAAAAGCGGCGCTGCAGGCGCAGCTGGATAAAGAACAGCAAGGCCTGAAGGCGGTGCGTAACTATGGTGAAGCCTTCCGCTCGCGTAACGTGATCCTGCTCTGCGCGCAGTACTTTACCTGGAGCATTGGCGTGTACGGCTTTGTGCTGTGGCTGCCGTCCATTATCCGCAGCGGCGGTGAAAACCTCGGCATGGTCGAAGTAGGCTGGCTGTCATCCGTACCGTATCTGGCGGCAACCATCGCGATGATCGTCGTTTCCTGGGCGTCGGACAAGCTGCAGAACCGCAAGCTGTTTGTCTGGCCGCTGCTGCTGATTGCTGCCTTCGCCTTTATTGGCTCCTGGGCCGTGGGCGCAAACCACTTCTGGGTCTCTTATACGCTGCTGGTGGTTGCCGGTGCGGCCATGTACGCCCCTTACGGACCGTTCTTTGCCATCATCCCCGAGATGCTGCCGCGTAACGTGGCGGGTGGCGCGATGGCGCTGATTAACAGCATGGGTGCGCTGGGTTCGTTCTGCGGCTCCTGGTTCGTCGGTTACCTGAACGGTGCCACCGGCAGCCCATCCGCATCGTACATCTTTATGGGAGTGGCGCTTTTCGCCTCGGTATGGCTTACTCTGATTGTTAAGCCTGCTAATAATCAACAACACCCTGTCGGCGCTCGCCACGCCTGAATCCTTAAAAAATCAACGGAGATTAGCATGAAGCCGTCCGTCATTTTGTATAAAACCCTGCCGGAAGATCTGCAGAAACGCCTTGAAGAGCACTTCACCGTCACGCAGGTGAAGAACCTGCGCCCGGAAACCGTGGCACAGCACGCCGACGCGTTCGCGAGCGCGGAAGGCCTGCTGGGTTCAAGCGAAAAAGTGGATGTCGCCCTGCTGGAGAAAATGCCGAAGCTGCGTGCTACCTCAACCGTTTCCGTGGGTTACGACAACTTCGACGTGGATGCGCTTAACGCCCGCAAAATCCTGCTGATGCATACCCCGCATGCCCTGACGGAAACCGTGGCCGATACGCTGATGGCGCTCATGCTCACCACGGCCCGTCGCGTGGTGGAAGTGGCTGAGCGCGTCAAAGCGGGCGAATGGACAAAAAGCATTGGTCCGGACTGGTTCGGTGTGGATGTTCACGGCAAAACGCTGGGCATTGTCGGTATGGGGCGTATCGGGCTGGCGCTGGCGCAGCGCGCGCATTTTGGTTTTAACATGCCGATTCTGTATAACGCGCGTCGCCATCACAGTGAAGCCGAAGAACGCTTCAACGCCCGTTACTGCGAGCTGGATACCCTGCTGCAGGAAGTCGATTTTGTCTGCCTGGTGCTGCCGCTGACGGATGAAACCCGTCATCTGATCGGTAAAGAGGCGTTTGAAAAAATGAAGGCATCTGCCATTTTCATCAACGCGGGTCGTGGCCCGGTGGTGGATGAGAAGGCGCTGATTGAGGCTCTGAAAAACGGTGAGATCCATGCAGCAGGTCTGGACGTGTTTGAGCAGGAGCCGCTGCCGGTGGACTCCCCGCTGCTGACAATGCCTAACGTGGTTGCCCTGCCCCACATCGGCTCAGCCACCCATGAGACGCGCTACAACATGGCGGCCACCGCGGTCGATAACCTTATTGCCGCCCTTAGCGGAAAGGTGGAGATAAACTGCGTGAACCCGCAGGTGCAACGGTAGAAACGAAAAAACCCGCCAGAAGGCGGGTTTTTAAATTCTTTGCTACTGGGTTGGAAGCTTACAGGCTTACAACGTTACCAGCTGCTGGGCCTTTAGCGCCGCTTTCGATGGTGAAGGACACTTTCTGACCTTCGTCCAGAGATTTATAGCCATCGTTCTGGATAGCAGAGAAGTGTACGAACACGTCTTTAGAGCCATCGTCAGGAGTGATGAAGCCGAAACCTTTATCAGCGTTGAACCATTTTACCAGACCAGTCATTTTAGCAGACATAGAAATTACCTTATTAACAAATATATTGTGCCTTCCGGCTTGATGGATTGCGTTACAGATTTTTAAGCGATGAAGGAAGGGTCACTACGAAGGGTATCTATGGATAACAATCTGGACTGCTTTACTAAACTGCTTTAGGTCTGTGTAACAAACCGACGGGAATAGTTATACCGATGTGGTAGAGGAATGACAAGCGTTATTTTCGCAACGCATTAAAAAACCCCGCCAGAAGCGGGGTTTTTTCGGTTTATTCTGTGGCAGCGACTGCGGCACTCCAGGCCTGGCTGAAGGCCTGATGCTGAGAGGCCAGCGGCCCAATCAGCGTATTGTACTGGCTTGCCTGCTGGGAGGTTGGGAACTGAATACCGTTGGCAACAAAGCTTACCTGCGTATTCTGCTGGGCAATAAAGTCACCCACCTGGACCAGCTGCTGCGTGAAGATTTGCGCGGCCGGAATCAACGGTTGCAGTGCTTCTGACGGTTTGGTCACCACTTTCTCATACACTTTGTCGAAGACCGGTTTGAGATCGTCGCCCTGCTTCAGCGCAGAACGTGACGCGTCAGCCTGCATTTTCGCATTCTGCAACTGCTGGCTCAGCACGCCAAGCGCACCGTTGGACTGGCGCAATGGTTCACGCTGCGTCATGTAATCCTGTGGAACGCGGATGGCGTTCACGCTATCCACTACCGGGCGGATACCGGAATCCATCGCCTGGCTCACCTGCTGTGAATAACCATAAAGAATGGCGTAATCGGACACAAAGGGGCCAAACTGCTTTTTCTGATCCGCAGTCAGCGTTGGCAACCGCTCGCCGCTGCGCATCACTGTATTCTGCAGAAAATCGATAAACGCTTTGCGCTGATCGCCTTCTTTATCAAAACACCCACTCAGGCTAACAACCATCAACAACGCCGCAATAGGCGCAAACCAGCGAGAGCAGGACTTTCCTGTCGCCATTTTATTACTCCTTTCACCCAAAAAAGCGCACACCGGCACACGCGTGCCCGACGCTGACAAGGATAGTCCAGGTCAGCCTTGCAAGATACTCTTTTCATGCAAAACGGCTATTGCCGATTTATTTCTTACCATTTACAAAAAAATACCTGGCGAAGCCGACTTATGACTAATCAGGGAATTAGCATAACTCTCCATATTGCTGAATCGGATACAGCGATCGTTACCGCACGATTAATCACACCCGTGACGATCCTGGGTTGGTATTAGGGACTATTCTTAACTGGCTCTCTGATGTTCTTGATCACGATGTGAGATTTAAGAGGAGTCCTCAATGGAATATAAAGATCCTGAGTTTGAGCTGCTGAGCAGCCTGGAACAGATCATTTTTAAAGATGTACCGCAGACGATTACCCTGCAACAAAAATCCAATCCCTTTACAGAATATGAGCAATTGCGCAAAGGGACAGGACTGAAAACCGAAGAATTCGCCAGAGCGATGGGTGTCAGCGTGGCTATGGTGCAGGAGTGGGAGTCAAAACGTGAGAAACCCACCCCAACCGAGTTACGGCTGATGCGCCTGATTCAGGCCAACCCTGCACTCAGCAAGCAGATCGCGTAGTGAAGATTGAATGCCCCCGCCTTTGCGGGGGCTTGTGTTTTACAGGCTATCACAACGCCAACCTGCCTCTTCCCACACCAGCTCATGCGTTAACGTTAAGCCGCTTAAAAACGCCTCATCGTGTGATACCACCAGCAGTGCCCCAGGGAAACCGGCCAGCGCCGCTTCAATGGCCTGGACTGAAGCCAGATCCAGATGGTTGGTCGGTTCATCCAGCAGCAGAAGCTGCGTGGCCTCCGCGCGCCACAGCACGCAGGCCAGGGCAGCCTTAAGACGCTCACCGCCGCTGAGCGTCGCCAATGGGAGCATCACTTTGTCAGCCCCCAGTTGAAGCTGCGCTAAACGGGTTCGCACTACCCCCTCTTCCAGAGGGGTATGACTCAAATTGAGATGCGTCATGACCGACTGCGAGAGATCGAACCGGGAGAGATGCTGGTCGAGATAAGCGCAGCTGACGGACACTTTACAGCTACCCGAACGGGGAGCCATCTCGCCGAGGAGGGTTTTTAACAGCGTCGACTTCCCGCAGCCGTTCGGCCCCTTTAACGCCACGCGCATCGGTCCGTCCATCCGCCAGTTGAGCGGAGGAACAGGTACATGCTGCAGCACCAGATCCTCCAGCACCAGCACCTGCTTCCCCTCCGGGATCTGACTTCCCGGCAGGGTGAACATGACCGGGTTATCGTCTTCAACCCGCTCACGCGCCTTGTTAACCGCGGCGTTCAGCGCTTCATTTTGCTCGCTGTGCTGTTTTTTCCAGGAGCCAATCCGCTCCTTTGCCGCGCCTTTATATTTGACCCGCTCGAACGATGCGATATTCAGGGTATCGACGGTGCGTAACGTCTTTGCCGACCGCCGCTGGCTGTCATCATGCTCTTTTTGCATGCGCGCGCGGGTGCGTTTGCGCTCGGTTGCCGCATGTTCCAGCGCCGCGCGGGCAGCCTGCTGTTCGGCATCGCGCTGGGCTTGATAATCCGCATAATTTCCGCCGTAGCTGCGCAGACCCGAGGCGCTCAGCTCAAGAATACGCGGCACCTGCTCCAGAAGTTCGCGGTCATGAGAGGCCACCAGCACGCCGCCCTGATACCGACTCAACTGGTCGTAGAACCACGCCCGGCCTTGTCGATCCAGATGGTTAGTCGGTTCGTCCAGCAGAAGAAAGTCCGCGCCCGCCGTAAACGCCCCGCACAGCAGGGCGCGGATGCGCTCGCCGCCGCTGAGTTCTATGGCGGGCTTATCAGGCTCAAACGGTGGGAGCGTCGCATTGATAAACGCTTCGCTCAGACGTTCGGCTATATCCCAGTAGCCGTCGAGCAACGCCAGATCGTCAGGCTGGTAATCGCCGCTGTCAATGCGCTTTCGCGCAGTAAAAATCGCGTCATACCCGAGAAGTTCAGCCAGCGTCGTCTGCGAAGAAATAACATGCTGCTGCGCCACCCAGGCATGCGAGCCAAAGCGTTCAATATGACCGGTAGCCGGTTCGTCCAGCCCCGCCAGCAAGCGCAGCAGACGCGTTTTTCCGCTGCCGTTGCGGCCAACCAGCGCGCACAGGGAGGGTTCCAGCGTGAGATTCAGCGGACCAAAAAGGGTATCGCCCGTCGGAAACTGACAGGTGACCTGATGCAAAATAAAAGAAGGGGACTGCGCAAAATGAGCCATAAGCACTCCTGAATGAAATCAAAACATCCCCTGCCGACGCGGTGGCGTTTTAGCAAGGATCGAAATTCATCAGTCGTGTTTGTTCATTTTTGGGGGGCACTCCAGCGCGAGAAAGTTAACGGGGGTAAGGATAGCGGTAATGGGTTGACCATTTCAAGGTTAAATTTTCAGCAACACACTATAAAAAAACCCGCCGAAGCGGGTTTTTAGCATTTGTCACAACGGGCGCATTACTGCAGCAGCGAAATATCCGCCACGCGCAGGAACAGCTCACGCAGTTTCTCGAGCATAGAGAGACGGTTAATACGCAGCTCTTTATCTTCTACGTTTACCATCACTTTCTCGAAGAAGGCGTCGATGACGTCACGCAGCTCGGCCAGCTCCACCAGCGCTTCCTGGTAGCGACCTTCCGCGAAGACCGGCTCGAGCTTGTCGCGCAGCACCACAACCTGCATCGCCAGGGCGATCTCTTCCGGCTCTTTCAGCGTCGCGGCGTTCACGCGCTCGTTCAGCGTCTCGTCGGACTTCGCCAGGATGTTGGAGACACGCTTGTTGGCCGCCGCCAGAGCAGATGCCGCTTCCAGCGTACGGAAGTGGGAAACCGCCTTCATACGCGCATCGAAATCAGCCGGACGGGTCGGACGACGCGCCAGCACCGCCTGAATGGTGTCGACGGTGTAACCTTCATCCTGATACCAGGCGCGGAAACGACCGAGCATAAAGTCGATCACGTCATCCACAACGTTGGCGTTGGTCAGCTTGTCGCCGTACAGACGCACCGCTTCTTCGGTCAGGGTCTGCAGATCCAGGTTCAGGTTCTTCTCAACGATGATACGCAGCACGCCGAGCGCAGCACGACGCAGCGCAAACGGGTCTTTGTCGCCTTTCGGATGCTGGCCGATACCGAAGATACCCGCCAGGGTGTCCATCTTATCGGCAATTGCGACAGCACAAGCTACCGGGTTGGACGGCAGTTCGTCACCCGCAAAGCGCGGCTGATACTGCTCGTTCAGGGCAACCGCCACGTCTTCCGCTTCGCCATCGTGACGCGCGTAGTGCATGCCCATCACGCCCTGGGTGTCGGTAAATTCGAACACCATGTTGGTCATCAGGTCACACTTGGAGAGCAGGCCTGCGCGGGTCGCGTGGTTAACGTCGGCACCGATTTCACGAGCGATCCAGCCGGACAGCTCCGCAATACGGTCGGTCTTGTCGCGCAGCGTACCCAGCTGCTGCTGGAACAGTACGGTCTGCAGGCGTGGAAGATGATCTTCCAGGCGCTTTTTACGGTCGGTGTTGAAGAAGAACTCGGCATCCGCCAGACGTGGGCGCACGACCTTCTCGTTACCGGAGATAATCTGGCTCGGATCTTTCGATTCGATGTTCGCGACAAAGATGAAGTTTGGCAGCAGCTTGCCGTCGTTGGCATAGACAGGGAAGTACTTCTGGTCACCCTTCATGGTGTACACCAGCGCTTCAGCCGGAACGGCCAGGAACTTCTCTTCGAACTTCGCGGTCAGCACAACCGGCCATTCCACCAGCGAGGTCACTTCTTCCAGCAGGCTGTCGCTCAGATCGGCTTTACCGCCAATCTTACGCGCCGCCTCTTCTGCATCGGCTTTGATTTTGGCTTTACGCTGTTCGTAGTCAGCAATGACCTTACCGCGCTCCAGCAGGATTTGCGGATACTGATCGGCATTGTCGATGGTGAACTCAGGCTCGCCCATGAAGCGGTGACCGCGGATCACGCGATCGGACGCCACGCCCAGAATGGTGGCCGGAATCACGGTATCGCCCAGCAGCAGGGTCACGGTGTGAACCGGACGCACGAAGTGCACGTCGGACGCGCCCCAGCGCATCAGCTTAGGAATCGGCAGCTTAGCCAGCGAGCTCGCAATCATCTCCGGCAGCAGCGCTTCAGCGCTTTCACCTTTTACGTGAGCGCGATACAGCAGCCACTCGCCTTTGTCGGTGGTCAGACGCTCGGCCTGGTCAACGGTAATACCGCAACCGCGCGCCCAGCCTTCTGCTGCTTTGCTTGGCTTGCCTTCGGCATCGAACGCCTGGGCAATCGCCGGGCCACGTTTTTCCACTTCACGATCCGGCTGAGACGCCGCCAGGTTAGCCACTTTCAGCGCCAGACGACGCGGTGCAGCAAACCATTCAATTTTACCGTGCGCCAGGCCAGCGTTATCCAGCTCGGCAGTCACGTTCGCAGCAAAAGATTCAGCCAGGCTGCGCAGGGCTTTTGGTGGCAGCTCTTCGGTGCCGATTTCCACCAGGAAAGTTTTCTCAGACATGGCCGCCTCTTATTTGTTTCGGTTGCACATCGGGAAGCCAAGGGCTTCACGGGACGCATAGTAAGCTTCTGCAACGGCTTTGGTCAGGGTGCGAATACGCAGAATGTAGCGCTGACGTTCAGTCACGGAGATCGCTTTGCGGGCGTCCAGCAGGTTGAAGCTGTGGGCGGCCTTCAGAATACGCTCGTAGGCAGGCAGCGGCAGCGGAGTCTCCAGCGCCAGCAGCTGCTGCGCTTCTTTCTCATACTGCTCGAAGCAGGTGAACAGGAAGTCCACGTCCGCGTATTCGAAGTTATAGGTGGATTGTTCCACTTCGTTCTGATGGAACACGTCGCCGTAGGTGGTTTTACCCAGCGGGCCGTCGCTCCAGACCAGGTCGTAAACGCTGTCTACGCCCTGAATGTACATCGCCAGACGTTCCAGACCGTAGGTGATCTCACCGGTGATCGGCTTACATTCCAGACCGCCAACCTGCTGGAAGTAAGTGAACTGGGTCACTTCCATGCCGTTCAGCCACACTTCCCAACCCAGACCCCAGGCACCCAGCGTTGGGTTTTCCCAGTTGTCTTCCACGAAACGGATGTCGTGAATGGTCGGATCCATACCCAGCTCTTTCAGCGACCCGAGGTACAGTTCCTGAATGTTGTCGGGTGATGGCTTAATCACCACCTGGAACTGATAGTAATGCTGCAGACGGTTCGGGTTCTCACCGTAACGACCATCGGTCGGACGACGGGAAGGCTGCACATACGCGGTCGCCATTGGCTCTGGCCCCAACGCGCGCAGGCTGGTCATCGGGTGTGAAGTGCCGGCGCCGACTTCCATGTCCAAAGGTTGAACAATGGTACAGCCCTGACGAGCCCAGTAATCCTGTAAGGTCAGGATCAGGCCCTGGAAGGTCTTGGTATCAAACTTTTGCATAGTATTTCGTGCTGGATACGTGTGGTTTTAAATGGAAGGGACCAGTATACCCGCTGGCTGCAAGATATACAGTACGAAACGGGGTTGTTTAGGGAAAATTGGGAAATAAGCATTCACGCCAGGGCGCTGCCGGCGTCTGGCTGTTGATTATGCGAGCAGGCTAGCGCATGGAGAGGTGTAAAAACTGGCCGTCCGCATCAAACGAGCAGACAAAGCCTTCTTTACGCGCCGTATAGCCCTTGAGCTCATAGCTGCCCTGAAAGCGCTCAAACCCGGTGACGTTGATTTTCTGCACGTCCGAGTTATAGCGGCGTGCGGCCTGGTCCTTGCAGAGTGACTCCATATTCAGTGAACGTTCCGGGCTCATTTTGCCCTGCTGGGCTTTTTGCACTGGTGCTTCTTGTGGCGCACTGCATCCTGCCAGCATGAAAAGCAGAAAGAGTGATGCCACACGCTTCATCATCATTTTTATTACCGTCCTGGTCAGTGGCTGTTATTTTTAGTATCAACACGTTTATAGATTATGGTCAGCCATTCTGCGAATCTCGCGGTCTCCCGGCAAGCCTGCGAATAAAACTCAGAATTTTCCAAACGAAGACTTTTGGACAATGGGAGTCACATTCACTTTACAGGGAATACGAGGAACTGATGCCGTCAAAAATTAACTGGATTGATAACCTGCGAGGAATAGCGTGTCTGATGGTGGTCATGATCCACACGACGACCTGGTACGTCACGAACGCCCACAGCATCAGCCCCGTTAACTGGGATATCGCCAATATTCTCAACTCTGCGTCGCGCGTCAGCGTGCCGCTGTTCTTTATGATTTCTGGCTTTCTCTTTTTTGGTGAACGCAGCGCGCAGCCGCGGCACTTCATCCGCATCGCGGCCTGCCTGGGGTTCTACAGCGCCGTTGCCCTGCTCTATATCACCCTGTTCACCTCCATTAACGCCGGGTTATCCCTCAAATATTTGCTGCAAAAACCGGTGTTCTACCACCTGTGGTTCTTCTTCGCCATTATCGTGATCTATCTGGTCTCTCCGCTCATTCAGGTGAAAAACGTCAGCGGGAAAATGCTTCTGGCCCTGATGGTGGTGATTGGCATTGTCGCCAACCCTAATACGGTCTCGCAGAAAATCGACGGATTTGAGTGGCTGCCGGTGAACCTCTATATCAACGGCGATACCTTCTATTACGTGCTTTACGGCATGCTGGGGCGCGCCATCGGGATGATGGACACGCAAAAACGCGGTCTGAACTGGCTCTGCGGGGCACTGTTTATCGCCGGCGTGGCGGTGATTTCACGCGGGACGCTGCATGAGCTGCAGTGGCGCGGTAATTTTGCCGATACCTGGTATCTCTACTGCGGCCCGATGGTCTTTATCTGTGCCGTATCGCTGCTCACGCTCGTTAAAAACACCCTGAATGCGCGTCCCCTTCCCGTACTGAGCGTCATTTCACGACACTCTCTCGGGATTTACGGTTTTCACGCGCTGGTGATCCACGCGCTTCGGACACGAGGCATCGAGCTTAAAACCTGGCCGGTGCTGGATATCATCTGGATTTTTGCTGCGACCCTGGCGATCAGCCTGCTGCTGTCGATGCTGCTGCAAAAAATAGACGTTCGCCGCTTCGTCAGCTAACGCTTCGCTGCCGGGCGCGATGGTACTGGCGCGGGGAGGAAAACCCTGCCGCCAGGGAAGCCTGCTCCACGCCGCGCCCCTGCAATAGCCACTGTTCCGCCACCGCCAGACGCAGCTGCTCCAGATAATCGCGGACGCTAATCCCTAAATGTGTCTGGAAAAGCCGGGTGAGATGGCGCGGGCTGACGTGCGCCAGCGCGGCGATATCAGGCAAGTTCCATGCTTTTTGCGGCTCGGCGGTGAGCGCATCCTGCGCCCGATGAATCGCCGGATGAAGATGATTGCGGTAGCGTAGCCACGGGGAGAGCTGGGGATCGTCACCAGAACGGCGGAACCAGACCACCATCTCGCGCGCCACATTCAGCGCCTTTTCGGGGCCGCACAGGCGGTTAATCATATGCAGCGCCAGGTCGATGCCCGACGTGATCCCCGCGCTGGTCCAGATGTTCTCGTCCTGCACAAAGATGCGGTTTTCTTTAATCGTCGCCGTAGGGGCCGCGGTGCGTAAACGGCTGATAACGTCATGGTGAGTTGTGCACTGTTTGTTATTCAGCAGGCCCGATTTCGCCGCCAGCAGCGCGCCAGAACAGACGCACATCACCGTGATATCCCGGCGCTGAATAATCGGCTGCAGGCGCATCAGCCAGTGCTGTATCCGTAACGCCTGCGGCGTCGAAAACTGAGAGCGGGAGTCACTCACGCCGGGCAATACCAGCAGGCTCCCCTCGGGAAGACGTTCCGGCAGCGGCTGAATGCCGCTCATCGTCAGACCTATCGACGTCGGCACGTCAGGTTGCGGGCCAATGTAATGCAGACGAAACGCGTCGCCAGCCAGCACAAAGGTTTCTGCCGGGCCCGTCATATCTAATGACAGCACCCCGGGCAACATCACGAACCAGACGTCGATGGGCATTACAGTGACTCCAGCGTCTCCGCTACCGTTTTAATGTCGGCAAAACGCCCGGACAGTACCGTTTCGGTACGGTGGCGAATGTCCGCTGCGCTAAGGGTAATGCCCCTGTACGTCATGGGGAACGTCAGCGTTGCCTCGCTCACAAAGGTCACAGCATAACCCAGATCGGATGCCACCCGGGCGGTGGTTTCACAGCATTGCTCCGTGCGAATGCCGCAGATAATCACACTATTGATATCACGCTCGCGCAGCCAGCGATCGAGCCCGGTATCCGTGAAGGCATTATGGACGTGTTTCTGGAAAACCACATCCGGCTGATGACGCAAAAAGGCCATCGGTTTGACATAACCGCTTTCCAGCGTAAATGGGCCGTCTTCATCCACATGAAAAATATCAACGACCGGAATACCGCGCGCCTGGCAGCCTTCAATCAGACCCAGCATCGCCTGCTGAAAAGCGGGAATGTCATCCTCCTGCCAGTAATTGCGGTGATGGAAGGACTGCTGAGTATCAATGTTGATGAGTGCAATGCGTGACATGATGGTTCTCCTCGCCAGTGGGTGTGACACCATACTGGCAAGGAAAGGAAGGCGCGCACAGACCAAAAAAGGACATCCTCGTGCCTCTCACGGACAAGCGAATTTACGTCATCAGCGGCAGCAGCTGCTGGTAGATTTTGCGGAACACGTCGCGCCTTTCCGCGTACCGCGCATGGCGCGCCGCGTCAGGCAAATGCGCCTGTTCAAGCGTAAGCTGCGGCAGCAGTTGTGAAAGCGGTTTTTCCGGGTTCATAGCAATCTGCGCCAGACGCGCGGCGCCGAGCGCGGGGCCAACATCGCCACCGGTGCGGAAATCCAGCTGCAACCCGCTGATGTCCGACAGCATTTGTCGCCAGTAAGGGCTTCGCGCACCGCCGCCAATCAGGGTGACGCTTGCGGGTTTCAGGCCGCAGTCGTGAACCACGTCCATTCCGTCAGCCAGCGCATATCCGACGCCTTCGAGAACCGCACGCGCCAGTTCTGCCGGACCATGCTGATGGGTTAAGCCAAAGAACACCCCTTTCGCTTCAGGGTTGTTGTGTGGCGTACGCTCGCCGGACAGATACGGTAAAAACCAGACGGTACCGGCATTTTCATCCGCCTGCTGTGCTGCGGCAATCAACGCAGGAACATCGGCCATCCCGGTCAGCTTCGCCGCCCAGTCCAGGCACGACGCTGCACTCAGCATCACCGACATCAAATGCCATTTTCCAGGCAGCGCATGACAGAAACTGTGCACCGCGCTTTCGGGATTGCTGCGATAGCCGTCGCTGACGGCAAAATAGACGCCAGAGGTTCCCAGCGACAGCATCGCCTGACCTGCCTCAACCATGCCGACGCCCACGGCCCCTGCGGCATTGTCACCGCCCCCGGCAACCACCGGCACGGCAGACATATTCCAGCGTTCCGCAACGTCCGGCAGCAACGTGCCTGTTACCTCGCTACCTTCGAACAGGGCGGGCATGTGTTCACGGGTCAAATGGCAGGCATCCAGCATCGCCTCGCTCCAGTCGCGTTTCGCCACGTCGAGCCACATCGTGCCGGCGGCATCGGACATGTCGGAGGCGAAATCGCCCGTCATGCGAAAACGCAGATAGTCTTTCGGCAGCAGGACTTTCGCCACCTGCCGGAAAATCTCCGGCTCGTGTCGCTGCACCCACAGAAGCTTAGGCGCGGTAAAGCCGGGCATCATCAGGTTGCCGGTGATCGCGCGGGAAGTGGGTACGCGTTCCTCAAGAAGCGCACACTCTTCTGCACAGCGGCCATCGTTCCAGAGAATGGCGGGTCGCAACACGCGATGCTGGCTATCGAGCAGCGTCGCGCCGTGCATTTGCCCGGCAATCCCCAGCGCTTTCACGTCGCGCAGGCTGTGCTGCTCGCCTAAGGCTTTGATTGCGCGATCCGTCGCCTGCCACCACTGCTCCGGATCCTGTTCCGACCACAGCGGATGCGGACGTGAAACCTGCAGCTTTTCAGTCTGCGTTGCTAACACCTCGCCCTGCTCGCTTAACAGGATGGCTTTCACACCCGATGTGCCCAGATCGATCCCGATATACATATAGTGGATTCCTTAAGTGAAAATGCCCGGTGGCGCTGCGCTTACCGGGCCTACAAGCTGGATGCCGTTATTTATCGAACAGGTAGTGGTTGACCAGATTTTCCAGCAGCTCCTGGTGCCCGCTCTGGTGCTGCGGCGCCAGCTGATGGTGTTCAGCGTACTTCGCGATCTCCGCAAGCGATAACTGACCTTTCAAAATTTGCTGGCCCAGCTCACTGTTCCAGCCGCTGTAGCGCTTCGCCACGCGTTTATCGAGCTCGCCGTCTTCAATCATACGTGCCGCCACCTTCAGCGCCAGCGCCATGGTGTCCATCGCGCCAATGTGGCCGTAGAACAGATCGTATTTGTCGGTGCTCTGGCGACGCACCTTGGCGTCAAAGTTCAGGCCGCCGGTAGTGAAGCCGCCCGCTTTGACGATCTCATACATCACCAGCGCATTCTCTTCCACGCTGTTCGGGAACTGGTCGGTATCCCAGCCCAGCTGCGGGTCGCCGCGGTTCGCATCGACCGAGCCGAAGATGCCCAGCGCAATCGCCGACGCGATCTCGTGGTGGAAAGAGTGGCCCGCCAGCGTGGCGTGGTTGGCCTCAATGTTCACTTTAATCTCTTTTTCCAGACCGAACTGCTTCAGGAAGCCATACACCGTCGCCACGTCGTAGTCATACTGGTGCTTCGTCGGCTCCTGCGGCTTCGGCTCAATCAACAGCGTGCCGCGGAAGCCGATTTTGTGCTTGTGGTCGACAACCATCTGCATAAAGCGGCCAATCTGCTCGCGCTCCTGACGCAGGTCGGTGTTGAGCAGGGTTTCATAGCCTTCACGGCCTCCCCACAGAACATAGTTTTCGCCGCCCAGCTGATGCGTGGCATTCATTGCCGTCACCACCTGCGTGGCCGCCCAGCTAAACACTTCCGGATCCGGGTTGGTTGCCGCACCTGCGCCGTAGCGTGGGTTAGTGAAGCAGTTTGCCGTGCCCCACAGCAGCTTCACGCCGCTTTCCTGCTGTTTTGCCGCCAGTACATCCACCATCTGCGCAAAGTTGTTCAGGTACTCTTTCAGCGATGCGCCTTCCGGCGACACGTCGACGTCATGGAAGCAGTAGTACGGCACGTTCAGCTTGTGGAAGAACTCAAACGCTACATCGGCTTTGCGCTTTGCCAGCTCGATGGCCTCACCCGGCTGCTGCCACGGGCGGTCAAAGGAGCCCACGCCGAACATATCGGCGCCGTTCCAGCAGAAGGTATGCCAGTAACAGGCGGCAAAGCGCAGATGATCTTCCATGCGCTTACCCAGCACCAGCTCATCCGGGTTGTAGTGACGAAATGCTAAAGGATTGGTCGTTTTCGGGCCTTCGTAACGAACACGATCGAGTTGGTCGAAATAAGCTTGCATATTGAGCTCCATAATCAGGGTATGCGGCGAGTCGTTGATACAGGAGTAATAGTGAATAGACATTTTGGGTTGCTCAATTACGTTATTTCACACTGCTATTGAGAGAATGCACAACTGTGCGCTGGCTCGCAAAATAATGCGCAGACGAACTATTTTTCGGCGCGGATTCCAGAATCAAATGTAATTAAGACGTTACGTATTTTAAAATCCGATCGCGGTCATAAATTCAGAAATAAACCAAATATCATAATGAGAAGATAAAAATCTGTAATTGCCAGCCTGCCTTTCCGCGTTAAAAATTTGCTGCGTCCCAGCAGTGAATGTTTCTTTTATCTCAGCAACACATACCCCTACAAAAAGGCCTAATAATTATGAAGATAAAGAACCTGACCCTAACGCTCTGCGCCACGCTCCTTCTGGCAAGCTTTGCAGGACATGCCAAAGAGGTCAAAATTGGCATGGCGATTGACGACCTTCGTCTGGAGCGCTGGCAAAAAGATCGCGATATTTTTGTCAAAAAAGCGGAATCACTCGGTGCGAATGTGTTTGTTCAGTCAGCTAACGGCAATGAAGAAACACAAATGTCGCAGATCGAGAATATGATTAACCGCGGCGTCGATGTGCTGGTCATTATCCCCTATAACGGCCAGGTATTAAGTAACGTAGTGAAAGAAGCCAAACAAGAAGGCATAAAAGTGCTGGCCTATGACCGCATGATTAATAATGCGGACATTGATTATTATATTTCGTTCAACAATGAAAAAGTCGGCGAATTACAGGCACAAAGCCTGATCGACAAAGTGCCTCAGGGCAATTATTTCCTGATGGGCGGTTCGCCGGTAGATAACAACGCCAAGCTGTTCCGCGAAGGGCAAATGAAGATCCTTAAGCCGTACATCGATAACGGGAAAATAAAAGTGGTTGGCGATCAGTGGGCCGACGGATGGTTACCCGAAAACGCCCTGAAGATTATGGAAAACGCGCTGACGGCCAACAACAACAAAATTGACGCGGTTGTGGCCTCCAACGATGCCACCGCAGGCGGTGCGATTCAGGCCCTGAGCGCCCAGGGGCTGGCCGGTAAAGTCGCGATTTCTGGTCAGGATGCCGACCTGGCGGGCGTAAAACGCATTATTGCAGGAACTCAGACCATGACGGTCTACAAACCGATTACTGAGCTTGCCAATACGGCGGCGGAAATTGCCGTTGAGCTGGGCAACGGTAAGCAACCTAAAGCAGATGCAACGCTGAATAACGGCCTGAAAGACGTTCCGGCTCGCCTGCTCACCCCTATTGAAGTCAATAAAGAGAACATTGACGCCACCGTCATTAAGGACGGTTTCCACAAGAAGAGCGAACTGTAATCCGGCGCGGCCCCTGCTCTGCGGGGGCGCATCACGTTGCACTGTTCTTTCCTCGGGTTATGTGGAGCAGTTATGCCTTATTTACTTGAAATGAAAAGCATCACCAAGCGCTTCGGCACGGTGAAAGCCGTCGACAACGTCAGTCTCCGGCTAAATCCCGGCGAAGTGGTTTCGCTGTGTGGCGAGAACGGTTCAGGCAAGTCAACGCTGATGAAAGTGCTGTGTGGTATCTACCCGCACGGCAGCTACGAAGGCGAAATCGTTTTTGCCGGCGAAGTGATCCAGGCAACTCACATTCGCGATACCGAACGCAAAGGTATCGCCATCATCCACCAGGAACTGGCGCTGGTGAAACATCTCACCGTGCTGGAGAACATTTTCCTCGGAGCCGAAATCTCCCGCCACGGCGTGCTGGATTACGACACCATGACGCTCCGCTGTGAAAAGCTGCTGGCGCAGGTGAGCCTCCACATTTCACCGGATACCCGCGTGGGCGACCTGGGCCTTGGGCAACAGCAGCTGGTTGAAATCGCTAAAGCGCTCAATAAGCAGGTCAGGCTGCTGATCCTCGATGAGCCAACGGCCTCGCTCACCGAACAGGAAACCGCGGTTCTGCTCAATATCATCCGCGACCTGCAAAACCACGGCATCGCCTGTATCTACATTTCGCACAAGCTTAACGAGGTCAAAGCCATTTCGGACACCATCTGCGTGATCCGCGACGGCCAGCACATCGGCACGCGTGAAGCCGCGGGCATGAGCGAAGATGACATCATCACCATGATGGTGGGGCGCGAGCTGACGGCGCTCTACCCGAATGAGCCTCACACCAAAGGTGATGAAGTGCTGCGCGTGGAAAACCTGACCGCGTGGCACCCCGTTAACCGCCACATCAAGCGCGTCAATAACGTCTCGTTTTCTCTGCACAGCGGCGAAATTCTCGGTATTGCCGGGTTAGTCGGCGCCGGGCGCACGGAGGCCGTACAGTGTCTGTTTGGCGTATGGCCGGGGCGCTGGGAGGGCACGATTTATATCGACGGCCAGCCGGTGAAAATCGACAACTGCCAGCAGGCGATTGCCCACGGTATTGCTATGGTACCGGAAGACCGCAAAAAAGACGGCATCGTGCCGGTCATGGCCGTGGGGAAAAACATTACGCTTGCGGCGCTCGATCGCTTCTCCGGCGCGCTGAGCAGCCTTGACGATGCCGCCGAGCAGCAGTGCATCCTCCAGTCGCTTGCCCGTCTGAAGGTCAAAACCTCCTCACCGGAACTGGCGATTGGTCGCCTGAGCGGCGGCAACCAGCAGAAGGCGATTCTGGCGCGCTGCCTGCTGCTCAATCCACGCATTTTAATCCTTGATGAGCCGACGCGCGGGATTGATATCGGCGCCAAATATGAAATCTACAAACTGATTAATCAGCTTGTACAACAAGGGATTGCCGTCATTGTTATTTCGTCTGAGTTACCCGAAGTGCTCGGCCTGAGCGACCGTGTGCTGGTTATGCACGAGGGAAAACTGAAAGCCAACCTGATTAACCAGAACCTGACGCAGGAGCAGGTGATGGAAGCCGCTTTAAGGAGCGAACGTCATGTCGAAAAGCAATCCGTCTGATATCAAAGTCGCCGTTCCGACGCCCGGTGCGTTCGCAGGGCTAAAAGCGCTGAACCTGCAGGTGTTCGTGATGATCGCGGCCATTATCGTCATCATGCTCTTCTTTACCTGGATGACGGATGGCTCGTACCTGAGCGCGCGTAACGTCTCCAACCTGCTCCGCCAGACCGCTATCACCGGCATTCTGGCCGTGGGCATGGTGTTCGTGATTATCTCCGCGGAAATCGATCTGTCGGTCGGCTCGATGATGGGGCTCCTCGGCGGCGTGGCGGCCATTTTTGACGTCTGGCTCGGCTGGCCGCTGCCGCTGACCGTGGCGGTCACGCTGGTGCTGGGTCTGGTTCTGGGGGCCTGGAACGGCTGGTGGGTAGCCTACCGTAAAGTGCCGTCGTTCATTGTCACCCTGGCGGGGATGCTGGCCTTCCGCGGGATCTTAATCGGCATCACCAACGGTACCACCGTCTCCCCGACCAGCGCGGCCATGTCGCAGATTGGTCAAAGCTATCTCCCGGATGGCGTGGGCTTTACCATCGGCGTGGCGGGGCTGCTGGCGTTTGTCGCGTGGCAGTGGCGTGGACGCATGCGCCGTCAGGCGCTGGGGCTGGCGTCGCCAGCATCAACCTCGGTGGTGGGACGTCAGGCGCTGACGGCGGTCATTGTGCTGGGCGCCATCTGGCTTCTTAACGACTATCGCGGCGTTCCGACGCCGGTGCTGCTGCTGGCGCTTTTGCTGCTGGGCGGCATGTTTATGGCAACGCGCACCGCGTTTGGCCGCCGTATTTATGCCATCGGCGGCAACCTTGAGGCTGCCCGTTTGTCGGGGATTAACGTCGAACGCACTAAACTCGCGGTCTTCGCCATTAACGGCCTGATGGTCGCCATCGCCGGGCTGATCCTCAGCTCGCGTCTGGGGGCCGGTTCTCCCTCCGCGGGCAACATCGCCGAGCTGGATGCTATCGCCGCCTGCGTCATCGGTGGTACCAGCCTCGCAGGCGGTATCGGCAGCGTCGCGGGCGCGGTGATGGGGGCATTTATCATGGCGTCGTTGGATAACGGGATGAGTATGATGGACGTCCCGACGTTTTGGCAGTATATCGTCAAGGGAGCCATTCTTTTACTGGCAGTCTGGATGGACTCGGCCACCAAGCGACGGGCCTGATAACGGTATTGTGACTTAATTGGGAAGTGAGCCATGTTTGAAAAGCGTCACCGCATTACGTTGTTATTCAATGCCAACAAAGCCTATGACCGTCAGGTGGTAGAAGGCGTGGGTGAATATTTGCAGGCGTCGCAATCCGAATGGGATATTTTTATTGAAGAAGATTTCCGCACCCGTCTGGAGAACATTAAAGACTGGCTGGGCGATGGCGTCATCGCCGACTATGACGACCCCGTCATTGAGCAGCTGCTGACCGACGTCGACGTGCCGATCGTGGGCGTCGGCGGCTCCTACCACTCGCCCGAACACTATCCGCCGGTTCACTATATTGCCACCGATAACCATGCCCTGGTCGAAGCCGCGTTTCTCCATTTAAAAGAGAAAGGCGTCCACCGCTTCGCGTTTTATGGTTTACCCGCCACCAGCGGCAAGCGCTGGGCCGTTGAGCGTGAACACGCATTTTGCCAGCTGGTCGCGCAGGAGAAGTATCGCGGCGTGGTCTATCAGGGGCTGGAAACCGCCCCGGAAAACTGGCAGCACGCGCAGAACCGTCTCGCTGACTGGCTGCAAACGCTGCCGCCGCAAACCGGGATTATTGCCGTAACGGACGCCCGCGCCCGCCACGTGCTGCAGGTCTGCGAACACTTACACATCCCGGTGCCCGAAAAGCTGTGCGTGATTGGCATTGATAACGAAGAGCTTACCCGCTATCTGTCCCGCGTGGCGCTCTCTTCCGTGGCTCAGGGCACGCGTCAAATGGGCTATCAGGCGGCGAAGCTGCTGCACCGCCTGCTGGATAAAGAATCTCTGCCGCTTCAACGCCTGCTGGTGCCTCCTGTTCGCGTCGTGGAACGTCGCTCGACCGATTATCGCTCCTTAAGCGACCCGGCCGTCATTCAGGCCATGCACTATATTCGCAACCACGCCTGCAAAGGGATTAAGGTCGATCAGGTGCTGGATTCGGTGGGCATTTCGCGTTCGAATCTGGAGAAGCGTTTTAAAGAAGAGGTGGGCGAAACCATTCATGCCGTCATCCATGCAGAAAAGCTGGAGAAAGCACGCAGCCTGCTCGTTTCCACGTCGCTGTCGATCAACGAAATTTCGCAGATGTGCGGTTACCCGTCGCTGCAATATTTCTACTCGGTGTTTCGCAAAGAGTATGACACCACGCCGAAGGAGTATCGGGATCGCCACAGCGAGGTGCTGATTTAGAAAAGAAAACGCCTTCCAGTGGAAGGCGTTTTTTTGAGATTACATATGAGCGGCGATTAAGCGCTGGTTATCCTGGTACATGGCGAACAGATAGTTGTTATAGCTCTGTCCCTTCGTCGAATACCCTTTCAGCTTGTGGATCATCGTACTGGCCGTCACTTCCTGGTCCGCTTTACGCAGCTGAGCGCGTGATTTACGGAACGATGAGTAGGCCGGGTGCGTGTTCAGATTCACCACATAAGCGTTCACGGAATCCTTCACGGATTCAAACTGCGAATAGCCTTTCACCTTGCCAGGCGCATTCGTACAACGACCTTTCACGCATTTCATGCCGAAAAGGTTGTTGTTGTTACGCGCAAGCTTAGACGTTCCCCAGCCGCTTTCGGCTGCAGCCATGGTCGCAACCATGCTGCCCGGGATGATATCCACACGCTCAAGGAGAGCATTCCACGGCACACGACGCGTGTTCCCGTTCCAGCTCAACTTATAGCGCTTCGTGATATCTTTCAGACGCGCGCGCTCGGATGGCGACCAGCGGCTATCGTACTGTTTGGAAATCAGCCAGTTACGATCCGCAGTAATCGCGGCATTTTGACTCGTGATGTAAGGCATTACCGTCCGGAGAAACGCTTTTTTCCTTGGTGTTCCGGAAGGGTATTTTCGCAAATCAGGAAGTGAACTACTCTTTGCACTATTGCGAGAATACTCTTGTTTACTGCTAACCTTACTACTTGTCGTCTTTATTACGTGGGCTTTCTTACTCGTTGTATCCGTGTGCGTCTTCGCAAGCACCCCACCCGAAAATGCCGTGGTGAGTAACATGAGTATCGCAGCCCCATATCGTCGAATGGGAGTCGATATCATTAGGTCTCCTGGTCGGATGTAATCATCCCAACACCTTATTTTTTTCACAAATTTGAGAGCGGAATCTCAAATCATATCAAAAATAGACTTCAAGAGCACGTATAGAAATAGTCCAATTCCGAAACTATGTCACCTGAAACTTGCTCATAAAAACATCATTTCCGGAAAAATGTGTGCGTTATCGCAGATAACTGCCTAATTTTGCGCAAGATCACTCATCCTCACGCATCCTCCTGGCAGAAAGCGACAGGGGATGAGTTTTTCCCGCCCGCCTGCTGGCAAACTGGTCAAAAATGCCGCGACAGGAACCTGGAATGAAACGCACCGCAATAGCCTTTCTGATGTTACCCGCACTGGCACATGCCGACTGGTCATCGCCGGGGTTTGACGCATTTCGCGCCGAAGGCACCGGGATTTTCACCAGCCAGGCAAAGCTTGCGAAGGGTACGCGTCCTCTTACGCTCAGTTTTGACAAGACGTGCTGGCAGCCCACAGGCGCGATAAAACTCAATGAGATGCTGTCGCTCAAGCCCTGTGACGGTACACCGCCGCAGTGGCGCCTTTTCCGCGACGGTAAATACCAGATGCGAATCGATACACGCTCCGGCACGCCCACGCTGCTGCTGGCGGTTCAGAGCGCGACAGAACAGCCGGTGGCCAACGTTATCCGCCAGTGTCCGAAGTGGGACGGTAAGCCGCTGACGCTGGACGTCAGCCATACCTTCCCGGAAGGCTCCGTCGTGCGCGATTTCTACAGTAAACAGACGGTGACCGTACAAGGTGGAAAAATCACCCTGCAGCCAGCCGCCAACAGTAACGGCCTGCTGCTGCTTGAGCGCGCCGAAACCGACAAGCCTGCGCCGTTTAGCTGGCAAAACGCCAGCGTCTATTTTGTACTGACTGACCGCTATGTGAATGGTGACCCGAGCAACGACAACAGCTACGGCCGCCACAAAGACGGCATGCAGGAGATTGGTACGTTCCACGGCGGGGATCTCAAGGGACTGACCAGCAAGCTCGATTACCTGCAGCAGCTGGGGGTGAATGCGCTCTGGATAAGCTCCCCGCTTGAGCAGATCCACGGCTGGGTAGGCGGCGGCACCAAAGGTGATTTCCCGCATTATGCCTATCATGGCTACTATACCCAGGACTGGACAACGCTCGACGCCAACATGGGCACCGGGGATGACCTGCGTCAGCTTGTTGATGAAGCGCATAAGCGCGGCATTCGCATCCTGTTTGATATCGTCATGAACCACACGGGCTACGCGACGCTTGCGGACATGCAGGCGTATCAGTTTGGCGCCCTGTACCTGCAGGGTGATGAACTGAAAAAGACGCTGGGAGAGCACTGGACGGACTGGAAGCCTGGCGCAGGCCAGACCTGGCATAGCTTCAACGACTACATCAACTTCAGCGACAAAGCCGCATGGGAAAAATGGTGGGGTAAAAAGTGGATCCGCACCGACATCGGTGATTACGACAACCCCGGCTTCGATGATTTAACGATGTCGCTGGCGTTTCTGCCCGACCTGAAAACGGAATCCGCCGCCCCTTCCGGGCTACCCAATTTCTACCAACACAAACCCGATACCCACGCGAAAGCTATTCCGGGTTATACCCCGCGCGATTACCTGACCCACTGGCTCAGCCAGTGGGTACGTGACTACGGCATCGACGGTTTCCGCGTGGATACCGCGAAGCACGTTGAGCTTGCGGCCTGGCAGCAGCTGAAAGACCAGGCAAGCCAGGCGCTGGCCGCCTGGAAAGGCGCTCACCCGGACAAAAAGCTCGACAACGCACCGTTCTGGATGACCGGCGAATCCTGGGGTCACGGAGTGATGCAGAGCGATTATTACCGCCACGGCTTCGACGCGATGATCAACTTTGATTATCAGGAGCAGGCGGCGAAAGCGGTAAATTGCCTGGCCGATATGGATCTCACCTGGCAGCAGATGGCGGAGAAGCTGCAAAGCTTCAATGTGCTGAGCTACCTCTCATCGCACGATACGCGTCTGTTCCGCGAAGGGGGCCAGCGCGCGGCGGAGTTGCTCCTGCTGGCACCGGGCAGCGTGCAAATCTATTACGGGGATGAGTCCGAGCGTCCGTTCGGGCCGACAGGCTCCGACCCGCTGCAGGGCACCCGCTCGGATATGAACTGGCAGGACGTCACGGGCAAGCAGGCCTTAACCGTCGCCCACTGGCAAACGCTGGGTCAGTTCCGCGCCCGCCACCCGGCGATTGGTGAAGGCAAGCAAACCACGCTGTCGCTGAAAGAGGGGTATGGATTCGTACGTGAACATGATGGCGATAAGGTGATGGTCGTCTGGGCGGGGAATCAGTAGATCATACCCCTCACCCTAACCCTCTCCCCATGGGGAGAGGGGAGAAGCTCCAGAACTATTCACTACACAAATCCACTCCCGCCCTATAAAACAACAAATCCGACCACACCACCCGATTTGCACCAACACGGTGCTAGCGTTATGGTTACCCACTTTCAAAATAAGCTCGACAGATCACCTGCTATGACGTTTTCACTTTTCGGCGACAAATTTACCCGCCATTCAGGCATTACTCGCCTGATGGAGGACCTCAACGACGGGCTGCGCACACCGGGCGCAATCATGCTCGGCGGCGGAAACCCGGCTCAAATCCCGGAGATGAATACCTATTTCCAGACCCTGCTCGCTCAGATGCTGGAAAGCGGCAAAGCAACCGATGCGCTTTGCAATTACGACGGCCCGCAGGGGAAAACCGAGCTGCTGGCACTCCTCGCCGAAATGCTGCGTGACGAGCTGGGCTGGGATATCGAACCACAGAATATTGCACTGACAAACGGCAGCCAGAGCGCGTTTTTCTACTTGTTTAACCTGTTCGCTGGACGTCGCGCGGACGGCACCACCAAAAAAGTGCTGTTTCCGCTGGCGCCGGAGTATATCGGCTATGCCGATTCCGGCCTGGAAGAGGATCTGTTCGTCTCTGCGCGCCCGAACATCGAGCTGCTGCCGGAAGGCCAGTTCAAATATCACGTCGATTTTGAACACCTGCATATTGGCGAAGAGACGGGCATGATCTGCGTATCGCGCCCGACTAACCCAACGGGCAACGTGATAACCGATGACGAACTGATGAAGCTGGATGCGCTGGCCAATCAGCACGGTATTCCGCTGGTGATCGATAACGCCTACGGCGTGCCGTTCCCGGGCATCATCTTCAGCGAAGCACGTCCGCTGTGGAACCCGAACATTGTCCTGTGCATGAGCCTCTCTAAGCTGGGTCTGCCGGGCAGCCGCTGCGGCATCATCATCGCCAATGAGAAAATCATCACCGCCATCACCAATATGAACGGCATTATCAGCCTTTCACCGGGCGGCATTGGCCCGGCGATGATGTGCGAGATGATCAAACGCAAGGACCTGCTGCGTCTGTCGAATGACGTGATCAAGCCGTTCTACTACCAGCGCGTTCAGGAGACGATCGCGACACTTCGCCGCTATTTGCCGGAAGAACGCTGCCTTATCCACAAACCGGAAGGGGCGATTTTCCTGTGGCTGTGGTTTAAGGATTTACCCATCACCACCGAGCTGCTTTACCAGCGCCTGAAAAAGCGCGGCGTACTGATGGTGCCGGGCGATTATTTCTTCCCGGGTCTGGATAAGCCATGGCCGCATACCCATCAGTGCATGCGCATGAACTACGTCCCCGACCCGGAAAAAATCGAAGCGGGTGTTAAAATTCTCGCCGAAGAGATCGAAAAAGCCTGGCAAGAAGGCAATTGTTAAAAAATAAGGCTCTTCAAATGAAGAGCCTTATTTTTCCGTGATCTGAATCTTATATTAAGGATATATCCTGTAGCACTCCATTTATCATTCCCATTGAGTTTTCTTAGGAATATTCCTTTAATTTAGGCTCGCTAACCACCCTCTCAATAATTAAGCAAAAATTAAATATGCTAACTTATTGTTATTTTAAATAACCCTCTTCAACGCAGCAAAATACCTTCCTGAGTCGCTTTCATGCATATTTAAAAATACTGCATATACTCACTAATACGCCGCTCGGCGTTCTTTTGCGTGGAGTATTCATATGCTACCTAATAATGTTAGTCGCATCAGCGCTATTGCTGTTGCGGTACTGCTCGCGTTCTCTCTTTCTGCCTGTAGTGGAAGCGGTGGCGGATCTCACTCAACGGCCAAAAATAACCCTGCGACGGGAAGCAGCAGCGGCTCAGATGATGGAAGTGGCACAACCGCGAGCAATGGCGGTTCGGGCAGCAACGGATCGGGCACCGGAACGGGTTCAGGTACCGGGACAGGCGCTGGCGGCGGAACGGGTTCAGGGTCGGGATCAGGCTCAGGTTCAGGCTCAGGCTCAGGCTCAGGCTCAGGAGGCAGTGGAGGAACCACTACCGCAGGCGTAAATACGATACTGGGTGATGCCGGTAAAACCGTGACCAGCGTCGGATCCACTGTGGATAGCCTCGGAAGCCAGCTTCCAACGAATAATCCCGTCACGTCAACCGTCTCAACCACCGTCAGCGGTGTTGGCAGTGCCGTGTCCACCGTGGGGACAGGCGTCACGACTGGCGTTGGCGATGCAAACAACCCGAACGGTGTGGGTACCACGGTTAAAGGTGTGACCACGTCGATCACCTCCCTCGGCAATACCGTTTCAACAGTAGGCACGGGCCTGGCGAGTTCCACTTCCGGAACCCCGGTCAGCGGCGTAACCGGCCTGACGGGCAGCGTGGTCAACAGCACCGGGCAACTGGTCAGTAACACCGGCACGGGTCTCACCAACACGGTAAGCAGCCCTGCTGTCACTCAGGTAACAACCGATACCACGACCCTGGCTAACAAGACGCTGGGCGGAGTACAGGGCGTGACGCAAACCGTAGGCACCACAACGGGTCTCGGCACACCGGTTAACGGTCTGCTGACCCAGGTGGGTGGCACCGTCAGCGGCGTGGGGACCAACATTAGCAGCAGCAATAGCGGGCTTAGCGGTGTCGGTCAGGTCGTTCAAAATGTCGGCCAGACGGTCACGGATAGCGGTACGCTAGTGAAACCCACATCAACCACCGGAGGCAGCGGCACAGGATCTCTGACGGCCGATGCCAATGTGACAGCCACGAACAATAGCCTGAGCACAACGGTCAATACCACCCTCAATACGCTGACTGCGGGTGTAACGGCCAATGCAGGCACAACCCAAAACACATCTACGACAAACCCGATTAACGGGCTCAACACGTTAACCTCGAGCCTAATGACGCCAAAACAGTAATCCTTTTACTGCCTGTCTGCGCCCCTGGTTCAGGGGCGCTTTATTCAGCGACATTTACCCCAACCGGGGATGACGAACAGGGATAGCGCGATGAAACACCACTTCCTTTTTTCGCTGACGGGGCTGGTTGTGCTGAGCATGGCCCGCGCCGATACTCTGCCCTCTATTATTAACCCCGATAACCCGGCGCAAGTTTCTCGTAACGTTGCCCCCGAACAGACTGAGGCCGCGCCACAGCCGAACGTCAAAATAGAAAAACCGAAGTCAACGCTGACGCCTGAAACGCCTATTACCATTCATCACATTCAGTTTATTGGCGGCACGCGTTATCCCTTGAAGGAATTACTTCAGCCCTTCAGGCCTTACGCTGGAAAAACCGTGCCGCTAAAAACGCTTACGGGGCTGGTAAACGATATTACGGAACGCTATAAGGCCGACGGTTTTCCACTCTCTTATGCCTGGCTGCCCGATAATAATTTCCAGCAGGGCAATATTAAAATTGTTCTGGTTGAAGGCTATGTCGCTCATAGCGACATCACCAGTAATAACCCGCACATCGCCGAACGTCTTAAACGTTTGTCCGAAAAAATCATGGCGGAAAAACCGCTGTCTCAGGATACGTTCGATCGCTACAGCCAGCTGATGACGCGCACCCCGAACGTTCCGGTTACGGCTAACGCGCAGCTGCCAACCAATATCTATGGCGCGGCGGCGATGCAAATCACCGGCAACCAGGAGCGGAGCTGGAATATCGCGTCGACGATTGATACCCGTAAAGGGCAAGATTTAATGATGCTGAACGGCACGCTCAGCAACATGACAAGCTATGGCGATCAGCTTGGCGTGGCCACGCTTGTACCGTTAGATAGCAACACGCGAAAAAATTATGTCGGCCTGAACTGGCAGCAGTTTTTAAACGATGAAGGGCTGACGATGCAGCTAAAAGGCAGCTATTACCGTGAGGATCCGCGAGATTTTTCGCCCCTGCTCTCTTTGCCGAATAATATCAGCGTCGATTCGAAGCAAAAAACAACGCAATACAACGGCGGTGTGACGTTTGGCTACCCCCTGCTGCTGACGCAAAAATCACAAATTAATCTGACCAGCGGTTTTGATTACACCGACCGCCAGGATGATTATGCCCTGCAGGCCAGACTGCTGGGCAAAACCTATAGCCTGGACTCCGTCAACCAGCACGCGCGTTATCCCGCGCTGGAAGTGGGCATCAACGGTGCACATCAGTTCACAACCGCCAGCCTCAGCGGCCGACTCAACGTGCGTCAGGGTATTGATGCGATGGGAGCCGATATCGTCTCGGCCCCCAGGCCCGATATTAATTTTACGCTCACGAAAAGCTATCTGGACGCAGCCTGGATGTTTGCCGATAAGTGGCGGCTATCAACGTCCTGGGAGGGGGACTGGTCAAACAACACGTTGCCAGAGCCCGAACGCGTTAGCTTCGGTGCCCAGCGGTTTGGCCGTGGATACCAGGACAGTGAAGCAAGCGGTGATTACGGCTATGGCGGGCAGGTAGAACTGCGCTATATCCAGATGCGAAAAGAGAGCACATGGCTTGCCACAATCCAGCCCTACATGCTGGCCGATACCGCGCAAACCTGGTTTAACACCTCCGGCTTGCCTCATCAGCGGCTCGGGTCAGTGGCGGCTGGCGTGATGGTAGGCGATACCCGCCATTATAGCATCACGGTTGAGGCGGCAAGACCCGTCGGGGATGTTCCGACAGACAGTCGCAACAGAGACTGGCGCTACAGTCTGACGTTTACGTGGAATTTCAATAAAATGCAGTAAGCCTTTCAGCCCGAATACTGGCAGGATCAACGCAGCGCAGCGCGTGGGTTGGACAGGCCTCCACGCAGGCCGGTCCGCCTTCGCGCTGCACACATAAATCACATTTCAGCGCTTGTGCCCTGCTTCCCACCAGCCGTACCTGCATCGCCCCAAACGGACAGGCGACCATGCAGCTTTTACAGCCAATACAGCGCGTCTGATCAACAAGCCAGGCGCCTGCCGTAAGGCTGATGGCATGGGTTGGGCAGACATTGGCACAGGGGGCGTCCTCGCACTGATGGCAACCCACCGCCGTAGTGTAGGCGTCCCCCTTCACCACCCGCAGGCGAGAGGTAAAAGCCTCTGCGGTGAAGTCATCCTGATGCGCGACCGCACAGGCCACTTCACAGGTGCGGCACCCGATGCATTTTTCCGCATCCGCCATGATAAATCGGTTCATCTGTTACGCCTCGCGTACGTTAAAACCCAGCTCTTTTGAGATAGCCTCTGCCGTTTCGCGCAGCGGCTTGAGCAGGTTCTTCTCGCCCACCTGCTTCATGCGCGACGTCGATAGCGAGATAGAGATCGCATACGGAACGCGGCCGTGAATATCAAACACCGGCACGGCAATACAGGAGACGCCAAGCTCGTTCTCTTCTTTGTCCATCGCCATGCTGCGATCGCGAATTTCCGCCAGTTCATCATACATGGCGCTCAGTTCAGTGATGGTGTTGCGCGTCAAAGGTTGGATCTGTTCCTGATGGCTTTCCCAGTAGCTCGCCACGTAATCTTGATGGCCAAACGCCATGTAAATCTTGCCCATCGCAGAGCAGTACAGCGGCATATGCTGGCCGATATAGGCGCGCGTGCGCAGCATACCGGTTGTCGGTTCGAGCTTGTAAATCAGGATCGCGTGGTCGTCTTCCCGGCTGGAGAAGTTCACCGTCTCGCCGGTCGCAATGTTCAGCGCTTCGAGGTGCGGAGCGGCCACGTGAATGATATTCAGCGACGACAGCGCCTTTTGCCCGACGGCGATAAATTTGGTGGTCAGACGATAGCTGCCCGCGGCGGGTGCCGGGGTCACGTACCCGCACGACTGTAGCCCCTGCAGCAAGCGGTGCACGGTGCTCTTATTCAGCCCCGCCAGTTCCGATAAATGTGCAAGCGGGCACCCGTTCGGATAGTTGCTGAGGATCTCAATCAGCATCAGGCCGCGAAACAAGCTCTGGCTGCCTGCTGGCCTCTCTTTTTCTTGCGTCATTTCGCTCTCTTTCATGCTCATTACATGGCTCCTGTTTAGCGCGCCCTGATGGTAGCGCAAAGTGTGGGTCAGTTCACGATCTCAACAGAAAAAACACAACCAATTGATTTTAATCGATTTTGAAAAACATGAATGTCGTTGATCTAACAAAATTTGATCGCTATATTTGAAATCAGATTTCGCATAGTGGAATTTAGCGATAAAAAAGCACTCACACTTGCCCTTAAAAGAACAGGAGAACAGGGATGAAAGTGACCTTCGAAGAGTTGAAAGCGGCGTTCAATCGGGTTCTGCTCGACCGCGGCGTGAAAGCGGAAACCGCAGACGCCTGCGCCGAGATGTTTGCCCGCACCACGGAATCCGGCGTCTATTCGCATGGTGTAAACCGCTTCCCGCGTTTTATTCAGCAGCTTGATGCAGGGGATATCATTCCTGACGCCCAGCCCAAACGGGTGATGACATTAGGCGCCATCGAACAGTGGGATGCGCAGCGCTCCATTGGCAACCTGACGGCGAAGAAGATGATGGATCGCGCCACCGAGCTGGCGTCCGATCACGGCATTGGTCTGGTGGCACTGCGTAACGCGAACCACTGGATGCGCGGCGGCAGCTACGGCTGGCAGGCGGCGGAGAAGGGCTATATCGGCATTTGCTGGACCAACTCGATTGCCGTGATGCCCGCGTGGGGATCAAAAGAGTGCTGCATCGGCACAAACCCGCTGATCGTTGCCATTCCGTCGAACCCGATCACCATGGTCGACATGTCGATGTCGATGTTCTCCTACGGCATGCTGGAGGTGAACCGCCTGGCCGGGCGCGCGTTGCCGGTAGATGGCGGCTTTGACGACGAAGGTCACCTCACCAGAGAGCCGGGCGTGATCGAGAAAAACCGCCGTATTCTACCCATGGGCTACTGGAAAGGGTCCGGCTTATCCATCGTGCTCGATATGATCGCCACCCTGCTCTCCAACGGATCGTCCGTCGCGGAAGTGACCCAGGACAACAGCGACGAGTACGGCGTATCGCAGATCTTCATCGCCATTGAGGTGGATCGCCTGATCGATGGCCCAACCCGCGATGCCAAACTGCAGCGCATTATGGACTTCATCACCACCGCCGAACGCGCGGATGAAAATGTCGCCATCCGTCTGCCAGGGCATGAATTTACCCGTTTGCTTGAAGAGAACCGCCGCAACGGCATCACGGTTGACGACAGCGTGTGGGCGAAAATCCAGTCTCTGTAAGGAGTGGGCCATGATATTCGGACATATTTCCCAGCCAAATCCGTGTCGCCTGCCGCGGGCGATTGAAAAAGCCCTTCATTTTCTGCGCACGACGGATTTCACCACCCTGGAGCCAGGCGTAGTAGAAATTGAAGGTCGCAACATTTTTGCCCAGGTTCTCGACCTGACAACAAAGGATCTGCACGAGAATCGCCCGGAAGTGCATCGCCGCTATCTGGATATCCAATTCCTGGCCTGGGGTGAAGAGAAAATCGGTATCGCGATTGATACCGGTAATAACGAAATAAGCGAATCATTGCTGGAACAGCGCGATATTATTTTTTATCACAACAGTGAAAATGAGTCGTTTATCGAAATGATACCCGGCAGCTATGCCATATTTTTTCCGCAGGATGTGCACCGTCCTGCCTGTATTAAAAATAAGGAAACCACAATTCGTAAGATTGTGGTGAAAGTGGCAATCAGCGAATTAGATTAATTTTCTGATAAATACAGGAACGCGAAATGACCAACACCGGTTTTATTATTGGTGCGTACCCCTGCGCACCCTCGTTTCACCAGAAAGAGGAACAAGAAGAACAAACCTTCTGGCGGGAACTTTCTGACACGCCGAATATTCGCGGGCTGGAACAGCCTTGCCTTGAAAATCTTCATCCCCTTGGTGACGAATGGCTGTTCCGCCATACCCCGGGGGACTGGCAAATCGTGGTCACGGCAGTAATGGAAACCATGCGCCGCCGCGGCAGCAACGGCGCATTTGGCCTGGCCTCGGCTGACGACGCGCAGCGTAAAGCGTGCGTGGACTTTTACCGACATTTGCACCAAAAAATTAACGCCGTGAATACCCGCTTCCCGGGGAAAGTGATTGCTCTTGAGATGCAGGCGGCCCCGCAGGCGGGCAATGCCTCGGTCGAACAAGCCACCGACGCGTTTTCCCGCTCCGTCCGTGAAATAACAAGCTGGGACTGGGGCTGCGACCTGGTGCTGGAACACTGCGATGCCATGACCGGCGTCGCACCCCGTAAAGGCTTCCTGCCCTTAGAGCAGGTTCTGGAGGTGGTGAAAGACACGGATATCAGCGTCTGCATCAACTGGGCGCGGTCGGCCATCGAAGGCCGTAACACCACCCTTCCGCTTGACCACGTTCAGGCCGCGCTTAATGCCGGGAAACTGGGGGCCTTGATGTTCTCGGGTACGACCACCAGCGGCGAGTACGGTGAATGGCAGGATCTGCACGCGCCATTTTCTTCCTTCTGTGCCGATAGTTTGATGTCCACTGAACGTGCAAAAGCACTCTTTACTGCGGCGAGCGCCGCAACGTTGAAATTCTCCGGTATTAAATTACTGGAAATAAATGCTAATGCTGATGTCAGCCATCGAATCGCCATTTTGCGCGACGGTATCAGCGCAATGAATAAAGCAACGCAATAACAATAAGAAAAGTTTATTCCGGTTACCTACTGAGAGATTAACTATGAATATTTCTACTCATGCTCTACATGCGGACATTCCGCGCCAGCGCTGGCTAAGAATCATTCCTCCTATTCTTATCGCCTGTATTATTTCATATATGGACCGCGTGAATATCGCGTTTGCAATGCCGGGAGGGATGGACGAAGAATTAGGTATTACCGCCACCATGGCAGGCCTCGCGGGCGGCATATTTTTTATCGGCTATCTGTTCCTGCAGGTACCCGGCGGCAAGATTGCGGTGCACGGTAGCGGCAAGAAATTTATCGGCTGGTCACTGGTCGCCTGGGCGGTGAT
Organism: Enterobacter roggenkampii; assembly: GCF_001729805.1. Taxonomy (NCBI): domain Bacteria; kingdom Pseudomonadati; phylum Pseudomonadota; class Gammaproteobacteria; order Enterobacterales; family Enterobacteriaceae; genus Enterobacter; species Enterobacter roggenkampii. The sequence continues at coordinate 160,549 of NZ_CP017184.1, read as the reverse complement.
CTCGGTGCTCACGGGTCTCGTGACGAATCAGTACCAGCTGCTGGTGCTGCGCTTCTTACTCGGCGTGGCGGAAGGCGGGATGCTACCCGTTGTGCTCACCATGATCAGCAACTGGTTCCCGGATGCCGAACGCGGTCGCGCCAACGCAATTGTGATCATGTTCGTACCCATCGCCGGGATAATCACCGCCCCGCTGTCGGGCTGGATTATTACCGCACTTGACTGGCGCTGGCTGTTCATCATTGAAGGTCTGATGTCCGTCGTTGTGCTGGTGCTGTGGGCGTTCACCGTGTACGACCGTCCGCAGGAAGCCCGCTGGATCTCAGCGGCCGAGAAAAACTATCTGGTACAAACGCTGGCGGCTGAACAGCAGGCCATCGCCGGAAAAGAGGTGAAAAATGCCTCGCTCAGCGCGGTGCTGTCTGACAAAACCATGTGGCAGCTGATCGCCCTGAATTTCTTCTATCAGACCGGGATTTACGGTTACACCCTCTGGCTGCCGACCATTCTGAAGGAGCTGACGCACACCAGCATTGGTCAGGTGGGGATGCTCGCCATCCTGCCCTACATCGGCGCCATTGCGGGCATGTTCCTGTTCTCCTCGCTTTCTGACCGCACCGGCAAGCGCAAGCTGTTTGTCTCCCTGCCGTTGATTGGCTTCGCGCTCTGCATGTTCCTCTCCGTTGCCCTGAAAGCAAACATCTGGCTGGCCTATGCCGCACTGGTGGGCTGTGGTTTCTTCCTGCAATCCGCCGCGGGGGTGTTCTGGACGATACCGGCAAGACTGTTTAGCGCCGAAATGGCAGGTGGCGCGCGCGGCGTGATCAACGCCCTGGGTAACCTCGGTGGCTTCTGCGGCCCGTATGCCGTTGGCGTGCTGATCACCCTGTACAGCAAAGATGCAGGCGTCTACTGCCTGGCCGTTTCACTCGCGCTGGCGTCGCTGCTGGCCCTGCTGTTGCCGGCGAAATGCGATGCCGGGGCAGAGCCCAATCCCACGGTAAATCCCCATAAGCGTGCGGCCTGATGCCCTCACCACAGCCCTCTCCCACGGGGAGAGGGAGAAAACCGAACAGTAGGCCGGGTAAGCGAAGCGCCACCCGGCAATTAAGCGAGATGAAGATGAGTGAAAAAGAGCCCTTCTGGCTGGGTATCGATTGTGGCGGTACTTATCTAAAAGCCGGTTTATACACCCGCCAGGGCAAAGAAGTTTGTATCGAACGCCGCTCCGTTGCCACGCTCAGCCCGCGAGCGGGCTACGCTGAGCGGGATATGCATCAGCTCTGGCAGCACTGCCACGCCACCATCGCCGCGTTGCTCAAGAATGCAGGCGTAAACGGCAACCAGATCAATGGGGTCGGCATTTCTGCGCAGGGTAAGGGGCTGTTTCTGCTCGATAAACAAGACCAACCGTTGGGCAACGCCATCCTCTCCTCCGATCGCCGGGCACTGGAGATTGTGCAGCGCTGGCAGCAGGACGGCATTCCCGAAAAACTCTACCCGCATACGCGCCAGACGCTGTGGACCGGGCATCCGGCCTCGCTTCTGCGCTGGGTCAAAGAGAACGAGCCGCAGCGGTATCAGCAAATTGGCTGCGTGATGATGGCGCACGACTATCTGCGCTGGTGCCTGACCGGCGTGAAAGGCGGTGAAGAGAGCAACATCTCCGAGTCCAATCTCTACAACATGAATACCGGGCAGTATGACCCGCAGCTTACGCGCTGGCTCGGGATCAGCGAGATTGACGGCGCCCTACCGCCGATTGTCGGTTCAGCAGAAATCAGCGGGGAAATCACCGCTCAGGCAGCCGCCCTGACCGGTCTCGCGGCGGGCACGCCCGTCGTGGGGGGACTGTTTGATGTGGTTTCCACCGCGCTCTGCGCCGGACTGCAGGACGAGCACACGCTGAACGCCGTGATGGGCACCTGGGCCGTCACCAGCGGGATCGCCAGTGCGCTTCGCAGCAACGAACCCTTCCCCTACGTTTATGGCCGCTACGTGCATCCGCAGCAGTACATCGTTCACGAAGCCAGCCCGACCTCGTCCGGCAACCTTGAGTGGCTCACCGCGCAGTGGGGCGACATGTCGTTCAGCGAGATCAACCACGCCGTCGCCAGCCTGCCGAAAGCCGAAAGCGATGTGTATTTCCTGCCGTTCCTCTATGGCAGCAACGCCGGGCTGGAGATGACCAGCGGTTTCTACGGAATGCAGGCGCTACACACGCGCGCGCACCTGCTGCAGGCGGTTTATGAGGGCGTGGTGTTCTGCCACATGACCCACCTCAACCGCATGCTCGAGCGCTTTACCCACGTGCATGCCCTGCGCGTGACGGGTGGCCCAACCCATTCGGAGGTATGGATGCAAATGCTCGCGGACGTCAGCGGGCTGGCGATTGAACTGCCGCAATTGGAAGAGACCGGCTGTTCCGGCGCCGCCCTGGCCGCCCTGGTCGGCACCGGCGTGTATCCCGATTTCCATGCGGCGCAATGCGCCCTCCGACACGACATTCGTGTCATTGAGCCTGACATGCGCGCCCATGAGGCCTATCAGCGCAAGTATCAGCGCTATCAGCTACTGATTTCAGCACTACAGGGCTATCACGCCCGAGTTAAGGAGAACAACCTATGAGCCGACCATTACTGCAGCTGGCGCTCGACCATACCTCTCTTCAGGCCGCGCAGCGTGATGTCGCGTTGCTTGCCGATCACGTTGATATCGTCGAAGCGGGCACCATTTTGTGCCTGACCGAAGGGCTAAACGCCGTGCGCGCCCTGCGCGAGCAGTGCCCGGATAAAATCATCGTTGCGGACTGGAAAGTGGCCGATGCCGGAGAAACGCTGGCAGAGCAGGCATTTGGCGCGGGTGCAAACTGGATGACCATCATCTGCGCCGCCCCGCTGGCCACCGTGGAACGCGGCCACGAGGTGGCCCTGCGCCGCGGGGGAGAAATCCAGATGGAGCTCTTTGGTCACTGGACGCTGGACGATGCTCGCGCATGGCATCGCATCGGCGTGAAGCAGGCCATTTATCACCGCGGACGTGACGCACAGGCGAGCGGCCAGCAGTGGGGTGAGGAGGATCTCGCAAAAATGAAAGCGCTCTCCGATATCGGTTTGCAGCTTTCTATTACCGGCGGTATCACCCCCGCCGACCTGCCGCTGTTTAAGCAAATCAACGTCAAAGCCTTTATTGCCGGACGCGCGCTGGCAGGCGCCGCCAATCCGCCGCAGGTGGCACAGGCATTCCATTCGCACATTCGCGACATCTGGGGAGCGTAACCATGCGTCAGCATCCGTTAGGTATTTACGAAAAAGCGCTGCCAAAAGATCTCTCCTGGCCCGAGCGGCTGGTACTGGCGAAAAGCTGCGGGTTCGATTTTGTCGAGATGTCTGTCGATGAAACCGATGAGCGATTATCACGCCTCGACTGGAGCACCACGCAGCGCGCCTCTCTGGTGGAAGCGATGCTGGAAACCGGCGTGGCGATCCCCTCTATGTGCTTGTCTGCACACCGTCGCTTCCCGTTTGGCAGCCGCGATGAAACCGTGCGCGAACGCGCCCGTGAGATCATGAGCAAAGCCATCAGGCTGGCGCGTGACTTAGGCATTCGCACCATCCAGCTTGCCGGGTATGACGTCTATTACGAAGCGCATGACGAGGGGACGCAACAGCGCTTTGCCGACGGGCTGGCGTGGGCCGTGGAGCAGGCCGCCGCCGCACAGGTGATGCTGGCGGTGGAGATTATGGACACCGCGTTTATGAACTCCATCAGCAAATGGAAAAAGTGGGACGACATGCTCGCCTCACCGTGGTTCAGCGTTTATCCGGACGTCGGCAACCTGAGCGCGTGGGGCAACGACGTCACCGCCGAGCTGACGCTGGGCATTGACCGCATTGCGGCTATTCACCTGAAAGATACCCAACCCGTCACCGCACAAAGCCCAGGACAGTTCCGCGACGTGCCGTTTGGCGAGGGCTGCGTCGATTTCGTTGGCGTGTTTAACACGCTCCATCAACTGAACTATCGCGGCGCATTTCTGATTGAAATGTGGACCGAAAAAGCAAAAGAGCCGGTGCTGGAGATTATCCAGGCGCGCCGCTGGATTGAAGCCCGTATGCAGGAAGGAGGCATGACATGCTAGACGAACTTAAAGCCGAGGTACTGGCAGCAAACCTGGCGTTGCCCGCCCACCAGCTGGTGACCTTTACCTGGGGCAACGTCAGCGCGGTTGACCGCGAAAGCGGCATGATGATCATTAAACCGTCCGGTGTGGAATACGACGTGATGACGGCGGAGGATATGGTGGTGGTGGATATCGCCACGGGTCAGGCCGTCGAGGGTAATAAAAAACCCTCTTCAGACACGCCTACCCATCTTGCGCTGTATCGTCGTTACCCGGAGATTGGCGGCATCGTGCATACCCATTCGCGCCACGCCACTATCTGGTCCCAGGCGGGGCTGGATTTACCGGCCTGGGGTACCACGCACGCGGACTATTTCTACGGAACCATCCCCTGCACGCGCCTGATGACCTCGGCAGAAATTGCCGGGGAATACGAATACCAGACGGGTGAAGTGATCATCAAAACCTTCGAGGAGCGCGATCTTAGCCCGATGCAGATCCCGGCGGTGCTGGTCCACTCCCACGGCCCGTTCGCCTGGGGTAAAGACGCGGCCGATGCGGTTCACAATGCCGTGGTGCTGGAAGAGTGCGCCTATATGGGCCTGTTCTCTCGCCAGCTCGCACCGCAGCTTCCGGTTATGCAGCAGGAGCTGCTCGACAAGCATTATCTGCGTAAGCACGGGGCGAATGCCTACTACGGGCAGTGATCGGGCATTGAGATGGGCTTTAAGGAACAGCACTGCAGGCAAGATCGTAGGCCGGGTAAGGCAACGCCGCCACCCGGCTTTAACGCATCAGAAACGCCAGGTCAGGCCGGTCATCAGCGCGAAGCTGTCGTCGCGGTCGATCATCGGGCTGTTCTTCACGTCGTCAGGCAACACGGTGTAGACCGCGCTGGCGTTGAGATACAGCTTCTGGGTTAACTGATATTTAGCCGCCAGACCAACGTATGGCGTCCAGCTGTCGCCGGCGGTGTATTGATCCAGTCCGGAGCGGCGAGACTCGCTGCCGGATACGCCGTAGTAGTAGTCGTTATAGCTTTCGTCGCTGTAGAACACACCTACGGAAGGCGTCAGGGTCAGGCGCTCCATTTTGATCGGACGGAAGTACGATACTTCGCCGATCACGCCGCCGCTTTCATCCGTGGCATCACCAGAGACCGCCACTTTCAGCGACCCCCAGCTTTCGTGGCGGTAGTACGCCCCACCGAGGAAGGCGGATGCTTTACGCTCATCAAGCTGCTTCATCTGATGATCGTCGTTATCGTCAGGGTCGAAATGCAGCGGCATCCACGTTGCGGTCAGGCTCAATTCATTTTTTGCATCTTTCCACAGGATCCATCCGCCCGTGGTCTGACGAACGTAGAAACGATCGCCTTCGTAGCTAATCAACGGTACTGCGGTCGTATTTTCGTTATAGCCTTTGTAAGGAGACTCATTAAATACAGCCCCCGCACCAAGTGAAAATTCACCGGCCATGGCAGACGTTGATGCAAATAACGTGGCAGCGATCAGTAAATTGTATTTAATAGTCATTCCATGTAATCCATATATATGCCAAACAAGCGAGGCGCATAATAATGGTTACAAAATTGCCAATGCAACGCTGCGGTTTATATAATATTATATATAAAATCATATAGATGGGTGTGCATAATGAGTACATTACAGCTAAAACCACGCGAATTAAAAATTATCTCCGTCATTGCAGCCACCCACAGCATTGGTGATGCCGCCGCCCTGCTGGGTATGGCGCAGGCCAACGTCAGTAAATATCTGTCTGATTTTGAAACGCGGGTTGGGCTCAAGGTTTTTGAGCGCACCACGCGGCAGCTGGCCCTGACCCAGTTTGGTGAAGCGTTACTCCCCTACGTGAATGCCACGCTGGATAAGAACAGCCAGCTTGTTAATTTCATTGCTGATTATAAGCATGAAAAGCGCGGAAAAGTGACGATCTATGCCCCAACAGGTATCGTGACCTACCTCGCGCGACACGTGATCCATCAGATAGAAGACATCGGCGACATCCGCATCTCCCTGAAAACCTACAATCTGGACCGGAATGAATTTTCAGAAGGCGTTACCTTTCCGGATGACTGCGACATTTTAATTACCTATGCTCAGCCGAAAGACGAAAGCCTGGTGGCCAGCGTTTTGACACAATATTCCGTTACGGCCTTCGCAACCGTAGAATATTTAAATAAACATCCCTTAACCGGACCTGAAGATTTAATTAATCACTCCTGTATTCTCATTGACTCCATGCTGGTCGATGAAGCCAACATCTGGCGTTTCCGCGTGCACGGCAGCGATGACGTGCATGACTACCGGGTGACCGGTAATTATATTTGCGACAATACGCAGACGGCCCTGGAGCTGGCAAGAAATAATCTTGGGATTGTTTTTGCGCCAAAAGAGAGCCTGAAAAAAGAATTAACGAAAGGCATGCTCGTCCCCTGCTTCCCGCATCAGGAAGAGTGGTGGCTCGATCTGACCGCCATCTTCCGCAAACGCGAATACCAGCCCTGGCGCGTGCAATACGTTCTGGATGGCGTACTGAACTGCCTGCGCCAGCAAATCGCTCAGGCCGCCCACGGACGGCCTGAGCTGGGCGACTAGAACAGCCCCAGTGGCTTATCGGAATAGCTGACCAGCAGACATTTGGTCTGTTGGTAATGCTCCAGCATCATCTTGTGGGTTTCACGCCCGATGCCCGACTGCTTATAACCGCCAAATGCCGCGTGTGCCGGATAGGCGTGATAGCAGTTGGTCCAGACGCGTCCGGCCTGAATGCCGCGGCCCATTTTATAGGCCAGATTACCGTTGCGGCTCCAGACGCCTGCCCCCAGGCCATACGGCGTGTCGTTGGCAATCGCCAGCGCCTCCTCCATCGTTTTAAAGGTGGTCACGGCCAGCACCGGTCCGAAGATTTCCTCCTGGAAAACGCGCATGGTGTTCTGCCCGAACAGGATCGTCGGCTCAAGGTAATACCCGTCCTGCAGATCCCCTCCGAGCACCTTACGGCGTCCGCCGGTGAGAATATCCGCCCCCTCCTTCTTGCCGATGTCGATGTAGTTGAGGATCGTTTCCAGCTGTCCATGCGAGACCTGCGCCCCCATCTGGGTGACATTATCGAGCGGGTTACCGCTGCGGATAGACTCGACGCGGCGAATGGCCCGCTCCATAAAGCGCTCGTAGATGGATTCCTGCACCAGCGCGCGGCTTGGGCAGGTGCAGACTTCGCCCTGGTTAAACGCAAACAGCGCAAACCCTTCCAGGGCTTTATCAAAGAAGGCATCCTCTTCCTCCATCACGTCCTCGAAGAAGATGTTCGGGGATTTCCCGCCCAGCTCGAGGGTCACCGGAATGATGTTTTGCGTGGCGTACTGCATGATCTGCTGGCCCACCTCCGTCGACCCGGTAAACGCCACTTTGGCAATCCGTTTTGAGGTGGCCAGATATTCCCCTATCTCACCGCCCGCACCGTTGACCACGTTAATCACGCCCGGCGGCAGCAGATCGCCAACGATTTCCATCAGCAGCAGGACCGAGAGCGGGGTCAGACGCGCCGGTTTGAGCACAATACAGTTTCCGGCCGCCAGCGCGGGCGCCATTTTCCAGCTCGCCATCAGCAGCGGGAAGTTCCACGGAATAATTTGCCCTACGACGCCCAGCGGTTCGTGGAAGTGATACGCCACGGTATCGTTGTCAACTTCGCTGATCCCGCCCTCCTGCGCGCGAATACAGGAGGCAAAATAGCGGAAGTGGTCGATAGCCAGCGGCACGTCAGCCGCCATCGTTTCCCGGATCGGCTTGCCGTTATCCCAGGTTTCCGCCGTCGCCAGCAGCTCCAGATTTTGCTCCATCCGGTCGGCGATTTTGAACAGGATCGCCGCCCGGTCCTGCACGGAGGTGTGAGCCCATTTCTCTTTCGCTTTGTGCGCCGCATCCAGCGCCAGGTCGATATCACGCTTACCGGAGCTGGCAATCTCGCACAGCGGCTGGCCGGTAACCGGGGTCAGGTTGGAATAGTATTCGCCGTCGACGGGCGCGACCCAGTCGCCGCCAATAAAGTTGTCATAACGGGGCTTCAGCTTGAGGGGAAAACCATACTCGCCGGGCTGGATACGCGATGAGGGAGGATTGTTTGTCATGTCCGTCTCCTTGCTGTTGGTGTACAACAAGGGTAGTTCCGGCTGGCGATTTTCTCGCCAACCGGTAACGGTGTTTACGACGGAGGTCACGGAGTTTCAGGAAATAATAACGAATCGCGCAACAGATGATCGTTACCGCGACGGCGGGTAAAGCCGATGCGGTTGAAATACTCCAGGATCTGAATCGCCAGCTTGCGGCCCACGTTCAGCCGATCGCGGAAATCCGCTGCGCAGGTCGAGCCGCGCGCCTGATCCAGCTCGCGGATCAGGTTGGCAAACGCCACAATGCGATCGTTACGGTAGTAACGATCTTTCACGATCGCGACGATTAGCCCCTGCTGCGCCGCATGGCGCAACACCTGCCGCATCAGCTGCTCTTCGGTATTCGTTTCGCGAGCCAGATCCCGAACCCACCACGGCTCATCGCCAAACAGCGGGGCTACTTTTTGCCATATCGCCTCCTGATCTGCGGTGAACCCGGCCTTGTGATCCGGCAGGTGCAGCCAGCCGTGGTGGCTTTTAATCACCCCGCTTTCGCGCATGTTTTCAATCAGCAGCAGCACCAGCGCATCGTCTTCCATCGGCAGCGCCATGCGTCGCAGACGCTCACGGCCCGGGCCTGGCTCGTCCTGATGCTGTTCGTGGTAAATCGCAAGCGTGTTCAGTATCTTACGCTGCCATTGCGCAGCAACCGGGGCATTGAGCAGGCTGTCTCCGGCCTGTATAAAGCCCGGCTCCTGGGTCAGCTGGCGTAAGCCTTCCCCGCTCAGCTGGCGTGCCCATGCAAAATCACGCAGACTCACCGCCCCGCGATCGAGGTGCACCCGCAGCGCGGCGTTATCCTCTTTGGCCTGCGCCAGCGCGGCCAGCCACTGAAGATATTCCGGCTTACGCTTGCCGCGTCGAGGTGGGTTAAGCGCCACCACGCGCGCCCCCGCCAGCGTTTCCCTTGCAGAAATGTCACGCAGTACCAGACGATCGTTGTCTGCCAGCCAGAGCGGCGAATCGAATACCAGCTCGGCAAGGTCGTTTTCCAGCAGCGACACGCGCCCGGTGATATGGCTGGCCGCGTGATGAATATGCAGCGGCTGCCATTGGGTCAACGGTATGTGTGTCTGCAGGGAGACAATCACGCGTTCAGACGGTTCCGGCGGAGCATCGGCCAGCAGCCAGTCTCCGCGGTTCAGCTGCTCTTTTTCCGCATCCCCGGCAATGTTCAGCGCGATACGTTGTCCGGCGTGGGCACGGTCAGCGGGCTGGTTTTGTGCGTGCAGTCCGCGCACGCGCATCGGTTTATTCACGCCCGTCAGCCAGAGGGTATCTCCCACGCTGACTTCACCGCTCAGCGCGGTGCCGGTTACGACCAGCCCCGCACCTTTTACGGTAAAGGCCCGGTCGATCGCCAGACGAAAGCGGTGATGGCTGGCGTGAGCGCGTGATGAAAGGTGCTGTAAATGGTGGCGAAGTTCGTCGATACCACGCCCTTCTGTCGCCACGGTGACAAAAAGCGATGCATCGGCAAAGCCATACTCCCGCAGTGTCGCCTGGACCGTTTCGCGCACCTCGCTGACGCGCGCGTCATCCACGCGATCGGCTTTGGTCAGCGCCACGGTCAGCTGCGGGTTGCCGGTTAGCTGCAGGATCGCCAGGTGCTCGCGGGTTTGCGCCATCACGCCGTCATCGCAGGCCACCACCAGCAGGGCATGATCGATGCCGCCCACGCCCGCCAGCATGTTAGACAGAAACTTTTCATGCCCCGGCACATCAATAAAGCCCAGCACGCGGCCATCAGGCTGGGGCCAGTAGGCATAGCCCAGATCGATGGTCATGCCGCGCTTTTTCTCTTCCGGCAGGCGGTCGGCGTTTACGCCGGTAATCGCCTGCAGTAACGTGGTTTTTCCGTGGTCAACGTGACCGGCGGTGGCAATAATCATTTCAACAACATCTCCAGAAATCGCTCTTCATCTTCAAGGCAGCGCAGATCCAGCCACATTCGGCCGTCGTAAATCCGCCCGAGAACCGGCGTCGGCAGGCCACGCCAGCGTGACGACAGGGCGTCAAGATGGCTACCGCGCCCGTCACGCGGCGTGAACGTCAGCGCCTCACTCGGCAGCCTGTCCACCGGCAGCGAACCGCTGCCAATCTGCGACTGGCAGGACTCAATGCGAACGTCAAAATCGGGGTAGTGAGGAGCGACGCGCGGCAGCAGTAATTCGGCCTGGGCTCGAATCGAGGCGGCATCGCGGCTTAACAGGCGCAGCGTGGGCAGGCGCTCAGCCAGTTTTTCCGGATGGAGATAGAGCCGCAGCGTCGCCTCCAGCGCGGCAAGCGTCATTTTATCGGCGCGCAGGGCGCGCTTGAGCGGATGCTGCTGCAGCTGCGCAATCAGCTCGCGCTTGCCGACGATAATCCCGGCCTGCGGCCCGCCCAGCAGTTTGTCGCCGGAAAAGCTGACCAAGCTAACGCCCGCCGCAATCATCTCTTGCGGCATCGGCTCTTTTGGCAGCCCGTACAGGCTCAGATCCACCAGCGAGCCGCTGCCGAGATCGGCAATCACCGGTATATTCAATTCGCGCCCAATCGCCGCCAGCTCCGCCTCTTCAACCGTTTTGGTGAAGCCTTCAATATGGTAATTGCTGGTGTGGACCTTCATCAGCAGGGCGGTATTTTCATTCACCGCCGCGCGATAGTCTTTCGCATGGGTACGGTTAGTGGTACCCACCTCATGCAGCGTACAGCCCGCCTGGCGCATCACGTCAGGAATACGAAACGCTCCGCCAATCTCCACCAGCTCGCCGCGGGACACCACCACCTCTTTGCCGCTGGCGGTGGCCGCCAGCATCAGCAGCACCGCTGCGGCGTTGTTATTCACAATGCAGGCATCTTCCGCGCCGGTCAGCTGGCACAGCAGCTCCGCCAGCGCGCGGTCGCGGTGCCCGCGTCCGGCGCCGTCCAGATCGTACTCCAGCGTTACGGGCGCTTGCATGGCCTGCACGACTGCGGCAACGGCCTCTTCCGCCTGCTGCGCGCGCCCCAGGTTGGTATGCAGCACGGTTCCGGTCAGGTTTATCACCGGGCGTAATGCGCTTTGCGCCTTCTCATCCAGCCGCTGTTCAACTTCCTGCTCCCACGCGCTACACCAGGCGGGCAAGGCGTTTTCTGCCTGAATCGCGCATCGGGCTTCGTCCTGAAGCAGGCGTAACATTTCCACCGTCGCGGTATGGCCGAAACGCTCAGCAACGGCATGAATGCGGGGTTCGCGAAGAAGACGGTCGGTAGCGGGGATCTGGCTGTACAGCGAATGATGAGTAGTCATGAAGGCGCCTGGCGAGTAAATATCTTCCCCCCTCCCGACGGGAGAGGGAGTTAACATGTGGGGGGATTGTACCGCCTCCGACGGCGAAGTGTTATAACCCGCGTCAAGCCTTTGGTGGTTCGGTACGGGCAAAGCTCTCGCGGCTAAACAGCGTGTCTGCAAGCTTCACCAGCAGCGGACGGTCGACGCACCAGCCCGGGGAGACGTGGCGGAAGTTGAGATAACCAATCGCGCAGGCGATGGCGATGGTCCCCAGGTTCAGGCTGTCGGTGTCGATCTTTCCCTCCCGGATAAGCTGTTCACACCTGTCCAGGCTGCGGCTGATTTTTTCCCGCTGGCGTAACAGTTCCGTTTCCGACTGCTGGGCAGCGGGCCTTGCCTGTTCCCGTACGGAGGTTAACGCCGCATCCATAATACCGTCGGCCAGGGCTTCGACCTGCTTCACCGCCAGCGCCGCTTTTGGGTCAGCAGGCAGCATAGCCGGGGCAACGCCCAGCAGCTCAATGTACTCGGCAATAATTGGGGAATCGAACCAGTACTCACCCTCGTCCGTGACCAGCGCCGGGACTTTTCCCAGCGGGTTGTACTGCGCAACGCCGTTTTCCGCGTTGTAAGGCTGTTCATTCACGAATTCAAATTCAATCCCCTTCTCCAGCAGGAGAATCGAGATTTTTCGCACGAAGGGACTGGTGTAGCTGCCGATGAGTTTCATTGCCTGATCCTTAATGCCGGAAAAAAGTCAGTATGGATCAAGCGATGAAAAAAGGGCAGGTCTGCATGTCGCATTCCTGCCCTGCAAGGATTAGTGATCGAGGTAGAGGTAGTGCATCCAGCTGGTCATACGCAGCAGTACTTTACGCATGACCGAGACGTGGGCGAAGTGGTCCGAATAGACCGCCACCTGGGCATAGATACCGTCCGGCAGGGCATCGACTTCAGCGTCAGGGCTCAGCTCGATGATGGCCTGCACGCCATCCGTGCCCGGCGTGACCGTCAGAGACTGGAGCGCACCCTGCGCCTGATAGGTTCCCCCCGGCACCACCGGCAGAATTGCGGTGAGCTTCCCGGAGAATACCTGGCCCGGCAGGGCGTTAAACACCACTTCCGCTTCATCGCCCGGTTTCAGACGCAGCAGCGAGTTCTGGCGGAACTGGGCCACAATCTGACGCTTCTGTTCAGGAATGAAGACCATTACCGGACGCAGAGGCAGCGCGGCAGCATAGGTCCCCGGACGGATCAGCACCTGGGTGATGTAACCATCGCTCGGCGCACGCACTACGGTCTGGTCCAGGTTATATTTGGCTTCGGCAAGCTGGGCACGTAACGAAGCAATCTGCGACTGCTCGCCGTTCACCATGCTGTCTAACTGGCTTTGAATCTGCACCTGCTCAGCCACGGAGCCTTTCACCATGGCATCCTGTGCCAGATAGTTTTGCCGCGCGTTATCAATATCGCTTTCAGAGAAAGGATTCACCTTCGCCTGACTGCCTTTCAGGTAGCGCTGATAATCTTTATAGAGGCGATCGCGCTCAGCGGAGACGCGTGTGGTATTGGCAACCGCTTCCGACAGCTGCGCTTTCAGGTTATCGATATTGTGCGTCGCGGTTACCAGGTCAGCCTGGAGTCTGTCGACGCGCGCCTGGTAGCGGCCAGGATCCAGTTTAAATAACACTTCGCCTTTTTTAATAAGCTGGTTATTTTTATCCGTGACTTCACTGACCACACCGGTCACCTGCGGCGTGATTGGAATAGAAATAACCGCTTTTTGCGCCGTAAAGGTATACGGATGGTTATAGTTCATTAACAGAATAAGACCGGCAACAATAAATACGCCGCCTAATGTTGCGGTGGCAAGCGTCCACTGGTTGACCGGAATTCGGAATATTTTAAAAATGGCCCAGGCAAATGCCACGTAGGTCAAAATAATCAACAGATCCATGATTAGCGCTCCAGCGTGTTCTTATCAGCAGTGGGCTGTACTGCAGCCAGCTTTTGTTCGAGTTCCGCCACGCGTTTGGCCAGCGCATCCATGCCCGGAACTTCATCAGGCTTTGTGATGTGGTTTTGCATGCCCCAGCCGCGATCTTCGCGGTACAGCGTGGCCCAAATCCACAGGAATGGCCAGATGGCATGGAGTGTAAACAGGCTAATCCAGCCTGCCGTATGAATGGCATCGGCATGCGGATGGTTACGCTTTTTGGCCATATTATAAGGAATATCATGGATGGCGATGATTCCGTAAAAGAGAACCAGAAATACAAAAATCAATACGCCCAGCGCAAAATAGTTGAGAAACATATTCTCCTCACTTAAACAACGTCAACTCATTAAATTAATAAAACGGTACGTAACCTAATTAATTTTTTTATAAACACGGGGATGTGCTTACTATTTCCGAGCCGGGGAGTATGAGTTTTTATAATATCTCCATGCAAGTTTATAAGCGTGTCAAAATATATCCTGAATAATAATAGACTTAACCTTACAATATGAGCGTAATCCACCTTTTAACTTTTCGCCATACCACACATCAAAAGTGGTTTTTTAGCTTATCGTGTCGTGCCATATCATCCTGGCGCTGAAACGCGAAGCAGAGTTTGCCGCCGATCACAGCCGGAGAAATCTGCATAAAAATATTTTGTGAAATCAGTCACAATCCAGAAACAAACACGTCATGACAAAACGTGACGGCAATCACACTAAGGGGTGGATTTTGCTTTTTTTCTCGCCATCGTATTTTTTTTGCCCACTTATTTTGTGATTGAGATCACTTCATTGACATCCCTACCCCCTGCATTTACGTGACACGCATCACATAAATTTTCCCTGTCTGGACAGTTGAACGATTCAGTGCCAGATTTCACAGCATCAGAACAGGGCCCGGCTACCTCTGCCGCCTCATTAACAATAAACCTCGGGCCATAAGCCTAAGCGTAAACAGAAGAAGGGGTGTTTTATGTCATCCGATTTCAAGATCAAAGTTCAAAGCTTTGGTCGTTTCCTCAGCAACATGGTGATGCCAAATATCGGCGCGTTTATCGCGTGGGGTATCATCACTGCATTGTTCATTCCGACAGGGTGGTTGCCTAACGAAACGCTGGCGAAACTTGTTGGCCCAATGATTACCTATCTCCTGCCGCTGCTCATCGGTTTCACCGGGGGTCGTCTGGTGGGTGGTGACCGTGGTGGCGTCGTGGGTGCCATCACAACCATGGGTGTTATCGTCGGTGCGGATATGCCGATGTTCCTCGGTGCGATGATTGCCGGTCCTCTGGGCGGTTGGGCGATTAAGAAATTCGACGTCTGGGTTGATGGTAAGATCAAATCCGGTTTCGAAATGCTGGTGAACAACTTCTCTGCGGGCATCATCGGGATGATCCTCGCCATTCTGGCGTTCCTCGGCATTGGCCCTGCGGTTGAAGTGCTGTCTAAAGTTCTGGCGGCAGGCGTAAACTTCATGGTGGCGCATGAGATGCTGCCGCTGGCGTCGATCTTCGTTGAACCGGCGAAAATCCTGTTCCTTAACAACGCCATCAACCACGGTATCTTCTCGCCGCTGGGTATTCAGCAGTCACACGATCTCGGCAAGTCCATCTTCTTCCTGATTGAAGCCAACCCGGGTCCGGGTATGGGCGTACTGCTGGCGTACATCTTCTTTGGCCGTGGCAGCGCAAAACAGTCTGCTGGCGGTGCGGCGATCATCCACTTCCTGGGCGGTATCCATGAAATTTACTTCCCATACGTGCTGATGAACCCACGTCTGATCCTGGCCGTTATCCTCGGCGGTATGACCGGCGTGTTCACGCTGAGCGTGCTGGGCGGCGGTCTGGTTTCTCCGGCCTCTCCGGGTTCTATCCTGGCGGTACTGGCGATGACGCCAAAAGGCGCTTATTTCGCGAACCTCGCAGCTATCTTTGCGGCAATGGCCGTCTCCTTCGTGGTCTCTTCTATCCTGCTGAAAACCAGCAAAGTGAAAGAAGATGATGACATCGAAGCCGCAACCCGTCGTATGCACGACATGAAAGCCGAATCCAAAGGCGCAACGCCACTGGCAGCAGGTGATGTTTCTAACGACCTGAGCCACGTGCGTAAAATCATCGTTGCCTGTGATGCCGGTATGGGTTCCAGCGCAATGGGTGCAGGCGTGCTGCGTAAGAAAGTGCAGGATGCGGGCCTGACCAACATCTCCGTGACCAACAGCGCCATTAACAGCCTGCCGCCGGATGTTGACCTGGTGATCACGCACCGCGATCTGACCGAACGCGCCATGCGCCAGGTGCCGCAGGCACAGCACATTTCGCTGACCAACTTCCTCGACAGCGGCCTGTACACCAGCCTGACCGAACGTCTGGTTGCCGCGCAGCGTCACGAAGACAACGAAGTGAAAGTGCGCTCCAGCCTGCAGGACAGTTTTGACGAGAGCAACGCCCACCTGTTTAAGCTGGGTGCGGAAAACATCTTCCTCGGTCGTACCGCGGCCACCAAAGAAGACGCGATTCGCTTTGCCGGTGAGCAGCTGGTGAAAGGCGGCTACGTTCAGCCTGAATATGTCGACGCGATGCTGGAACGCGAAAAACTGACGCCAACCTATCTGGGCGAATCCATCGCGGTGCCGCACGGTACGGTTGAAGCGAAAGATCGCGTCCTGAAAACCGGCGTCGTATTCTGTCAGTACCCGCAGGGCGTGCGCTTCGGTGAAGAAGAAGATGACATCGCCCGTCTGGTAATTGGTATCGCCGCTCGCAACAACGAGCACATTCAGGTGATTACCAGCCTGACCAACGCGCTGGATGATGAAACGGTTATTGAGCGTCTGGCGAACACCACCAGCGTTGAAGAAGTTCTGGCTCTGCTTAACAAATAACGGTACTCCTCCCTCTCCCCCCGGGGAGAGGGCTAGGGTGAGGGGAAAACGTTCCTCACCCCAGCCCTCTCGGGTAAAAACATTGATGAAGGTTAACACTATGAAAGCATTACATTTTGGCGCAGGTAATATCGGTCGTGGTTTTATCGGTAAACTGCTGGCAGACGCGGGCATTACCCTGACATTCGCCGATGTGAATCAGGTCGTCCTGGATGCCCTGAATGCCCGTCATAGCTATCAGGTCCATGTGGTGGGCGAAAACGAGCAGGTTGAGACAGTATCTGGCGTCAACGCGGTCAGCAGCATCGGCGACGACGTTATTGACCTTATCGCCAGCGTCGATCTGGTCACCACCGCCGTGGGCCCGGTTGTGCTTGAGCGCATCGCCCCTGCGGTCGCGAAAGGCCTGGCAAAACGTAAAGCGCAGGGTATCGACACCCCGCTGAACATCATCGCCTGTGAAAACATGGTGCGCGGCACCACGCAGCTGAAAGGCCACGTTCTCAACGCTGTGGCAGATGAAGATAAAGCCTGGGTGGAAGCGCACGTCGGTTTTGTGGATTCCGCCGTGGACCGCATCGTTCCGCCGTCAGAATCTGCCACCAACGACCCGCTGGAAGTGACCGTGGAAACCTTCAGCGAGTGGATCGTTGATAAAACCCAGTTTAAAGGCGACTTGCCTACTATTCCGGGAATGGAATTAACCGATAACCTGATGGCATTTGTCGAACGCAAACTCTTCACGCTGAACACCGGGCATGCTATAACCGCGTACCTCGGAAAATTGGCCGGTCATCAGACCATTCGTGACGCGATCCTCGATGAGAAGATCCGCGCGGTGGTAAAAGGGGCAATGGAAGAGAGCGGCGCGGTGCTGATCAAACGCTACGGTTTTGATGCTGAGAAACACGCAGCATACATCCAGAAAATCCTCGGTCGCTTTGAAAACCCGTATCTGAAAGATGACGTTGAGCGCGTGGGCCGTCAGCCGCTGCGTAAGCTGAGCGCGGGCGACCGCCTGATTAAGCCGCTGCTGGGCACGCTGGAATACGGTCTGCCGCACGCCAACCTGGTGAAAGGAATTGCCGCCGCGATGCACTACCGCAGCGAGCAGGATCCACAGGCGCAGGAACTGGCTCAGCTGATTGATACCCAGGGCGCGCAGGCTGCGCTGGCGCAGATTTCCGGTCTGGACGCCAACAGCGACGTGGTTGTGGAGGCGGTTAACGCATACAACGCAACCAAATGATGCAGAATGCGGCGCAGGTAATCCTGCGCCCTGATTACAGATTGTCAGATATGCAGGCAATAATGGAACAAACCCAGGCCTTTGAAAATCGTGTGCTTGAGCGTCTGAATGCTGGCAAAACCGTACGAAGCTTCCTGATTGCCGCCGTCGAGCTGTTAACCGAGGCGGTGAATATCCTGGTGCTTCAGGTGTTTCGCAAAGACGACTACGCGGTAAAATATGCTGTAGAACCGTTACTGGACGGAGACGGACCGCTGGGCGATTTATCCGTGCGTCTGAAGCTGATTTATGGTCTTGGCGTGCTGAACCGACAAGAGTATGAAGATGCGGAGCTGCTAATGGCGCTGCGCGAAGAGCTCAACCATGACGGTAACGAATACACCTTTACCGACGATGAGATCCTGGGGCCGTTCGGCGAGCTGCACTGCGTCACCGCGCTCCCTCCGGCACCGCAGTTTGATAACAGCGACCCGGAACTCTACGCGATGCAAAAGCTGCGTTATCAACAGGTTGTCCGTTCTACGATGGTCCTTTCCCTGACTGAGCTGATTTCCCGAATCAGCTTAAAAAAAGCGTTTCAGAAGTAAGCCTGCTCACATTGGTGTATCCTTCCCTGTAAATTCCCCGTTTTCAGAGTTATTTGTCATGAAAGAAGTCGAAAAGAACGAAATTAAACGCCTGAGCGACCGCCTGGATCTCATCCGCCATCAGATGGCGGGCCTGTCGCTGGTCGATTCCGCCGAGAAATATGCCGAGCTTGAAAAAGAGACCGCAAAGCTGGAAGCGGAGATCGAGCGCCTGCGCGAGGTCAAAGGTCAGAAGCTGAGCAAAGAAGCGCAGAAGCTGATGAACATGCCGCACCGCCGTGCGATCACCAAAAAAGAGCAGGCCGACATGGGCAAGCTGAAGAAAAGCGTCCGTGGTCTGGTGGTGGTTCACCCGATGACCGAGCTTGGCCGCGAAATGGGCCTGAAAGAGATGACGGGTTTTTGTAAGACGGCGTTCTGATTTCATGCCGGGTGGCGCTGCGCTTACCCGGCCTACTCTTTTCCCCTTCGCGTGAATTGGTCCAACCAATAGCGCAATCAATCCTCCCCCGGTTCACAATTCCATTATTTGCGCTCACAAAACCATTGCTAGCTCATAACATCTGGTTAACCATTCATTGTCATTAACCCTACAACACAACATTGGCAGGACCACTTTTACACAGACTGTGACGCTGAGATGAGCGGAGACTCACCCGCAGCGCAGGCTGTCTGGTCCCCAGGAGACCTGCATGAGCCTCTGGCAACAAAACTACGACCCGGCCGGAAATATCTGGCTATCGAGCCTGATCGCATCGCTGCCGATCCTGTTCTTCTTCTTTGCGCTGATTAAGCTCAAGCTGAAGGGCTACCTTGCCGCGACGTACACCGTCGCCATCGCCCTGATGGTGGCGCTGTTCTTCTACAAGATGCCGGTCGATCGCGCGTTGGCCTCCGTCGTCTACGGTTTCTTCTACGGCCTGTGGCCGATTGCGTGGATCATCATCGCGGCGGTCTTCGTCTATAAAATCTCGGTGAAAACCGGGCAGTTCGACATCATCCGCTCGTCGATTCTCTCCATCACGCCGGACCAGCGCCTGCAGATGCTGATTGTCGGCTTCTCCTTCGGGGCGTTTCTGGAAGGCGCGGCAGGCTTTGGCGCACCGGTGGCGATCACCGCCGCGCTGCTGGTGGGACTGGGCTTTAACCCGCTGTATGCCGCGGGCCTGTGCCTGATTGTGAACACCGCGCCGGTGGCGTTTGGCGCGATGGGTATTCCGATTCTGGTCGCGGGCCAGGTGACCGGTCTGGACAGCTTTGAGATTGGCCAGATGGTTGGCCGCCAGCTGCCGTTCCTGACCATTATCGTCCTCTTCTGGATCATGGCGATTATGGACGGCTGGCGCGGCGTGAAGGAGACCTGGCCTGCGGTGATGGTGGCGGGCGGTTCGTTCGCGATTGCCCAGTACCTCAGCTCGAACTTCCTTGGCCCGGAGCTGCCGGACATCATCTCTTCGCTGGTGTCGCTGGTCTGCCTGACGCTGTTCCTGAAACGCTGGCAGCCGGTTCGTATTTTCCGCTTCGCCGACATGGGCGCCTCACAGGTCGATCAAACGCTGGCCCGCACCGGCTACACCGCAGGCCAGGTGATCCGCGCCTGGTCGCCGTTCCTGTTCCTGACCGCCACGGTTACGCTGTGGAGCATCCCGCCGTTTAAAGCCCTGTTCGCCCCGGGCGGCGCGCTGTACGACATGGTCATTAACGTTTCGGTGCCGTTCCTCGACAAGATGGTCGCCCGTATGCCGCCGGTGGTGCACGCCGCCACGCCGTATGCCGCGGTCTATAAATTCGACTGGTTCTCCGCCACCGGGACCGCCATCCTGTTTGCCGCTATTCTTTCCGTGGTGTGGCTGCGCATGAAGCCTGCGGCGGCGGTACAGACCTTTGCGGCGACCGTAAAAGAGCTGATGCTGCCGATTTACTCCATCGGCATGGTGCTGGCGTTCGCGTTTATCTCGAACTACTCCGGTCTGTCGTCGACGCTGGCACTGGCGCTGGCCCATACCAGCCACGCCTTCACCTTCTTCTCGCCGTTCCTCGGCTGGCTGGGGGTGTTCCTGACCGGTTCCGATACCTCGTCTAACGCCCTGTTTGCCGCACTGCAGGCAACGGCGGCCCAGCAGATTGGCGTGTCGGACGTCCTGCTGGTGGCCGCGAACACGACGGGCGGCGTGACCGGGAAAATGATCTCCCCGCAGTCCATTGCCATTGCCTGTGCGGCGGTGGGACTGGTCGGTAAAGAGTCGGATCTGTTCCGCTTTACCGTGAAACATAGCCTGATATTCACCTGTATGGTCGGAGTCATCACCACCCTGCAGGCCTATGTCTTAACCTGGATGATCCCATGATAGTGATGCCCAGACGCCTGTCCGACGAGATTGCCTCTCGCGTGCGGGCGCTGATTGAAGAACAACAGCTGGAAGCGGGCATGAAGTTGCCCGCCGAACGCCAGCTCGCCGCCCAGCTTGGCGTGTCGCGCAACTCACTGCGCGAGGCGCTGGCGACGCTGGTCAGCGAAGGGGTGCTGGTAAGCCGTCGCGGCGGCGGCACCTTTGTACGCTGGCAGCATGACGACTGGTCCGAGCAAAACATCGTTCAGCCGCTGAAAACGCTGATGGAGAACGACCCGGACTACAGCTTCGACATCCTTGAAGCGCGTCACGCCATCGAAACCAGTACCGCCTGGCACGCGGCCATGCGGGCAACCGAGGCCGACAAAGAGAAACTCATCGCCTGCTTTGAGGCCACGCAAAGCAGCGACCCGGATATCGCCTCCCAGGCGGACGTGCGCTTTCACCTGGCGATTGCCGAGGCGTCGCACAACGTGGTGCTGCTCCAGACCATGCGCGGGTTCTTCGACCTGCTGCAATCCTCCGTGAAGCAGAGCCGCCAGCGGATGTATCTGGTTCCGCCGGTGTTTGCCCAGCTGACCGAACAACACGAGGCGGTGCTCAACGCCATTCTGGCCGGTGATGCCGAGGCCGCACGCAAAGCGATGATGGCGCATCTCGGTTTCGTGCATACCACGATAAAACGATTCGATGAAGACCAGGCCCGACAGGCGCGTATTACCCGTCTGCCTGGCGACAGTGATATTTCCAGGGAGAACAAAGCATGATTATTTCAGCAGCCAGTGACTATCGCGCCGCGGCGCAGCGCATTTTGCCCCCGTTCCTGTTCCACTACATTGACGGCGGGGCGTATGCCGAATACACACTGCGCCGCAACGTGGAAGACCTGTCGGAGGTGGCGCTGCGCCAGCGCGTGCTGAAGAATATGTCTGACCTCAGCCTTGAGACGAAACTGTTCAACGAAACGCTCTCCATGCCGGTCGCGCTCGCACCTGTCGGCTTATGCGGCATGTACGCCCGCCGTGGTGAAGTGCAGGCCGCCGCCGCGGCAGATGCCAAAGGCATTCCGTTTACCCTCTCTACCGTCTCGGTCTGCCCGATTGAAGAGGTCGCCCCGACCATCAAGCGGCCAATGTGGTTCCAGCTGTACGTCCTGCGCGATCGCGGCTTTATGCGTAACGCGCTGGAGCGCGCCAAAGCGGCGGGCTGCTCCACGCTGGTCTTTACCGTTGATATGCCGACTCCCGGCGCGCGCTACCGCGATGCGCACTCCGGCATGAGCGGCCCAAATGCGGCGCTCCGCCGCTACTGGCAGGCGGTAACGCATCCACAGTGGGCGTGGAACGTCGGCCTGAACGGTCGTCCACACAATCTGGGGAATATCTCGGCGTATCTGGGTAAACCCACCGGGCTGGAGGATTACATCGGCTGGCTGGCGAACAACTTCGATCCGTCCATCTCCTGGAAAGACCTGGAGTGGATCCGCGAATTCTGGGATGGCCCGATGGTGATCAAGGGGATCCTCGACCCGGAAGATGCCCGCGATGCGGTCCGCTTTGGCGCAGACGGGATTGTGGTTTCTAACCACGGCGGCCGCCAGCTCGACGGGGTGCTCTCCTCCGCCCGCGCCCTGCCGGCCATTGCCGATGCGGTGAAAGGCGATATCGCCATCCTGGCCGACAGCGGGATCCGCAACGGGCTGGATGTGGTGCGCATGATTGCACTGGGTGCCGACAGCGTGCTGCTGGGGCGCGCGTATCTGTACGCCCTGGCGACCGCGGGCCAGGCGGGCGTGGCGAATCTGCTTAACCTGATCGAAAAAGAGATGAAGGTAGCGATGACGCTGACCGGTGCAAAAACGATTAGCGAAATCAGCAGGGATTCTCTGGTTCAGGAGTTAAGCAAATTACCGGCCGCGCTGGCTCCGCTTGCTCAGGGAAACGCGGCCTGAATTATCCCTCGTTAACACCTCTTCTCACGCGTCCGATCTCCCCCTCGGGCGCTTTTTTATGCCAAAAATAACATCCAGATAACATATTGGATAAGAAAATTTGACATCTACCTGTCGCCCGCAATTGTATAGACAAGCAAAGACAAGAACACAAAAACAACATCACATCAGAGGGGAGCGTATGACCTATTCAGGTAAGGTGGATATTCAGCAGGTGATCGACGACAGCCGCTTTTCAGGGTTTCACTGGCTGCTCATTGTGCTGGGCTTTCTGGTTCTGGCGATCGATGGCTTTGATACGGCGGCGATGGGCTACATCGCGCCCACGCTGTCGGCAGAATGGGGGATCCATAAGCAGGATCTGGGGCCGGTGCTGAGCGCCGCGCTGCTGGGGCTGTCGTTGGGCGCGCTGATCGCCGGTCCGGTATCGGACCGGATGGGGCGCAAGCGCGTGCTGGTCTTCTCCTGCCTGTTCTTCGGCCTTGCGAGCCTGGGAACCGCCTGGGCGCAAAGTCTGAATACCCTGACGCTGTGGCGCTTTCTGACCGGCCTGGGGCTCGGTGCCGCCATGCCGAACGCCATTACGCTGATCTCCGAGTTTGCCCCCCAGCGCTGCCGCGCGATGGCGATCAATACCATGTACTGCGGCTTCCCTCTGGGTGCGGCGGGCGGCGGCGCGATCTCGTCCTGGCTGATTCCCCACCACGGCTGGCGAAGCGTGCTGCTGACCGGGGCAATTGCGCCGCTGATTTTAACGCTGCTGCTGGCGCTGCTTTTACCGGAGTCGGTGAAGTTTCTGGTGCAGCGCGGGAAAGATGTCAGGCAGATCCGCCGTATCGCCAGCCGGTTCTCGCGCAGCACGCTGGAGGGCGTCACGGGCTTTTTCCTGGCGGAGGAGAAGGTCGCGTCGAAAAAAGGGAGCGTGTCGCAGCTGTTTTCCATGCCCTGGCTGCCCGGCACCCTGATGCTGTGGGTGACCTATTTTATGGGGCTGGTGATTTACTACGTCCTGCTGAGCTGGATGCCGACGCTGATGCAGGGGATGGGCTATGCGCTGGCGGAATCCGCATGGCTGACTTCGCTGTTCACCTTCGGCGGTACCGCAGGCATTCTGCTCGCAGGCTGGATGATGGACCGCTGGGAAGCGCACAGGGTGGTTGCGTGTGGTTTCGTCCTGACGATGGGCCTTATTCTGTTACTGGGCATTGAGCATAACCATATCGCCCTGTTTGGCGGGCTGATCTTCCTGATGGGGATCGCGATGAACGGTGCGCAGTCGGGCATGCAGACCCTGGCCGCCACCTTTTACCCTACCGAGTGCCGCGCGACGGGCATTGCCTGGATGCAGGGCATCGGCCGCTTTGGCGGCGTGGCGGGAACCATGACCAGCGCCCAGCTTCTTTCAATGCAGTGGCAGGCGGACAGTATTTTAATGATCCTCAGCGTGCCCGCCCTGGTGGCCGCGGCGGCAACCGTCTACAAAATGCTGTACAGTCGCTCGCAGGAACCCGGCGTCGCGTAGTTCCTCTCTTTTCTGCTATCCTGCCCCCGCAATTAAGGGGGCAGCATGCTTAACATCGTTTTATTCGAACCAGAAATTCCGCCGAATACCGGCAATATTATCCGCCTGTGTGCCAACACCGGTTTTCGTCTGCACATTATTGAGCCGATGGGCTTTACGTGGGACGACAAACGCCTGCGTCGCGCAGGGCTGGATTATCATGAATTTACCGCCGTTATTCGCCATCACGATTACGCCGCGTTTCTGGAAGCAGAGCAGCCGCAGCGCATGTTCGCCCTGACCACCAAAGGCACGCCAGCGCACAGCGCCGTAAGCTATCAGGCAGGTGACTATCTGATGTTTGGCCCGGAAACCCGCGGCCTGCCGGCCACGATTCTGGATGCCCTGCCCGCTGAGCAGAAAATCCGTATTCCGATGATGCCGGACAGCCGCAGCATGAACCTGTCGAACGCGGTGTCGGTGGTGGTGTATGAAGCATGGCGCCAGCTGGGATATCCGGGCGCCATTCTCAGAAGTTAAATGCCGTCACCATACTCGAAGGTATGGTGAATGCCGTTGAAGTGCTGATCCATATCCATGGACGGCTTATCGCTGTCTGGCTTACCGACGATGCGCGCCGGTACGCCAGCGGCAGTGGTGTGCGGCGGCACGGGCTGGAGCACAACCGACCCGGCGCCAATCTTCGCACCGCGCCCGACTTCAATATTGCCGAGGATTTTGGCACCCGCGCCAATCATCACCCCTTCACGAATTTTCGGATGGCGATCGCCGCTGGTTTTCCCGGTACCGCCCAGGGTAACCGACTGCAGGATCGAGACGTCGTCTTCAATCACCGCTGTTTCCCCGACAACGATCCCGGTGGCGTGGTCGAGCATGATCCCGCGGCCAATCTTCGCCGCCGGGTGAATATCAACCTGAAACGTCACGGAAACCTGGTTTTGCAGGAAGATCGCCAGCGCGCGGCGGCCTTCATTCCATAGCCAGTGGCCAATGCGGTACGCCTGCAGGGCGTGAAAGCCTTTCAGGTACAGCAGCGGCGTAGAATATTTATCGACCGCCGGGTCACGGGTGCGCACGGCCTGGATATCACAGGCGGCAGACGCAATCATTTCCGGGTCAGCGGCGTAAGCCTCTTCCACCACCTCACGAATCGCAATCGCGGGCATGATCGAGGACGCCAGCTTGTTGGCGAGCATATAGCTCAGCGCGCTGCCGAGGTTTTCGTGCTTGAGTAGCGTTGCGTGGTAGAAACTGGCCAGCATAGGCTCACAGTCGGCCAGCGCCCGGGCTTCGGCTTTAATGTTATTCCAGACGATATCCAGTTCTTCACACGGCATTGCTTACTCCAGACGATAGTTAATGACCAGCCAGTTCTGCGCTGGCTGGGTCATTCAGGTGACAACGGTTCCGACTAGTTACTGCTGCGCTCGTCCTTGCGCGCACGACCTAATAAGGTCAATGCTGCCTCGCGCGCATTTTTTCCGCAATACAATACCTGATAAATTTCCTCGGTTATTGGCATTTCGACACCGAAACGGTGCGCCAACTCGCGGACTTCTTTGGTATTGCGGTAGCCTTCCACCACCTGGCCAATCTTCTCCTGCGCGTCTTTCACATCGCTGCCCTGTCCGAGCATCATGCCAAAGCGGCGGTTACGAGACTGGTTGTCGGTACAGGTCAGCACCAGATCGCCCAGGCCAGCCATCCCCATAAAGGTGGCCGGATCGGCACCCAGCGCTTCGCCCAGGCGGGACATCTCGGTCAGACCGCGGGTGATCAGCGCCGTACGGGCGTTGGCACCAAAACCAATGCCGTCGGACATCCCGGCGCCAATCGCAATCACGTTCTTCACCGCGCCGCCCAGCTGCACGCCGATAAAATCGGGGTTGCTGTAAACGCGGAAGCTCTTGCCGCAGTGCAGCAACTGCTGGAGATCGTCGGAGAAGGCCCGATCGGTGGAGGCCAGTGAAATCGCCGTCGGCAGGCCAGCGGCCAGCTCTTTCGCAAAGGTCGGGCCGGAGATGACCGCCAGCGGGATCGCATCACCCAGCGCTTCGCGGGCAACGTCCTGCAGCAGGCGTCCGGTTTCGGCTTCCAGTCCTTTCGTCGCCCAGACAACGCGCGCATCCGGGCGCATCAGCGGCTTAATCTGACGCAGCACATCGCCAAAGACATGGCTCGGAACCACAATCAGAATGTTGCGGCTGGCCGCCAGCGCGGTCGCAAGGTCGCTTTCAAGGTGCAGGGTGTCAGGGAACGGAACGTCCGGGAGAAACGCCACGTTACAGCGGTCGCGCTGTAGCGTCGCGATATGTTTTGGGTCGTGGCCCCACAGGACCACATCGTGACCATTTCTTGCCAGCGTGATGGCAAGAGCGGTGCCGTATGAGCCGGCACCGATCACAGTCATTGACGCATTAACAGTGCTCATCAGGCATCCTGATGTTGTTCAGCACCTTCGCCAGCCTGCTGCTGCAGATAGTTCATGAACAGCGCATCAAAGTTAACTGGCGCAAGGTTCAGTTGCGGGAATGTACCGCGAGAAACCAGGCTGGTGATGCATTCACGTGCATACGGGAACAGAATGTTCGGGCAGTACGCACCCAGGCAATGCGCCATCTGGTTGCCTTCGATACCGCCGATGGAGAAGATACCGCCCTGCTGTACTTCACACAGGAAAGCAGTCTCTTCGCCCAGAGAAGCGGTCACGGTCACACGCAGTACGACTTCATACACGTCATCAGCCAGTTGGGTTGATGCGGTATCCAGATCAAGTTTAACCTCTGGCTGCCAGTCTTTCTGGAAAACGTGCGGCGCATTTGGCGCTTCAAAAGAGACATCTTTGGTGTAGATGCGCTGGATCTGGAAAATCATTTCATTATTGCTTTGTTCTGACATGGAAATACCCTTTTTAATTGTCCTAAAGTCTCTTAGCTCAGCAGCGGATCGAGTCCACCACGGGCATCGAGCGCATACAAGTCATCACAGCCGCCAATGTGCTGCGCATCAATAAAAATCTGTGGAACCGTCGTACGACCACTACGTTGGATCATCTCTTCGCGTTTAATCGCGTCACCGTCAATCGGCAGTTCCTGGAACGTGACGCCTTTGCTGTTCAGCAGCGCTTTCGCACGGTGGCAGAACGGGCACGTCGCTTTGGTGTAGATCTCAATATGGGCCATGACTGAACTCCTTATTTACCGCGTACCAAAGGAAGATTTTCCCCGCTCCAGCCGGAAATGCCTTCTTTCAGCACAGATACGTTTTCGAAGCCTGCTTTATGTAGCAGGCTGGCGGATTCCTGCGCCTGCATGCCGGTACCGTCAACAACGATAATCGGCTGGGCTTTATGCTTCTCAAGCTCGCCCACGTTGTTCGCTTTGATTTCAGCAGGCAGCAGGTTAATCGCACCTGCAATGTGCCCTTTGCGGAAATCGTCACGCTGGCGCAGATCGACCACGACAGCATCTTCTTTGTTAATCAGACGCGTCGCTTCACCACGGGTGATAACCTTAATCTTAGACGTCAGGCTCTTAAATGTGGTGAACAGCACAGCAGCCAGCAGGCCAATCCACGCGATGCTCAGAACCGGATGGCGGCTAACGAATTGCATAATTTCTTGCATGGAGGGTAACTACTCCCGACTTAGTGATTAAAAAAACCAGGACAGGAGTATACCTGTGCGTTCTGGCAAATACAGCCAGCGACCCTAACCTAATCCATTTTCTGCGGCATGCCACCTAAAAAAATGCCTCAAAATGGTCTGGCGAGTCCCTTGCCCCTGCGCTTTCTTTGATCTTCTGCGGCTATTTGATCGATTCAGCTGTAGTAAAATTACGCAAATTTTGACTCTTGAGCATGAGGTTGTCGCAATGTCGGTTTCTAAAAAACCTATGGTACTGGTGATTCTGGATGGCTATGGCTACCGTGAAGAAAGCCAGGATAACGCTATTTTCAACGCCAAAACCCCGGTCATGGATGCCCTGTGGGCAAAACGTCCGCATACGCTGATTGACGCGTCTGGCCTGGAAGTGGGCCTGCCGGACCGCCAGATGGGCAACTCCGAAGTCGGTCACGTTAACCTGGGCGCCGGGCGTATCGTGTATCAGGACCTGACGCGTCTGGACGTTGAAATCAAAGAACGCACCTTCTTCTCCAACCCAACGTTGTGTGGCGCGGTTGATAAAGCCGTTGCTGCTGGCAAAGCCGTTCACATCATGGGTCTGCTCTCTGCTGGCGGCGTTCACAGCCACGAAGATCACATCATGGCAATGGTTGAACTGGCCGCTGAGCGCGGTGCGGAAAAAATCTATCTGCACGCCTTCCTGGACGGTCGCGACACGCCACCACGCAGTGCGGAAGGCTCCCTGAAAGCCTTCGAGAACAAATTCGCCGCGCTGGGCAAAGGCCGCGTAGCCTCCATCATTGGTCGTTACTACGCCATGGACCGCGACAACCGCTGGGATCGCGTTGAACAGGCCTATGACCTGCTGACCCTGGCAAAAGGGGAATTCCAGTTTGCGACCGCCGTTGAAGCGCTGGAAGCGGCTTATGCACGCGATGAAAACGACGAATTCGTGAAAGCGTCCGTGATCCGTGCTGAAGGCCAGGCCGATGCCGCGATGGAAGACGGCGACGCGCTGATCTTCATGAACTTCCGCGCTGACCGCGCGCGCGAAATCACCCGTGCGTTCGTCAACAGCGACTTCGACGGTTTTGCCCGTAAGAAAGTGGTAAACATCGACTTCATCCAGTTGACCGAATACGCGGCAGACATCAAAGCGCCGTGCGCATACCCACCGGCCTCGCTGGCAAATACCTTCGGTGAGTGGATGGCGAAGAACGACAAAACGCAGCTGCGTATTTCCGAAACGGAAAAATACGCGCACGTGACCTTCTTCTTTAACGGCGGCGTTGAAGAGCCGTTCAAAGGCGAAGAACGTATTCTGATCAACTCCCCGAAAGTCGCCACCTACGATCTGCAGCCAGAAATGAGCTCTGCAGAATTGACTGAAAAATTGGTTGCGGCCATCGAGAGCGGCAAATACGACACCATCATCTGTAACTACCCGAACGGCGACATGGTCGGTCATACCGGGGTGATGGAAGCGGCAGTGAAAGCGGTTGAAGCGCTGGACCACTGCGTTGAGCAGGTGGCGAAAGCGGTTGAATCCGTTGGCGGCCAGCTGCTGATCACCGCGGATCACGGTAACGCTGAACAGATGCGCGACCCGGCGACCGGACAGGCGCACACCGCCCACACCAACCTGCCGGTTCCGCTGATTTATGTGGGTGATAAATCAGTGAAAGCCGTAGAAGGCGGCAAGCTTTCTGACATCGCGCCAACCATGTTGTCGCTGATGGGGATGCCGATCCCTGAAGAGATGACTGGTAAGCCGCTGTTCATCGTGGAATAATCGCTCCCCATGAGGGGAAAGGCGATTTTTTCAATCACATGGGTCGTGAAGCCGCTTAGGTTATCAGTCAGACCTCTGTTTTACGCCAGCGCACTCAGCGCTGGCGTATTGCTGTGCGCCGCATCCGCCCACGCGGATGACCGCGACCAGTTGAAATCCATTCAGGCCGATATCGCCGCCAAAGAGCGTGCGGTACGCCAACAGCAGCAACAGCGCGCCGCCCTGCTCGCCCAGCTTAAGCAGCAGGAAGAGGCCATCTCCGCTGCCACGCGTAAACTCCGTGAAACGCAAAACACCCTTGCCCAGTTGAATAAGCAGATCGACGAGATGAACGCGTCGATTGCCAAACTGGAGCGCCAGCGCGATGCGCAGGAGCGCAACCTTGCCGCACAGCTTGATGCCGCATTCCGCCAGGGTGAACATACCGGACTCCAGCTGATCCTCAGCGGCGAAGAGAGCCAGCGCGGCCAGCGCCTGCAGGCCTACTTTGGCTATCTGAACCAGGCGCGTCAGGAGACGATCGCGCAGCTGAAGCAGACGCGCGAAGAGGTTTCCACGCAAAAAGCCGAGCTGGAAGAGAAGCAGAGCCAGCAGCAGACGCTGCTCTACGATCAGCAGGCCCAGCAGGCAAAGCTTGAGCAGGCACGCAACGAGCGTAAGAAAACCCTGGCCGGTCTCGAGTCCTCCATTCAGGAAGGTCAGAGCCAGCTGAGCGAAATGCGCGCCAACGAATCCAAACTGCGCAACAGCATCGCCCGTGCGGAAGCCGCGGCGAAAGCGCGCGCCGAAAAAGAGGCTCGCGAGGCGCAGGCCGTTCGCGACAAGCAGCAGGAAGCCTCCCGCAAAGGGACCACCTACAAGCCAAGCGAAAGTGAACGTTCCCTGATGTCGCGTACCGGCGGCCTCGGCTCTCCTCGCGGTCAGGCTTTCTGGCCCGTTCGCGGTTCAATTCTGCATCGCTATGGCGAACAGCTGCAGGGTGAGCTACGTTGGAAAGGGATCGTTATCGGTGCGTCTGAAGGTAGCGAAGTGAAAGCCATCGCCGATGGCCGCGTGATTCTGGCCGACTGGCTGCAGGGTTACGGGCTTGTGGTAGTGGTCGAGCACGGTAAAGGCGACATGAGTCTTTACGGCTACAACCAGAGCGCGCTGGTCAGCGTCGGCACGCAGGTGCGCGCTGGCCAACCCATCGCCCTTGTGGGCAGCAGTGGCGGTCAGGGCCGCCCGTCACTCTATTTCGAAATTCGTCGTCAGGGTCAGGCGGTCAATCCACAGCCGTGGTTGGGAAGATAAGTTTTGCTTCAATTTCGTCGAATCGTTTTCTCCGTCGTCAGCGCGCTGGCGCTGGCTGCACCGGTATACGCCGGTAAGCTCGCTATCGTGATTGATGACTTCGGTTATCGCCCACATTATGAAAACCAGGTGCTGGCGATGCCGTCGGCCATCTCCGTTGCCGTCCTGCCGAATGCCCCCCACGCGCGTGAGATGGCGACCAAAGCCCACAGCAGCGGGCATCAGGTTCTCATCCACCTGCCTATGGCCCCGCTCAGCAAGCAGCCGCTGGAAAAAGATACCCTGCGCCCGGATATGAGCAGCGAGGAGATCGAGCGCATCATCCGCGACGCCTACAACAAGGTGCCGTATGCCGTAGGGCTGAACAACCATATGGGCAGCGCGATGACCTCCAGCCTGTACGGGATGCTAAAAGTGATGCAGGCGCTGGAGCGTTACAATCTCTACTTCCTTGACAGCATGACCATCGGCAACAGCCAGGCGATGCGCGCCGCTCAGGGAACGGGCGTAAAGGTGATTAAGCGCAAGGTGTTCCTGGATGATACCCAGAACGAAGCCGATATTCGCGTGCAGTTTAATCGCGCGGTACAGCTGGCCCGCCGCAATGGTTCGGCCATTGCCATCGGTCACCCCCACCCGTCTACCGTCCGCGTCCTGCAGCAAATGCTGCCGACCTTACCTTCCGATATCACGCTGGTGCGCCCGAGCGATCTGCTGAATGAGCCGCAGGTGGATACCTCTACGCCGAATTCTGCGCAGCCCGTCCCGACGGCGCCGCGTAATCCGTTCCGCGGCGTGAAGCGCTGCGTACCGAAGCAGCCGCTAGAACCGGTCTACGCGACCCGCTTCTTCTCCGTCATCGGAGACAGCATCAGTAACAGTACGCTGGTGAAATACGTCCAGCAGCAGTGGCAGGGATGGGGTAAGAAAGCCTGACGCTTATTTCGCAATCTGAGAGTCCGTCTGCTCATTCGCAACGGGCTCCTTTTTCTCCTGATGCTGATACCAGGATTTGAAATATTTCAAAAAACTGTAGGCTGTGGCATACAGCCCCGTCACGACCCCAACCTTGCCCTGACGCCAGGCTCCGCTGAACAGATACCATTTGAAGAACGCCCCGATGGCGCTGATGATGCCGCGTCCGATCGAAGGCCGAGCCGGCTGGTACTTCACCAGCCGGGTGGTGTAACTGTTGAGCTTGTTGAACACTTCATGCAGGTTATAAAACGTGTCGTGACGCACCCGCCCCGGCATTTTCACGGCAACAATCTTACCTTCAACTTTGTCATCTACGGGTCGTTGGTTGAAGCGAGCCTGGGTACGATTAAACAGCCGCACCGGGAAATCAGGCGAGGAAACAGGATAGATTGTACGCACCTCCTCGCCCAGCACGTGCCAGTAGCGGGCGATACGCCAGGCGCGATCGGCGGAAGGTTCATCCCCGGCTTTCAGGGTCAGAATAAAGTCGACCGTTTCCGCGTCCAGGATCTCGTCGCTATCCATACATAGCACCCAGTCATTGCTCGCCAGATCGATCGCATGGTTCATCTGCACGCCATGCATAGCATAGGGGTGATGATGAAGGGAGAGGCCGTACTCGCGGCAAATAGAAAGGGTGGCATCCGTACTGCCGGAATCCAGAACGACAATTTCATCTGCCACCGTCAGCAGCGGAGGAATCACCTCGCGCAGCAAACGCGCAGAATTACAGGTCAATAAACAAACGGTAAGCTTGAACATAGGCTCTGTAAAGTAAACGGATCGTCAACAAACTTTATAAGTGTGCGGGTAAAAAAGCGAAGGAAAAATCGAAATAATCTGATTGCGGATGTAAGAAACGTGAAGAGGCCGTAAAAAAAGCGCCCGAAGGCGCTTTCGCGGTTAATCCCAGCTCAGAATCACTTTCCCTGACTGGCCGGAACGCATCGCGTCAAAGCCCTGCTGGAACTCATCTATAGAGAAACGGTGAGTAATAATCGGGGACAGATCCAGACCGGACTGGATCAGCGCCGCCATCTTGTACCAGGTCTCAAACATCTCACGGCCATAGATGCCCTTGATGAACAGCCCCTTGAAGATCACTTTGTTCCAGTCGATGGACATATCCGACGGCGGGATACCCAGCATCGCGATACGGCCACCGTGGTTCATGGTATCGAGCATGGTGCGGAACGCCGGTGGCGCACCGGACATCTCCAGACCCACATCGAAGCCCTCGGTCATGCCCAGCTCTTCCATCACGTCGGTCAGGCTCTCTTTCGAGACATCCACCGCGCGGGTGACGCCCATTTTGCGCGCCAGCGACAGGCGGTATTCGTTTACGTCGGTGATCACGACGTTGCGCGCACCTACATGCTTCGCCACGGCTGCCGCCATAATGCCGATGGGGCCCGCGCCGGAGACCAGCACGTCTTCACCGACCAGATCGAAGGAGAGCGCCGTGTGCACGGCGTTACCGAACGGATCGAAAATGGAGGCCAGATCGTCAGAAATATTGTCCGGGATTTTGAAGGCGTTAAAGGCCGGGATCACCAGATATTCCGCAAAGCAGCCCGGACGGTTCACGCCCACGCCGATGGTATTGCGGCACAGGTGCGTACGCCCACCGCGGCAGTTACGGCAGTGGCCGCAGGTAATGTGACCTTCACCGGAGACGCGGTCGCCGATTTTGAAGCCTTTCACTTCCTGGCCGATACCCACCACTTCACCGACATATTCGTGACCGACAACCATCGGTACAGGAATGGTTTTCTGCGACCACTGGTCCCAGTTGTAGATGTGAACGTCAGTACCGCAGATAGCCGTTTTACGAATTTTGATCAGCAGATCGTTATGACCGACTTCCGGTTCCGGCACGTCGGTCATCCAAATCCCTTCTTCCGCTTTCAGTTTGGATAACGCTTTCATCACACGTCCTCAGGCAATGACGCCCAGCTGTTTACCGATGCGGGTAAAGGCTTCCACCGCACGTTCAATTTGTTCAGGCGTATGCGCCGCAGACATCTGGGTGCGGATACGCGCCTGACCTTTTGGCACCACCGGGAAGAAGAACCCGGTGACGTAAATCCCTTCTTTCTGCAGTTCGCGGGCAAAGTTCTGCGCCACGACCGCATCACCCAGCATCACCGGAATGATCGCGTGGTCAGCACCAGCCAGGGTGAACCCTGCTGCGCTCATTTTTTCACGGAACAGACGCGCGTTGGACCACAGGCGGTCGCGCAGTTCAGCGCCGGACTCCACCATCTCCAGCACTTTGATGGAGGCGGCAACAATCGCCGGTGCCAGGGAGTTGGAGAACAGATACGGACGCGAGCGCTGGCGCAGCCACTCCACCACCTCTTTACGCGCAGCGGTATAGCCGCCGGATGCGCCGCCGAGCGCTTTGCCCAGCGTGCCGGTGATGATGTCCACGCGGCCCATTACGTCGCAGTATTCGTGGGAGCCGCGACCATTTTCGCCGACAAAACCGACCGCGTGAGAGTCATCGACCATCACCAGCGCGTCGTATTTATCCGCCAGGTCACACACGCCCTTCAGGTTGGCGATCACGCCGTCCATGGAGAATACGCCGTCGGTGGCGATCAGCACATGGCGAGCGCCCGCTTCACGGGCCTCTTTCAGGCGCGCTTCCAGCTCAACCATGTCGTTGTTGGCGTAGCGAAAACGCTTCGCTTTACACAAGCGTACGCCGTCGATGATGGAGGCGTGGTTCAGGGCGTCGGAGATAATCGCATCTTCTGCGCCGAGCAGGGTCTCGAACAGGCCGCCGTTGGCGTCGAAGCAGGAGGAGTAGAGAATGGCGTCTTCCATTCCGAGGAAGTTCGCCAGCTTTTGCTCAAGCTGCTTGTGGCTGTCCTGGGTACCGCAGATAAAGCGTACGGAGGCCATACCAAAACCGTGGGTATCCATGCCGTTTTTTGCCGCGGCAATCAGCTCAGGGTGATTCGCAAGACCTAAGTAGTTGTTCGCACAAAAGTTGATCACATGGCTGCCGTCGGCAACGGTGATGTCCGCCTGCTGTGCAGACGTGATAATACGCTCTTCCTTGAACAACCCTTCCGCACGTGCGGTCTCAAGGTCGCTGTTTAACTGTTTGTAAAAATCACCACGCATTGCAATTCTCCAGACTCGGCAAATTTCGGGACATATTACCCAAACCTATAGTTCATGACGAGATGACACGTCATCTCTTGTCGTTTTTGCAGCATAAATCACGTGTACCCTTGCGCTATGTCGGTGAATGGCTGAAGGGCAGCCATACTAATGATATGATAGAAACATTAGCGTCCGGGATTGTCCCCGGGCTCCACACTTCAAAGGTTACAGTTATGATCATCGTTACCGGCGGCGCAGGCTTTATCGGCAGCAATATTGTTAAGGCTCTCAATGACAAAGGCATCACCGACATCCTGGTGGTTGACAACCTGAAAGACGGCACCAAGTTCGTCAACCTGGTGGATCTGAACATCGCTGACTACATGGATAAAGAAGACTTCCTTATCCAGATTATGGCAGGCGAAGAGTTCGGCGAGATCGAAGCCATCTTCCACGAAGGTGCCTGCTCCTCCACTACCGAGTGGGACGGCAAGTACATGATGGACAACAACTATCAGTATTCCAAAGAGATCCTGCACTACTGCCTGGAGCGTGAAATTCCGTTCCTGTATGCCTCTTCTGCCGCCACTTACGGCGGGCGTACCTCGGACTTCATCGAGTCCCGCGAATATGAGCAGCCGCTGAACGTCTACGGCTACTCCAAATTCCTGTTCGACGAGTACGTGCGTCAGGTACTGCCAGAAGCGAACTCGCAGATCGTCGGCTTCCGCTACTTCAACGTCTACGGACCGCGCGAAGGCCACAAAGGCAGCATGGCGAGCGTGGCGTTCCACCTGAACACCCAGCTGAATAACGGTGAAAGTCCAAAACTGTTCGAAGGCAGCGACGGCTTTAAGCGTGACTTCGTTTACGTGGGCGACGTGGCGGCCGTAAACCTGTGGTTCTGGGAAAACGGCGTGTCCGGCATCTTCAACCTGGGTACCGGCCGCGCAGAGTCCTTCCAGGCGGTGGCTGACGCCACGCTGGCGTACCATAAAAAAGGCAGCATCGAGTACATTCCGTTCCCGGACAAGCTGAAAGGCCGCTATCAGGCGTTCACCCAGGCTGACCTGACTAACCTGCGCGCAGCGGGTTATGACAAGCCGTTTAAAACCGTTGCCGAAGGCGTAACGGAGTATATGGCCTGGCTGAACCGCGACGCGTAAGTATGAAGATTCTGGTGATCGGCCCGTCATGGGTGGGCGACATGATGATGTCGCAAAGTCTCTATCGCACGCTCAAGGCGCGCTATCCCCAGGCGATAATCGACGTGATGGCACCCGCGTGGTGCCGTCCGCTGTTATCGCGTATGCCGGAAGTGAATGAAGCGATCCCGATGCCGCTCGGCCACGGGGCGCTGGAAATTGGCGAACGCCGCAAGCTCGGCCATAGCCTGCGCGAGAAGCGGTATGACCGCGCGTATGTTCTGCCCAACTCCTTTAAATCTGCCCTGGTGCCCTTCTTTGCGGGCATTCCGCATCGCACCGGCTGGCGCGGCGAAATGCGCTACGGCCTGCTGAACGATGCACGCGTGCTGGATAAAGCGGCCTGGCCATTAATGGTGGAGCGCTACGTGGCGCTAGCCTATGACAAAGGCGTGATGCGCAGCGCGAAAGACCTGCCGCAGCCGCTGCTCTGGCCCCAGCTTCAGGTTAACGACGGTGAAAAATCCCAGACCTGCAGCGCGTTTGGCCTTTCGGCTGAACGTCCGATGATTGGCTTCTGCCCTGGCGCCGAGTTCGGCCCGGCAAAACGCTGGCCGCACTACCACTATGCAGAGCTGGCGAAACAGCTGATCGACGAAGGCTACCAGATTGTCCTGTTCGGTTCGGCAAAAGACCACGAGGCGGGCAACGAAATTCTCGCGACGCTCAGTAATGAACAGCAGGCCTGGTGCCGCAACCTGGCGGGAGAAACGCAGCTTGAGCAGGCGGTTATCCTGATTGCTGCCTGCCACGCTGTGGTTAGCAACGATTCAGGCCTGATGCACGTCGCCGCTGCGCTCAACCGTCCGCTGGTGGCGCTGTATGGGCCAAGCAGCCCGGACTTTACGCCTCCGCTGTCCCATAAAGCGCGCGTTATTCGCCTGATCACCGGCTACCACAAGGTGCGCAAAGGCGATGCCGCTGAAGGTTATCATCAGAGCCTGATCGACATTGCCCCGCAGCGCGTTCTTGAAGAGCTTAACGAACTGCTGTTGAGCGAAGAAGGATAACGAATGCGGGTACTGATCGTTAAAACCTCGTCGATGGGCGATGTTCTGCACACGCTGCCGTCACTGACGGACGCCATGCGGGCCGTACCGGGCATTCGTTTTGACTGGGTGGTGGAAGAGGGCTTCGCGCAGATCCCCACCTGGCATGAAGCGGTCGACCGCGTGATCCCGGTGGCGATTCGCCGCTGGCGGAAAGCGTGGTTCTCCGCGCCGATTAAAGCCGAACGCAAAGCCTTCCGCGAGGCGGTACAGGCGCAGCGTTATGATGCCATCATCGACGCGCAGGGGCTGGTCAAAAGCGCCGCGCTGGTGACGCGACTGGCGCGCGGCGTAAAGCACGGCATGGACTGGCAAACCGCCCGCGAACCGCTGGCGAGCCTGTTCTATAACCACCGCCACCACATCGCGAAGCAGCAGCACGCGGTGGAACGTATCCGAGAGCTGTTTGCCAAAAGCCTGGGCTATGCGAAACCGGAAACCCAGGGCGACTATGCGATTTCCCGGCATTTCCTGCACACCTCATCGCAGAAAAGCGATCCTTATCTGATTTTCCTTCACGCGACAACCCGCGATGACAAGCACTGGCCGGAAGCGCACTGGCGCGAACTGATCGGCCTGCTGGCAAACGCGGGGCTGCGTATCAAACTCCCGTGGGGCGCTCCCCATGAAGAAGCGCGGGCCAAACGCCTGGCGGCAGGGTTTGATTATGTGGACGTTCTGCCGCGCATGAAGCTGGATGGCGTCGCTCAGGCGCTGGCAGGCGCGACGGCTGTGGTCTCCGTGGATACGGGACTCAGCCACCTGACGGCGGCGCTGGACCGTCCTAATA
Organism: Enterobacter roggenkampii; assembly: GCF_001729805.1. NCBI lineage: Bacteria > Pseudomonadati > Pseudomonadota > Gammaproteobacteria > Enterobacterales > Enterobacteriaceae > Enterobacter > Enterobacter roggenkampii. Next base: position 122,584 of record NZ_CP017184.1, on the reverse strand, counting down.
TTACGCTTTACGGCCCAACGGACCCGGGCCTGATCGGCGGCTATGGAAAAAATCAATATATCTGCCGCCCGGAACACTCATCGCAGCTGAGCGATCTCAGCGCCGCTGCGGTATTTGCGCAATTAGAGCCTTTGCTGGCAGCAGAGAGAGCCTATGTCTGATTTTTTCTCAGCGGAGCGCCCGCCAAAGCGCGTGCTGATTATTAAGCTTCGTCACCACGGTGACGTTTTGCTTACCTCGCCGGTTTTTACCGTGCTGAAAAAGAACTGGCCGAACGTGGAAGTCGATGCGCTGGTTTATGACGATACCCAGGCGATGCTGACCAGCCACCCGCATATCGACCAGGTGCACACTATTGGGCGCAACTGGCGCAAGAAGGGCTGGTTTGAACAATTCCGCCTCTACCGCGCCCTGCTGAACACCCTGAAAGGCCGTCAGTATGACGTGCTGATTAACCTGACCGAACACTGGCACGGCGCGCGTCTGGCGCGTCGCCTGAAACCGCGCGTCTCCGTCGGCTTTAAGCCGGATAAGCGCGGGGGCCTGGCGCGTCGCCGCTGGGTGAAATCGTTCACCACGCTCTATCCGGCGATTCAGGACAACAGCCGTCATATGGTGGAGGTTAATCTGGATGCCCTGCGCCGGATCGGCATTCATCCGCAGTCCGATGAAGACAAACATACGCTTTTTGTGCCCGGTGACGCGGCAGAAGCCTCTGTGGCCGATAAGCTGGCCGGGTTTGGGCTCACGAGTAAATCCTACATTCTGGTTCACCCGACCTCGCGCTGGATGTTTAAGGCCTGGGATATCAAAAAGCTGGCAGCGACCATTGATAACCTGGCGGCGCGCGGCCTGCCGATCGTCCTCTCCGCCGCACCGTCAAAAGAAGAGAAGGCCTATATGGATGCGCTGCGCGCAGCCCTCACCCAGCCGGTCTTTGATTTAAGCGGTCAGCTGAACCTGAAAGAGCTGGGCGCGCTCATGAAGCACGCCCGGGTGTACTTCGGCGTGGATTCCATGCCAATGCATCTTGCGAGCGCCGTCGGTACGCCAACCGTCGCCATCTTTGGCCCTACCGGCGCCATCAAATGGGCGCCGTGGGGGGTGAACTATCGCGTAATCGTTGCCGGGTTTACCTGCCAGCCTTGCGGCAAAGCGGGCTGCGGAGACAGCGGTGTCTCTGACTGCATCACGGCCATCACCCCACAGCAGGTGCTGAGCGCCATTGATACGATGCTTCTGGAAACGGAAACACCTGCATGAAGCTGGCTATTGTCCGACAGACCTACAACCCCAACGGTGGCGCAGAGCGTTTTGTCTCACGTGCGCTGAACGTGCTGGCGCAGGATACGTCGCTTGATGTCACGCTAATTGCTCGCCAGTGGGAGGATGCCGCAGGCTGGAAAACGCTGACGGTCAATCCGCCGTTTCGCAATCGCATCGCGCGTGAATCCGGTTTTGCCGTCGAAGCCGCCGCGCATTTTGCGCAGTTTGATATTGTGCAAAGCCACGAACGCATACCGGGAGCCACCATCTTCCGGGCGGGCGACGGTGTTCACGCCACCTGGCTTGAGCAATATGGCCGCATTCTGTCGCCGCTGGCGCGCTGGGCGCAATCTCTGAGCCGCTATCACCGCTACATTCTGCAGGCCGAGGCGCAGATGTTTACCCATCCGCAGCTGCGCAAGGTGATCTGTAATTCGAAGATGGTGCGCGATGATATCGCGCGGCGCTTCGGGCTGCCGGACGACAAGCTGACGGTGATCTACAACGGCGTGGACACCGTTCAGTTTAGCCCTGAGGTCCGCGCCCTTTCGCAGCGTGATGTCCTGGGTATTCCTCCTGACGCACCGGTACTGGCGTATGTTGGGTCAGGCTTCAGCCGCAAAGGCGTCGCCACCGCGCTGCGCGCCATTGTGGCGCATCCTGACGTCTGGCTGCTGATTGCCGGCCGCGATAAACATGCGCGGAAGTTCGAAAAGCTGGCACAGGCGCTGGGGATTTCCTCACGAGTGAAGTTCCTGGGCCCCGTTGCCAACGTGCGTGAAGTCTATGGCACGGCGGATGCCCTTATCCTGCCGACGCTCTACGATCCCTTCCCGAACGTCTGCGTGGAAGCGCTGGCCTGTGGTTTGCCGCTGCTTACCAGCCACGGCTGCGGCGCGGCGGAGTGGATAACCGAGGGTCAAAACGGCTGGGTGCGCGATGCGCTGGACAGCGAAGGCTACCAGCAGGCCATCTCGCTGTGGCTGAAAGGCCGTGAACAGGGTGTCGATTACTCCGCCGCTGCGCGTGCAACCGCCGAGCCCTTCACCCTGGACAGAATGGCGAAAGAGCTGCAGGCGCTTTATCGTGATTTGCTGCGCTGAGCGGCATCGGAGAAGACTTTCTCCATCGCGTCCAGCATACATTCGCGGGTAAAGTGCGTGCTCAGGTAGTCATATCCCTGTTGCGCGAGCGTCTCGCGAAGGGCTGAGTCGTCATAGAGTTTCATTATGGCATCGTGCAGCGCGTTTTCGTCGCGCTGCGCGACCAGCACTCCCGTCTGCCCGTTAATCACCGCATCTCCCGTTCCACCTGCATCCGTCGCAATGGTGGCAATACGGGTGGCTAACGATTGCAGCACGCCCTGTGGAACACCTTCCATATCGTGCGAAGGGCTGAGCGCAATATCAAAGGCCGGGAACCAGCGTTCCGGATCGGATTGATGTCCCGCCATGACCACGCGCTGCTGTAACCCCAGGGCGGTGATTTCCTGTTCCAGCGTCGCTTTGTGCGGACCTTCGCCGACAATCGCCAGCTTGATGTGTGGATTGGCGATTTTCGCCAGGGCGCGCAGCAGTACGCTATGGCCTTTGTTCGGGCGCAAATGCGATACCACGCCCAGCCAGAAATCGTCCTGCGACAAACCACAATGAACCCGGGCCTGGTGCTTATCTCCCGGATGGAAACGCTGCGTATCGACACCGCTTGGCACCGACGTACTCTGAGACATCGGCACGCCAATATTTGCCACCTGATGGCGCAGCGCCTCGCCGGTGGTCACGATATGCGCGCAGGCCGTGCGGAAGAGCCAGCGGGTCGTCCAGTTGTTGCGCGGTACGCCGGACGCATGACGGGTTCTCACCAGTGGTACAGGGTTGGACAGCGTCAGATTCGCCAGCGCCACCAGCCAGGTATCGGCAGAGTTATGGCTGTTGATGACGTCAATCGAGTGACGGTTATCCTTCATCCAGCGACGCAGCACCTGCAGGTTTTTAAGGTTCTTACGCTTCAACGGCATCGTGACCACCGTCAAACCGGCATTGCGTGCCAGCGCGTGGAGCGGCGCAGTTTCCGGACAAAGGAGAGTCACCTGATGGCCACGCTGAATCATCCCAAGCGATTCGTTGATAATGCGCAGAGGCTGCCCGCCTTTGCCGCCGTCTGCTTCAGTGTGAACAATATGCATATATTTCCTGTCGTTTAGCTGAAACCGCTGTCCAGGCCGCCGATTATATACGTGGGTATTACGATAATGCACAGGCGGATTAATCTTGCTTACAAACATTGTCCTTCTGTAGTAATGGCTTCTGTGGTAATTTTCTCAGGCTTTTATTCCACTCAAAATCAGTGGAATCTGCATATGGCATTGTTAACTAACCGGTATTAACGCCGAGATCCTTTACCAGTACCAAAATTATGACAAATACTCGTAACATCCTGACAGGTCTTTTAGTACTGTCTGTACTGGCTTTATGTTTTATCTGGCCAATCCCAAACGATCAGCTACCTTTTCATCGTAATGGACTGATTTATCCTAATATTGTGGTGGCGCTCGGTCTTTTCTTTAGCTCTTCAGTGGCGAGAAAAGCGCTGGACTTAAACAAAATTAAGTTCGTGCTTATTGTGCTGTGGGCATTAACCTTCTTTATCCTGATTAACGGCTTTTTTGTCGCGCCAGATATTAAAGAAATGGTGTCGACCTGGGATGGACAGTGGTTACGTCCGGTATTGCTTTTCTGTGCGGGCCTGGTGTTATTACCGGTGATTCAGGAGCGCTTCCCCTCTTTATCGGCAGCCCGGTTCTTTACTCTCGTCGTCCTTTTTTTCTGGGGCGTCGTCTGTATCCATCTCCTTGATACCGTCTGGCTTTACTGGCGAGACGGCGTGATCCACTGGGGCGAAACGCGGATTGTTTATAACCGCACGCGCATGAGCTTCCAGGTCAATATGATCACCGGTTTCCTGCTCGCCGAACTGCTTGCGCGCGGCCTGCTTCATCAGCGTTTCTTACGCCTGAAGACACCGTTCCTCGCCTTTATGCTGTTGTGTAACCTTGTCTGCACTGCGTTAGTCGATACCCGCTGGGGAACGATCGGCCTGGTTGGCAGCCTGTTCTCCACCTTCATTCTGCTTAGCCTGCATAGCATGCGTCGCAGCCGGGTGTTGCTCACCGGTGGCATTCTTTTGGGCATTACTATCGCTTCTGCGCTTCTGGGCTATGCCTCCTGGAAAACCGATCCGCGCTGGCAAAGTCTGGAAGATGATGCCGTAACAGGCTGGAACGCGCCTTTCACCAGTTTTTGCTATAACAAAACCAACGGAACAGTACCGACTAACGATCTCGGTCGTCCAATGAACCACTCCAACGGCTGTCGCGCGAGCTTCTTCCATCAGGGCTGGAAACTGGTGGGCGAACATCCTGCGGGAATGGGGCCTCGCAAAGAGGCCTTCCGCTATGTGCTGCGTCGCGACACGCAGGACAATCGCATTGATATTCCGCACAGCCACTACGGCCTGATTGAGTTTGGTATCCAGAACGGCATCGTGGGCATTGCAGGCTGGCTGATTCTGCTGGCAGGCTGCTGGTACATCGGCTGGCGCGAGTTCCGCCATGGCAATATGATGGCAGGCATGTTCCTGCTGCTGTTTACGGTTGGTTTCTTCTCCCGAACCATGGTTGACCACAATCTGAAAGATCACTACCTGGAACAATATATGCTGTTAACCGGGTTACTTGTGGGAATGTGCGCGTTACGGCCCGCTAAACGGACAGAAACAACCTCCTGATCGCGTATATTGCGCCGATGATAACAGGCATCGGCGCAACGTTACCTATCAGAACTCTTTTGCCTGCCGGCTGTCGAAAAGCCATTGCACGTTGCTGTATCGCTCGCTAGCCGCATCTCACCGCGTTAAATTACGGAGTAAGCATGTCTGGAACGCCTCAATTAAGCCTCGTTGTCGCCGTCTATAATGGCGAGAATTTCCTGAGCGCTTTTTTTGACAGCATAAAGAAACAGAATCTGCACAGCCTGGAACTTGTTATTGTTAATGACGGCTCTACTGACGGCTCTGCAGAGATCATCGCCCGCTACGCCAGTGAATTCAGTCATTTTAACGTCATCGACCAGCCTAATGGGGGTGTCTCTGCGGCCCGTAATACCGGTCTGGCCGCAGCAACGGGCGATTACATCGCGTTCCCGGATATTGATGATGTCATCTATCCGGGCATGTATCCGCGCCTGCTGGAGATTGCACTCGCCGGGCAGTTGGACGTCGCGACCTGCAACGGTACCTACATTTATGACGACGGACGCCCGTCGAAGAAGATTTTCCCTTCAGATAAACTTGCGTCAACCGACGTGCTGGACGGCCCGACCTGGCTGCAGATGGCACTCGAATCGCGCAAGTTCCTGCACGTGACGTGGCTGAACATCTATCGCCACGCCTTTATCAAAGAGCAGGGCTTCAGCTTTGAACAGGGTCTGCGCCATCAGGACATCCCCTGGACTACGGAAGTGCTGCTCACCGCCAGACGCGTGCAGTATATTGATGAGACCTATTACGACTACCTGATCCACTCCGCTTCCGTTTCCCATACGCCAGGCACGGACGACACGCGCATGCGCTCTTCGCGCCATTATATGAAGATTCTGGAGATGCTGGACGCCATCAACAAACGCTATCCGGAACAGGTGAAACGCGTGCCCGCCTGCCGCTGGCAAATCGCCAAAGAGGGTCTTGGGATCCTGCATAGCATTAATAACATTGAAGATATGGCCAAAAAACGCGAGATCACCCGTGAGCTTTTCGATCGCGGTATCTGGACTCTGATTTGGCAAAATGCGCGCGGCTTCCGCCAACGGTGGCGTCTGGGACGTCGCTACTTCCGTCTTAAAAAAATTCTTGGCTAACGGAAATTATGAGCAAACTTAAATTACACGCGGTTTCCCGCGCGGATTTCATCGCTAAAAACTACGCAGATTTCCAGACTCTCCTGGATAACCAGGTCAATCCTGACGATATTCCGGAGCGATTTTATTGTGGCGGCCGCGGTGGCTGGACGTTCCAGACTACCCTGGCGCTTAAGCACTATTATGGTGACGCAATCGAGTGTTCGTTTGGCTCTGAATGCAGGCCAGATGCCATTAACCTGATGCATAACGACGACTTTGGTTCCCGCGTGAAGCCTTGGCGTGGCTTCACCGTGGTCGCGCGTGCGGACCGCCCTCCCGTGATTGGCGCCGATGTTGTCGTCGACCAGAATCCGGAAGTAGACAACCATAGCAATCGTATTTTCGTCCCCTACTGGCCACAGCCGGGCGTAAAACCACGCGAACGCACCGACGAGACAATCAAAACCGTCGCATTCTTCGGCCGTGTAGACAGTTTCCCGGACGAATACCGCGAAGGGAATTTTAAGCAACGTCTTGCCGAACAAGGTATTGAGCTCCGCATCTCGTTCGATAACTGGACAAACTACCAGGACGTGGACGTGTGCATCAGCTTCCGCAAATCACACGATCACAAACTGGCGCGTAAGCCTGCCAGTAAGCTCATTAACAACTGGCTGGGGAAAACGGTGATGGTCTGCGATGACGAGCCGTCTTATCGCGCGATCCGCGAAAGCGAGCTGGACTACCTGATCGCCAAAAACCCTGATGAAGCCTTCAATGCCATCATGCGTCTTAAAAACTCCCCTGAACTGTATCGTCAGATGCGCGAACAGGGTGAAAAACGCCTACAGGTCTATTCCCGCGAAGCGGTCGCTGCACGCTGGTATGCCCTGTTTGAGGATATTTGGCGAAAAGGATTGCACAATCGTCCTACGGTAGTTCGCGCACTGCGCTTTGGTTTTGGTAAAGCCATTCGCCCGCTGACTAAAAAGTTCTGATCGGAATAGAGTCCTTCCATGTTCAAAACAACGACACACTCTTCGTTCACCCCGCGCAGCAATCTGTTGCGCACCCTGGGGTTGACGCTGGCATTCCTGCTGCTGTTCTCGCTTTCAGAAATCATCATTCTGCTGAAAGATCACGTCTACCAGCCGAAGTCCGGTGATATCTCGCTGTATCTGATCATTTCCCTGCTTGCCGCAGCCAGCGCGCGTTTCTTCCTGACTCGCCTGCTGCTGGCCGTCACGTTTATCGTTCAGATTTCGGAAGCGGTGTACTACCAGTTCTACGGTCAGTTCTATGGCCCGAGCGAAGTCTGGCTGGCGTTCGTGGAAACGAAAGACATTGCCAGTGGGATCACCGACAGCCTGGGTTCACTGGGCATCTACTTCGCCATCATGATTGTAGCGGTCGTGTTTGCGCTGGTCTTTGCGCGTCGTCTGGCGCCGCTTTGGCACAAATGGATTGCGCTTCCTTGCCTGCTTGCGATTGTCGTGATGTTTGTCGGTCAGTTCTACAAAGCGATCGACGGGCAGATGTACAAGTTCAACCCGGACCTGCGCCACTCCCTGCTGCGTAACGGCCTGTCTGCAATGAGCTTCAGCGCCATACGCCTGATCCCGGAAGCGATGTCAGGCGAAAACCAGAATCTGACCCACTACGATCCCTACCAGGTCAAACCTGTTAAGGATACGCGCGCGGGTAAATATTCGATTATTCTGGCGATAGGTGAAAGCCTTAATCCGCACCACGTCAGCGCTCTGGGCTACGAACGCGATACCACGCCTGAGCTGAAAGCGCTGCTCCAGCAGTATCAAGGTACGGGCCGCCTGATTGTCTCCAACGCCGTGTCCACCCGCGTGGCCATCCCGATGCTGGTGAATAATCTGCGCGAGCCGGATAACTACGGGGCCTATAAATCGAAATCCACCAATATCTTCGCCAACGCGAAGAAACAGGGTTATCAGACCGCCTTTATCTCCGCCCAGGGGCTGGAAGGGCTGAGCAACTGGATTGGCATCCATGATATCGATCTGTGGGAAGATACCCAGATCCGCCCGGCACCAGATGTCGGCGCAGACGTTGTTCTGACGCCATCCGTTGAGAAAGCAACCCTGGACTGGAACAAACCGTTCCTGATGGTGCTCAACAGCCGCGCGCCACATATCCCGTACGAGCGTAATATTCCGCAGGGCTTCGCGAAATTCTCTACGCCGCGTCTGAGTGATGATGTGGCGCAGAAGAAAAATGAGTATGACGATGCGGTCCGCCTGTATGACAAAGAACTCGCGTCCGCGATTCGCACCGCGCTGGCAAAATCCAAACTGCCGGTGCTGGTGTTTATCACCTCCGATCACGGTGAACGCGTGGGCGATAACGGTCTGTTTGGCCACTCGGTTGTTGAAATGCCAATTGCTCAGGTACCGTTCCTCTACTTCAGCAACGATCCGGCTTACGCCATGAAGGAGATCAGCCCGCAGGTACCTCTCAACCATTACCAGGTGGCAACGCTCATCAACAAGATGCTGGGCTACGACGTCACCAATCCGAATCAAAAAGATGACAGCTTCTTTATCACTGGCGGTGATATTCGCGGGCTTTCGGAGCGCGTAACCTACCATCTGAATGCCCTCCCCGAAGCGGAGCGCTAAACGGTCAGACATGAAACGGGCAAGAAATTGCCCGTTTTTTTTCAGGCGAATGAGCGTAACGCAGGCAAATGGGTATCTTAAAACACCAAAGAGATAGCTTTAGACGGCTCAAATGCTTAGAATTTGCCCGCCGAAACTAAAAAAACGGATAATCGCTTGGAATTGTTGTATACCGCCCTGCTCTACATTATTCAGCCACTGGTGTGGCTGAGACTGTTGCTTCGTAGCCGTAAAGCGCCTGCGTATCGTAAACGCTGGGCTGAACGCTATGGCTTCTGCCGCAATAAAGTCGCGCCGGACGGTATTTTGCTGCATTCCGTTTCTGTCGGTGAAACGCTGGCGGCGATCCCGCTGGTTCGCGCCCTACGTCACCGCTACCCGTCGCTGCCGATTACCGTCACGACGATGACGCCAACCGGCTCGGAGCGCGCGTTATCCGCTTTCGGCAAAGACGTTCATCACGTCTATCTCCCTTACGATCTCCCCTGCGCCATGAATCGTTTCCTGAATACCGTTCGCCCGAAGCTTGTGATTGTGATGGAAACCGAACTGTGGCCAAACATGATTTCCGCCCTGCATGCCCGTAAAATTCCGCTGGTGATTGCCAACGCGCGCCTGTCAGAGCGCTCGGCGAAAGGTTACGGCAAGCTGGGTAAATTTATGCGCCGCCTGCTGAGCAAAATCACCCTGATTGCCGCGCAGAATGAAGAAGATGCGGCACGCTTTATCTCTCTGGGCCTCAAACGCAACCAGCTTGCGGTGACGGGCAGCCTGAAATTTGATATTTCGGTTACCCCTGAACTCGCCGCCCGCGCCATCACGCTTCGCCGCCAGTGGGCCCCGCGTCGTCAGGTCTGGATTGCGACCAGTACCCATGACGGTGAAGAAGAGATCATCCTGCAGGCGCACCGCAAGCTGCTGGAAAGCTTCCCTGATTTACTGCTGATCCTCGTGCCACGCCATCCGGAACGTTTTAAAGATGCCCGCGAAATGGTTCAGAAAGCCGGTTTCAGCTTCACGCTGCGCAGCAGCGGGGAGATCCCGTCTGGCAGCACCCAGGTGGTGATTGGCGATACGATGGGCGAGCTGATGCTGCTGTACGGCATTGCTGACCTCGCGTTTGTCGGCGGCAGCCTGGTGGAGCGCGGAGGCCATAACCCGCTCGAGCCGGCAGCCCACGCGATTCCGGTGCTGATGGGGCCACACACGTTTAACTTCAAAGATATCTGCGCGAAATTACAGCAGGCCGATGGTTTAATTACCGTGACCGATGCGGATTCGGTAGTCAAAGAGGTCTCAACCCTTCTGACTGACGAAGATTATCGCCTGTGGTACGGGCGACATGCGGTCGAAGTGCTGCACCAGAACCAGGGTGCCCTGACCCGTCTGCTGCAACTTCTGCAACCTTACCTGCCCCAGCGGAGCCACTGATGTCAACGCGTCTGTCGGTCGTGATGATCGCCAAAAACGCCGCCGACCTGCTTCCGGACTGCCTGGCGTCGGTAGCCTGGGCTGACGAGATAGTCATTCTTGATTCCGGAAGTACGGACAACACGGTGGACGTTGCCCGGGCAGCGGGCGCAAAAGTCTTTATCAATACTGACTGGCAAGGCTATGGCCTCCAGCGCCAGCGCGCGCAGGGGTTTGCCACCGGAGATTATGTCCTGATGCTCGATACTGACGAGCGCATCACGCCGGAGCTTCAGCAGGCCATTCAGGCGGTGCTTTCCTCACCTCAACCTGATGCTGTATACAGCATTGCCCGCCGCAACTACTTCCTTGGCCGTTTTATGCGCCACAGCGGCTGGTATCCTGACCGCGTGACGCGCCTCTACGAGCGCGAGCGGTATCAGTACAACGACAATCTGGTGCATGAATCTCTGGCCTGCGACAACGCCCAGATCATCCCCCTGACGGGCGATTTGCTGCACCTGACCTGCCGCGATTTCGCAAGCTTCCAGCGCAAACAGCTCAACTATGCCACCGCATGGGCGCAGGAGCGTCACCAGCGCGGCAAGAAGGCCTCGCTGACCGGAATCTTCACCCACACGCTGGGCGCGTTTCTGAAAACGCTGCTGCTGCGTGGTGGCGTGCTGGACGGTAAGCAGGGCTGGTTACTCGCGGTGGTCAATGCCCAGTATACTTTTAACAAATACACCGAGCTGTGGGCGCTCTGCCGCGGCTACTCAGAGAAAACGTGAGCCATGAGCACAAAAGCGATTTATCCGGGTACCTTCGATCCGATCACCAACGGTCATCTTGATATCATCACCCGTGCGGCGTGCATGTTTGACAAGGTGATCCTGGCCATTGCCGCCAGCCCCAGCAAAAAGCCGATGTTTGACCTCCACGAGCGCGTGCAGCTCGCCACCGATGCCATTTCGCACCTGCCGAATGTTGAGGTTGTCGGATTCAGCGACCTGATGGCGAACTTCGCCCGGGCCCAGCAGGCGAACATTCTGATCCGCGGTTTACGCGCGGTGGCAGACTTCGAATATGAGATGCAGCTGGCGCACATGAACCGCCACCTGATGCCGGAACTGGAGAGCGTATTCCTGATGCCCTCCAAAGAGTGGTCGTTTATCTCGTCCACGCTGGTGAAAGAGGTGGCGCGCCATCACGGGGACGTAACCCATTTCCTGCCGGTTAACGTCCACCAGGCCTTGATGGAAAAGCTCAAGTAGCCCTATTTCTGGCACTGACGGCAGTAGAACGTGGCGCGCTGGGCGTGCTTCGTGGCAATAATGGGTGTGCCGCAGACTCTGCACGGTTCGCCCTTACGGCCATACACCTGCAGCTCCTGGGCAAAATAGCCCGGCTTGCCGTCACTTTGCAGGAAGTCCTTCAACGTTGTCCCCCCCTGCTCAATCGAGCGCAGCAATACGGCTTTAATCACCCGGACCAGCAGCTCGCACTCCTGCGCCGACAGCGACGAGGCCAGCCGATCGGGGTGGATCCCGGCCGCAAACAGCGATTCGCTGGCGTAGATATTCCCCACGCCGACCACCAGCTTGTTATCCATCAGCCAGGGCTTAATCGGGCTTTTCTTCTTCGCGCACTTCGCCTTGAGGTATTCCGCGTTAAACGCGTCTGAGAGCGGCTCCGGGCCCAGATGCGCCAGCACGTTATGCCCTTCCAGCTCCTTCGTCCACAGCCACGCGCCAAAGCGCCGTGGATCGGTGTAACGGAGCACTTTGCCGTTGCTCATCACCAGATCCACGTGGTCGTGCTTTTCCGCAGGCAGTTCTTCGGTAAGAACGCGCAGGCTCCCGGACATCCCCAGGTGGATAATGATCCAGCCGTCGGGCAGCTCCAGCAGCAGGTATTTCGCGCGGCGCTGCACGCTAAGGACGGGTTTATCGCTCAGGGCATGGATCTCATCGGACACCGGCCAGCGCAGACGCCCGTTACGGACAACCGCGTGAAGAATCGTCGCGCCGACCAGATGGGGCTCAATGCCGCGACGGCTGGTTTCTACCTCAGGTAATTCAGGCATGGTTCCTCCGTTGAGATACAGAATGCAAAAAACCCCGCAGTTGCGGGGTTTTTCGATACAAGGAGACTAAAATTATTTGATTTTAGCTTCTTTGTACAGTACGTGCTGGCGTACAACTGGATCGAATTTTTTCAGTTCCAGTTTTTCCGGCTTAGTACGTTTGTTCTTCGTGGTGGTGTAGAAGTGACCTGTACCAGCAGAAGAAACCAGCTTGATTTTCTCGCGAATACCTTTAGCCATGATTTATTTCCTCTTTAAGTACTTAGTACTTTTCGCCACGGGCACGCAGTTCAGACAGAACTGTATCGATGCCTTTCTTATCGATTACACGCATACCTTTAGCAGATACGCGCAGGGTGACAAAACGCTTCTCGCTCTCAACCCAGAAACGGTGAGAGTGCAGGTTCGGCAGGAAACGGCGTTTAGTCGCGTTCAGTGCGTGGGAACGGTTGTTACCGGTCACCGGACGCTTGCCAGTAACTTGGCAGACTCGGGACATGTCTATTCTCCAAAAATCAAATTAGCTCGAGCTTCGTATGGGGTATCGGCGCCTCGTCAGGCTTTACAGCCCGGTCATCGCATAGTTCTAAGTGAACTCTCGATTGCCAGGCCCAAATGCCAAACCCGAGATTCTCAAAGGTGGCGTAGTATACGCTGACTCGGCGGTGTGCTCAAGTCCCGAACAGACAAAGATCCCGATGGATCGCGAGAAATAGCCTAAATCCAGCCATGTTCTGCAAAAGAAATGTACTCTCCGCGGCCAATTATCAGATGGTCCAGCACACGAATGTCCATGAATTGACAGCATTTGATAATGCGCTCGGTGATTTCTTTGTCCGCTCTGCTCGGTTCTGCACAGCCTGAGGGGTGATTATGCGCGAGGATCACGCCCGCTGCATTCACTTTTATCGCTTCCCGCACAATTTCTCGCGGATGCACCTCAACGTGGCTTAACGTGCCGGCAAAGAGGCAGCTATGTTTCAGTACCCGGTTTCTGTTATCGACAAAGATCACCATAAAGATCTCGCGCTCGATATCGGTTAACTGGCTTTGCAGATATTCACGCGTCATCGCTGGCGTCAGGATCGGATCGTCCTTCTCCATGCGGACATTGTAAAAACGGCGGGCAAGTTCAGCAATGGCCCGCAACTGGGCATATTTCGCCACACCGATCCCTTCTACGTGCTTAAACTGCGCCAGTTCGGCGGTCAGCAAACCGTGCAGAGAACCGAAATGTACGATCAGCTCTTTTGCCAGCGTAAATACCGTTTTACCGGGCGTTCCGGTACGTAAAAAGAGCGCCAGCAGTTCATCATCTTTTAACAGGGTGACGTCATAGCGCAGCAGTTTTTCGCGCGGCAGCAGCGGCTCATCCTCTTCTTCCATGCTCTTTCTCCCTTTTTTAACCGCATGCTGCCACAGGCCAGTCAGGCACTCGACGACCACGTTGCGTTCTTGCGTAGCGCCTCGCAAAGTGGTCGAAGGACAAAATCACCCCGTTTTGGGGATTGTGATAAAATGCCCGCTCTCTGGTGAACCCCAACAGGAAAGAATCATGATGAGCCTGGCCGGTAAAAAAATCGTTCTTGGCGTGAGCGGCGGTATTGCTGCCTACAAAGCGCCGGAGCTGGTGCGTCGTCTGCGCGAGCGCGGGGCAGATGTACGGGTCGCGATAACCGAAGGCGGTAAAGCCTTTATCACTCCTCTGAGCCTGCAGGCCGTTTCAGGATACCCGGTATCTGACAGCCTGCTCGATCCGGCCGCCGAAGCCGCGATGGGCCATATTGAGCTTGGGAAATGGGCAGACCTGGTTATCCTCGCCCCCGCCACGGCTGATTTAATCGCCCGGGTAGCGGCCGGTATGGCAAACGACCTGGTCTCCACCATTTGTCTGGCCACACCTGCGCCTGTTGCCGTCGTGCCTGCCATGAACCAGCAGATGTACCGTAACGCGGCTACGCAGCACAATCTTGAGACCTTAGCCTCACGCGGCCTGCTTATCTGGGGTCCGGACAGCGGTAGCCAGGCCTGCGGCGATGTTGGCCCGGGCCGCATGCTTGATCCGCTGACGATTGTTGATATGGCCGCGGCCCACTTTTCGCCTGTCAACGATCTGCAACATCTCAACATCATGATAACCGCGGGCCCCACGCGCGAGCCGCTGGATCCGGTGCGCTATATCACCAACCATAGCTCCGGCAAAATGGGCTTTGCGATTGCCGCCGCCGCCGCGAAGCGCGGTGCGAACGTCACGCTGGTGAGCGGCCCGGTCTCTCTGCCTACCCCTGCGTGTGTGAAGCGAATTGACGTTACCACCGCGCTGGAGATGGAAGCCGCCGTGCAGGCACATGCGCAAAGCCAGCAGATTTTTATCGGCTGTGCGGCCGTTGCAGACTATCGTGCTGAGACGATCGCCGAGGCTAAAATTAAAAAGCAAGGCGATGAATTAACACTAAAAATGGTGAAAAACCCGGACATTGTTGCCGGTGTCGCCGCACTAAAAAGCCACCGTCCATACGTTGTTGGGTTTGCCGCAGAAACGAATAATGTGGAAGAATATGCCCGGCAAAAACGTACCCGCAAAAACCTCGATTTGATTTGCGCGAACGACGTATCGCTGGCCACACAAGGATTTAACAGCGACAGCAACGCACTGCACCTTTTCTGGCAGGATGGAGATAAAGTCTTACCGCTTGAGCGCAAGGAACTCCTGGGCCAACATTTACTCGACGAGATCGTTACCCGTTATGATGAAAAAAATCGACGTTAAGATTCTGGACCCGCGTGTTGGCGAGCAATTCCCGCTGCCAACCTATGCCACCTCCGGCTCTGCCGGTCTTGACCTGCGCGCCTGTCTCGATGACGCCGTAGAACTGGCCCCGGGTGCCACGACCCTGGTTCCGACTGGCCTGGCGATTCACATTGCTGACCCGTCGCTGGCAGCGGTTATCCTGCCGCGTTCTGGCCTGGGCCATAAGCACGGCGTTGTGCTGGGTAACCTGGTGGGCCTGATCGACTCCGACTATCAGGGTCAACTGATGGTCTCCGTCTGGAACCGTGGTCAGGACAGCTTCACCATTGAACCGGGCGAGCGTATCGCACAGATGGTCTTTGTACCGGTGGTACAGGCAGAATTTAACCTGGTGGCAGACTTTGACGCCACCGACCGTGGCGAAGGCGGCTTCGGCCATTCCGGGCGCAAGTAACGGCCCGACAAACACGTATCTCACAGCGTCATAATGCAATAACAAACCGCAAACGTCCGTTTGCGGTCGCTGTGTGGATGCCAGCCTGGCAAGTGCTTATTTTCAGGGGTATTTTGTAACATGGCAGAAAAACAAACCGCGAAAAGGAATCGTCGCGAAGAAATACTTCAATCTCTGGCTCTGATGCTTGAATCCAGCGATGGCAGTCAACGCATCACCACCGCTAAACTGGCCGCCTCTGTGGGCGTGTCTGAGGCGGCGCTGTACCGTCATTTTCCGAGCAAAACCCGGATGTTCGACAGTCTGATCGAGTTTATTGAAGACAGCCTGATCACGCGCATCAACCTGATTCTGAAAGACGAAAAAGACACTACCGCGCGTCTGCGTCTGATAGTGCTGTTAATCCTGGGCTTCGGTGAACGCAATCCGGGCTTAACTCGTATCCTGACCGGCCACGCGCTGATGTTTGAGCAGGACAGACTCCAGGGCCGCATTAACCAGCTTTTCGAACGCATTGAAGCGCAGCTGCGCCAGGTGCTTCGCGAGAAGAAAATGCGTGAAGGTGAAGGATACAGCATTGATGAAACGCTGCTGGCGAGCCAGATTCTGGCGTTTTGTGAAGGGATGCTTTCCCGCTTTGTGCGCAGCGAGTTTAAATACCGTCCAACGGACGATTTTGACGCCCGCTGGCCGTTAGTGGCGGCACAATTACAGTAACGCCATCGCCGGATGGCGGCTTCGCCTTATCCGGCCTACGAACGGGTAGGCCCGGTAAGCACAACGCCACCGGGCAATGCACTTAAACCCCGAACTCTTCGCGATACGCTTTTACCGCTGCCAGATGGTCCGCCATCTCAGGCTTCTCTTCCAGATACGCAATCAGATCTTTCAGGGTGATTATTGACGTCACAGTGCAGCTGTAATCCCGCTCCACTTCCTGAATGGCGGAAATTTCTCCGCGACCACGCTCCTGACGATCCAGCGAAATCAACACGCCAGCCAGCGTTGCACCGTTGGCCTGGATAATCTCCATTGATTCGCGGATTGCCGTACCCGCGGTGATCACGTCGTCCACCAGCATGACGCGGCCCTGCAGCGGGCTGCCGACCAGATTCCCGCCTTCACCGTGGGTTTTGGCTTCTTTGCGGTTAAAGCAGTACGGCACGTCGCGATCATGATGTTCCGCCAGCGCCACCGCGGTAGTGGTCGCAATCGGAATGCCTTTATAGGCCGGGCCAAATAGCAGGTCAAAATCAATCCCGGAATCCACCAGCGCTTCGGCATAGAAACGGCCTAACAGTGCCAGATCGCGCCCGGTATTAAACAGCCCGGCGTTGAAGAAATAAGGACTTTTACGCCCGGATTTCAGCGTAAATTCGCCAAACTTAAGTACCTGCTTGTTAAGCGCAAACTCAATAAACTGGCGCTGATACGATTTCATGGATTAGCTCCTTTGGTTTTTCTGTCTTACAGGCAAAAAAAAGGCGACTCATTGGTCGCCTTTAAAATCAATTTTCTAACGCCGCTTTCTGCGTCGTGACAATGGATTCGATTCCCCCTCGGGCCAACGCCAGCAGGGAGAGAAGCTCTTCGTGGGTGAACGGCTCGCCTTCTGCCGTGCCCTGCACCTCAATGATGCGACCGTCTTCGGTCATCACCACGTTCATGTCTGTCTCTGCAGCGGAATCTTCAACGTATTCCAGATCGCAAAGCGCTTCACCGTTAACGATGCCTACGGAGACCGCCGCAACCATGCCTTTCATTGGATTGGTTTTCAGCTTACCGGCAGCAACCAGCTTGTTCAGAGCATCGGCCAGCGCTACACAGGCGCCGGTAATAGAGGCCGTACGCGTGCCACCATCGGCCTGAATCACGTCGCAGTCCAGGGTAATCGTGAATTCGCCGAGGGTTTTCAGATCAACGGCGGCGCGCAGCGCACGCGCGATCAGACGCTGAATTTCCATGGTACGACCGCCCTGCTTACCCTTCGCCGCTTCACGGGCGTTACGGGTATGGGTCGCGCGCGGCAGCATGCCGTACTCGGCGGTGATCCAGCCCTGGCCCTGACCTTTCAGGAAGCGCGGAACGCCTTCTTCGATGGATGCGGTACACAGCACTTTGGTGTCACCAAACTCAACCAGCACGGAGCCTTCAGCGTGTTTTGTATAGTTACGGGTCAGGGTGACGGGACGCACCTGATTGGCGCTACGACCTGATGGACGCATGATGGATTCTCCGGCTTGAAACGAATGTGGCTGCGCATTATACGGATAAAGGACGCTTATTCCTATCCTGAGAAGCCCCCGAAAGCTATAATCCCCCCATCTCTCCTTTAAAAACGGGAATGTCTATGATCCGCAGTATGACCGCCTACGCCCGGCGTGAAATCAAGGGTAGCTGGGGTAGCGCTACATGGGAAATGCGCTCGGTAAACCAGCGTTACCTGGAAACGTATTTCCGTATGCCGGAGCAGTTCCGCAGCCTTGAGCCTGTTGTTCGCGAGCGTATCCGTACGCGTCTGACGCGCGGTAAAGTGGAATGTAACCTGCGCTTTGAGCCTGATGCCAGCGCACAAGGCGAGCTGATCCTCAACGAAAAACTGGCGAAACAGCTCGTGAATGCGGCGAACTGGGTCAAAATGCAGAGCGATGAAGGCGAAATCAACCCGGTTGATATTCTGCGCTGGCCTGGCGTCATGGCCGCCGGCGAGCAGGATCTGGACGCGATTGCCGCTGAAATTCTGGCCGCCCTCGACGGCACGCTGGATGACTTTATCGTTGCCCGCGAAACCGAAGGTCAGGCGCTGAAAGCGATGATTGAGCAGCGCCTTGAAGGCGTGAGTGCGGAAGTGGCTAAGGTTCGCACCCATATGCCGGAAGTGCTGCAGTGGCAGCGCGAGCGCCTGGTCGCCAAACTGGAAGAGGCAGAAGTTCAGCTGGAAAACACCCGTCTGGAACAAGAGCTGGTGCTGATGGCGCAACGTATTGATGTCGCTGAAGAGCTGGACCGTCTGGAAGCGCACGTTAAAGAGACCTACAACATTCTGAAGAAAAAGGAAGCGGTAGGCCGCCGTCTGGACTTTATGATGCAGGAGTTCAACCGCGAGTCGAACACTCTTGCGTCTAAGTCGATCAATGCGGAAGTGACGAATTCAGCGATTGAGTTGAAAGTGCTGATTGAGCAAATGCGCGAGCAGATCCAGAATATTGAGTAATGCCTTTTCGGGTGGTGCCGACGGCATCACCCATTATTATTTCTAATCCATTCCGGCACCTGATTTTGCATGCCACCGCCTTTCATCAAGCTTATTCAACATCATTTGATAAAAATTTATAGGGCAAACGCAGTCGCCTTAGAAAAACTCAATCGTGATCTTGCGCACAAATCGCTAACCTCCCCCGCGTTCACACCGGAGGAAATATGCTGCTTCACATCCTTTATCTCATTGGCATCACCGCAGAAGCCATGACCGGCGCACTTGCTGCCGGACGTCGCCGTATGGACACCTTCGGCGTGATCATTATTGCTACAGCGACCGCGCTGGGCGGCGGCTCGGTACGCGATATTCTGCTGGGACATTATCCGCTTGGCTGGGTCAAACACCCCGAGTACGTCATTATCGTGGCGACAGCAGCCGTGTTAACTACCATAGTGGCGCCCGTCATGCCCCATCTTCGCCGCCTGTTTTTAGTCCTTGACGCTTTAGGTCTGGTGGTTTTCTCGATTATCGGAGCACAAATCGCGCTCGATATGGGGGAAGGACCTGTTATCGCTACCATTGCCGCCGTGGTCACGGGCGTATTCGGCGGTGTGCTGCGCGATATGTTCTGCAAGCGTATTCCACTGGTTTTCCAGAAAGAGCTTTACGCCGGAATATCCTTTGCGTCTGCCGTTCTGTATATTGCTTTACAACATTATGTTTCGAGCCATGATGTTGTGGTCATTGCCACGTTATTATTTGGCTTTACGGCTCGCTTGCTGGCACTGCGCTTAAAACTGGGATTGCCTGTTTTTCATTACACGCAGGACACACATTGAATTCTCAACAAAACCACAACAAAGTAGTAAAAAGCACTTTTTGTTATCTCATATAACCGGGCCAAACGCGATAAACTGTCGCATCTTTGTCCCCATAAACTTGCGTTAAAACAATGTCCTTTGCCAAAACGTCAGCCCTGATTATTAATAAAAAACTCAGCAGCCATTTTTTAATTTTGCTGCTCGTTTCCGTGCTGATTCAGTTATGGCCAGTATTTTTAACGCAACCTGCACGATTCGCAGTGCGCATTGCGATTTGTAATGCGCTTTTACTGGTTTGCGCCGCAGCAATCTTTCGCTCGCTTCCCGGCAAGATCCTCGCATTTTTTTTAACCGCCCTGCTCACGTTAAATTTTGCGATTGCTTACAGTACCTGGAGCGTCTACCAGAGCGAATTTAACACGGTATTCGCGATGAGTATTCTCGGCACTCACGTAGCCGAAGCGAAAAGCATGTCAGGTTTATACCTGCACTGTTTACCAGCCGCGTTTGCTTACTTTATTGTCACCTGGTTCGCAATCAAAGCAGCTAGCGAGCATGTTTCTTCCCGCGTCAAAACTATCGGCTTCGTTCTGCTTGCCGTTTATTTTGGCTGGTATTCGACGGCAAATTGGCTAAAAAAACGCCACGACCTTGAAGTTTATTATCCGCTAAGCTCCCGGATTTTAACCAATACGCCATTTTACACCGGCGCAGAGTTCATTATTGCCCATCGCGATAACGCGCTGGCGGAGAAAATTAGCCAGCACAGCGTCAATTATCCTGCGTTGCAGTATCATGAAACGGGCATCGAAAACTATGTTGTTATCGTGGGTGAATCCGCACGTCGCAGCAATATGAAGCTCTACGGTTTTCACCAGGATACCACGCCAGTGGAATCCTTGCTGGCGAAGGACTCCCTCATTTTTAGCAATGCTATTGCCCCTGCGTCAGCCACCGTGCTTTCCGTGCCGATGATATTAAGTAAAGCTGATCCAGACCACTTCACCACCGATAAGCTTGCTGACAATATCGTTAGCGTCGCTAAAAAAACGGGCTATCACACCGAATGGATTAGCGCCCAGGGTAATACAGGCAAGAGCAATAACTATATTGTGGCGATTGCCTCTATTAGCCATAAAGCTCAGTGGATTGACACCCGTTATGACACCGAACTTTTACCTGCCCTGGATGAGGCGCTTAAAGCACCCGGCAGGAAGTTAATTTTCCTGCATATCAACGGCAGTCATGAGATGGCCTGCGATCGGTATCCGCCATCCGCAAATATTCTGCATACCGGCAACAAGTATGAAGATTGCTACAATAATGCGATTCTGTTTACCGACTACTTCATTGGCGAAGTAGCTAAACGTCTGCAGGGCAGCGCATCCTCTCTGCTCTATTTTTCAGACCATGGGCTGGAAAAAAACCCGCAACTGAACTCCATCTATATGCATGGCTCACGCAACCCAAGCAAAGAGGCTTACCAGGTCCCCCAGTTTATCTGGTATAGCCAGCAAGCCCTGAATGCTCAAAAAAGATCGGTGGGGTGGGTGCATGAAGCGTGGCCCACAGCAAGCAATTATGAGTTGATGTTGACGTGGCTTGGAATCACAACGGGTGTTGATCAATGCAGCTCGGTGCTTGCGGCGTGCTATCAGGCTCCCACACTTATCCCGGTAATTGATGGCGGCCGCCACATCTATGACTACGATCAGCTCCGCGAAACCTTCAGTTCGCCAGACAGACATACCCCCTGGCGCAAAGCTAAAGCAAGCTCGCTCTAAAATCCAGGCAGACCCTGCTTGCCTAACCAGGATGCCAGCCCGGCAACGCCAGGGTCGTGGATGAAGGCAACAATTTGTCGCGCCTTCCTCTCTCCCGTTCCCGGCAGGCTTTGCCAGTCCTTTGCGTTACGTCCGCTCAACGTCTGCCACGTTACGTTCCCCATCGCCTTCAGCGAAGCCTGTGTCAGCGGAACACCCAATGCCATGAGCCAGCGGATAAATGGCTTCTCGCGCACCAGATTAAATCGATGCCAGAGCGCCAGCCCGCGCGCGGAGGAAAAGCCAGGCGTAGCCTGCATTTGCGCCTGCGTTAATAACAGCCACGAAAAGAGGTGTTCAAAATGATGTGCCTGCCAGAGGGTGCGCCAGCCTGACTCGCCTAATCCTTCAATATCAAGTACCTGCTTTGAGCTGAGCCAGGTCAGTCGGGCAAAGAACTGTTCCATACATTCCGGAGAAGCATAGAAACAGCTCAGCGCATGATAACGCGAGGCTGGAGGCTCGGGTTTATGTCTGTCCGTCCCGCGCCAGACCACCTTATCAAACCGGGGAATACCCTGCCCGGCCAGGCTGACCTGTATCTGATCCCCTGAGGCAATATCCAGCCTCTGCCAGCGCTCCACCGAGCCCAGACTCACCCGCCGTACCTGTTTATCGTCCAATTGCACAGGTTCCAGTGCGGCTACAACGGACATTTTGCCCGTTCGCCCCACGGAAAAATGAATATCACTCACCTCGGTCACCTGGGCTGCAGGCGCATATTTCCACGCAACCAGCCAGTTGCCTTCGCCCGGTAACCAGCCTTCCCCTGCGGGCGCATCCTCCGAACGCACCACAATTCCATCCGTGGCAAAGGGTAATCCGGTTACGTGCCAGGCGGCGCGCTGTTTCTCGACGGCATCAACAGAATCGGCGGGTAGCGTATACCGTGCCGACAGCGTAAAACCGGCCTGAGACAGTTCAGCTAAAGATGTCTGCATATCTTTCGGCCCATCCGGCCAGGCCCAGATGAACACGCCGATCTTGCTCAAAACCGAGTTATCCTTTTGCCGCATCATCGCCCCCGCCACCTTTGCGCGAGCGTTCATCCCGCCCATCTGCCGCTGAATGTGATTGTCGCTTAGCCAGAAAAGCTCGCCCTGTAAGACGCTGTTCGCGAGCTTGCCGGTGAGCTTTTGCGGAATAGTCGGGATCAAACGCACCTTCCCGGTCCAGTCTTCCCCTTTCAGGCCATCACCACGACTGATGGCCTGGGTTAACGTTCCGTCACGATAGACCAGCGTTACCGCCACACCGTCAACTTTGGGCTGCATCCACAGATGCTGCCGCGCACGCATCCACTGTCTCAACTCCTCTTTGCTGGCCACTTTATGTACGCCCGTATGGGCAACAGGATGTTTTACGCTTCCCACCAGCGCAGGGAGTTTCTCCTCTGAAGGCTCACTGCCAAAACAGTGCTGCCACTGCATTAAGCGCCCGTTAAGCTGGTCGTAAACTTCGTCGTTGACCTCGCTCACGCCCTGCTTCCAGTAAGCGTCATCCCAGCGTTTGATTTGCGCGCTTAACGACGCCATCTCTTTCTCAGCTTTTGCCTGCGACCACACCGGGCACACCGCCGCGCCATAGCCACTCCACAAGAGCATTAACCCGCTTATCCATCGCCACATTGCTACTCCTCCTTTGTGTTGCAGGAGGTATATCCCGATGCCTGAAACAACGCTAACGGCAACGATTCACAATGCGAGACGCTATCCGGTATTTCTTTGGATTGCTGAAAACCCCAGATAAAACCTGAAAACGGCACGCAAAATTCAATAATCCAGGGGAAAAAGTGTGACAAAGGCTACGTCACACGGCAGTGACGTGTATAATAAGCCCGTATGTAGGACTTCTTTGTTAACACATACAAAAGACTCTCATGGCTCAAGGCACGCTTTATATTGTTTCTGCCCCTAGTGGCGCGGGTAAATCCAGCCTTATTCAGGCACTGTTAAAAACCCAACCGTTGTACGACACACAGGTTTCTGTTTCTCACACCACGCGTCAACCGCGTCCGGGTGAAGTGCACGGCGAACACTATTTCTTTGTGGATCACGACGAGTTCAGAGCGATGATCGGCAGAGACGCGTTTCTTGAACACGCGGAAGTATTCGGTAATTACTACGGTACCTCGCGTGAAACCATTGAGCAGGTTCTGGCCACGGGCGTGAATGTGTTCCTGGATATCGACTGGCAGGGTGCACAGCAAATTCGCAAGAAAATGCCTGACTCGCGCAGTATCTTTATTTTACCGCCATCGAAAGATGAGCTGGATCGCCGCCTGCGTGGCCGCGGTCAGGACAGCGAAGAAGTCATCGCAAAGCGTATGGAACAGGCTGTTGCAGAAATGAGCCATTACGCGGAATATGATTACCTTATTGTGAATGATGATTTTGATGCCGCACTGAGCGATCTCAAAACCATTCTTCGTGCAGAACGTCTGCGTATGAGCCGCCAGAAGCAGCGACATGACGCATTAATCACCAAACTGTTGGCAGACTGAACCCACTTTCAGTATCATGCCCAGTCATTTCTTCACCTGTGGAGCATTTTAAGTATGGCACGCGTAACTGTTCAGGACGCTGTAGAGAAAATTGGTAACCGTTTTGACCTGGTGCTGGTCGCCGCGCGTCGCGCTCGTCAGATGCAGGTAGGCGGTAAAGATCCGCTGGTACCGGAAGAAAACGATAAAACCACCGTTATTGCACTTCGCGAAATCGAAGAAGGTCTGATCAACAACCAGATCCTCGACGTGCGTGAGCGCCAGGAGCAGCAAGAGCAGGAAGCCGCAGAACTGCAGGCCGTAACCGCTATTGCTGAAGGTCGTCGTTAATTAAACCTGCGGGTCGCCCTTGTATCTGTTTGAAAGCCTGAATCAACTGATTCAAATCTACCTGCCTGAAGACCAGATTAAGCGTCTTCAGCAGGCGTATCTCGTTGCACGTGACGCTCACGAGGGCCAGACACGTTCAAGCGGTGAACCCTACATCACGCACCCGGTAGCGGTGGCCTGTATTCTGGCCGAGATGAAACTCGACTACGAAACGCTGATGGCCGCGCTGCTGCACGACGTGATTGAAGATACCCCTGCCACTTACCAGGACATGGAACAGCTGTTTGGCAAAAGCGTTGCCGAACTGGTGGAAGGGGTCTCTAAGCTTGATAAGCTGAATTTCCGCGACAAGAAAGAGGCGCAAGCCGAAAACTTCCGCAAGATGATTATGGCGATGGTGCAGGATATCCGCGTCATTCTCATCAAACTCGCTGACCGCACCCACAACATGCGCACGCTGGGCTCACTTCGCCCGGATAAACGTCGCCGCATTGCCCGTGAAACCCTCGAAATCTACAGTCCGCTGGCGCACCGTTTAGGTATTCACCACATTAAAACCGAGCTGGAAGAGCTGGGTTTTGAAGCGTTGTACCCGAACCGCTATCGCGTGATTAAAGAGGTGGTGAAAGCCGCACGCGGCAACCGTAAGGAGATGATTCAAAAGATCCTCTCTGAAATCGAAGGGCGCTTGCAGGAAGCGGGAATTCCGTGCCGCGTCAGCGGTCGCGAGAAACACCTGTACTCCATCTACTGCAAAATGGTACTCAAGGAGCAGCGTTTTCACTCGATCATGGATATCTACGCCTTCCGCGTCATTGTCCATGACTCGGACACCTGCTATCGCGTGCTGGGGCAGATGCACAGCCTCTACAAACCGCGTCCGGGGCGGATGAAAGATTACATCGCCATTCCAAAAGCGAACGGCTATCAATCTTTGCACACCTCGATGATCGGGCCGCACGGCGTGCCTGTTGAGGTGCAAATTCGCACCGAAGACATGGACCAGATGGCAGAGATGGGTGTTGCCGCGCACTGGGCCTATAAAGAGCACGGTGGCGAAAGCAGTACGACCGCACAAATCCGCGCCCAGCGCTGGATGCAGAGCCTGCTGGAACTTCAGCAGAGTGCGGGCAGCTCGTTTGAATTTATCGAGAGCGTGAAATCCGATCTCTTCCCGGATGAGATTTACGTTTTCACCCCCGAAGGTCGCATTGTCGAACTCCCTGCGGGTGCAACGCCGGTCGACTTCGCTTACGCCGTGCATACCGATATCGGCCATGCCTGCGTGGGCGCGCGCGTCGACAGACAGCCTTACCCGCTGTCTCAGCCGCTCGCCAGCGGCCAGACGGTGGAAATTATTACCGCACCGGGCGCACGTCCGAACGCGGCCTGGCTAAACTTTGTCGTGAGCTCCAAAGCGCGCGCTAAAATCCGTCAGCTGCTGAAAAATCTCAAGCGTGATGATTCTGTCAGCCTGGGGCGTCGTCTGCTCAACCACGCGTTGGGCGGCAGCCGTAAGCTGGCTGAGATCCCACCGGAGCATATCCAGCGCGAGCTCGACCGTATGAAGCTCACGTCTCTTGACGATCTGCTGGCGGAAATTGGTCTGGGCAACGCCATGAGCGTCGTGGTGGCGAAAAACCTGCAGCAGGGCGAAGCAATACCTTCTGCGCCAGGCGCATCCGGCCATGCTCATCTGCCAATCAAAGGCGCGGACGGGGTGCTGATCACCTTCGCAAAATGTTGCCGTCCAATTCCAGGCGACCCGATTATTGCGCACGTCAGCCCAGGTAAAGGGCTGGTTATCCACCACGAATCCTGTCGTAACATTCGCGGCTACCAGAAAGAAGCCGAGAAGTTTATGGTGGTCGAGTGGGATAAAGAGACGGCGCAGGAATTTATCACCGAGATTAAGGTGGATATGTTCAACCACCAGGGTGCCCTGGCGAACCTGACGGCAGCGATCAACACGGCCTCTTCCAATATTCAAAGCCTGAATACGGAAGAAAAAGATGGCCGCGTGTACAGCGCCTTTATTCGTCTGACCGCCCGCGACCGCGTGCATCTGGCGAATATCATGCGCAAGATCCGCGTCATGCCGGACGTGATTAAAGTCACCCGTAACCGAAACTAGTGGTATGAATTCACAACGTTACGCGCGGATATGCGAAATGCTCGCCAGGCGTCAGCCTGACCTGACGGTCTGCATGGAGCAGGTCCATAAACCGCATAACGTCTCTGCTATCGTCCGTACCGCCGATGCCGTCGGTGTGCATGAAGTGCACGCCGTCTGGCCGGGTCACCGGATGCGCACCATGGTCTCGGCGGCGGCAGGCAGTAACAGCTGGGTTTCCGTCAAATCTCACCAGACAATTGGCGATGCCGTTTCGCACCTGAAAGGGCGCGGGATGCAGATCCTTGCCACTAACCTGTCCGCTAAAGCCGTGGATTTTCGCGAGATCGACTACACTCGCCCGACCTGCATTTTGATGGGTCAGGAGAAAACCGGGATCTCACAGGAAGCGCTGGATCTGGCGGATCGGGACATCATCATTCCGATGATCGGCATGGTCCAGTCTCTCAACGTCTCCGTGGCGTCCGCGCTCATTCTGTATGAAGCGCAGCGCCAGCGTCAGAACGCCGGCATGTACGAGCGTAGCAACAGCATGCTGCCGGAAGATGAACAGCAGCGCCTGCTGTTTGAAGGTGGTTATCCGGTGCTGGCTCGCGTTGCGAAGCAGAAAAAATTGCCTTACCCCCACGTCAACGCGCAGGGCGAAATTGAAGCCGATGCCGAGTGGTGGGCCACCATGCAGTACGCCGGGTAAGCGATGAAGGGCCGCCTGCTGGATGCTATCCCGCTCAACAGCCTGACGGGCGTGGGCGCGGCTCAAAGCAGTAAGTTGGCCAAAATTGGCCTGCACACCGTGCAGGATCTCCTGCTTCACCTCCCCCTCCGTTATGAAGACCGCACCCAGCTTTATAAGATTGGCGATCTCCTTCCCGCCATTTACGCCACCGTTGAAGGCGAAGTCCTGAACTGCAACATCACCTTCGGCGGACGCCGGATGATGACCTGCCAGATCAGCGACGGCACCGGCATTCTCACCATGCGTTTCTTCAACTTCAGCGCGGCGATGAAAAACAGCCTGGCGACAGGCCGCAGAGTACTGGCCTATGGTGAAGCCAAACGCGGGAAATACGGCGCAGAGATGATCCACCCCGAGTACCGCGTGCAGGGCGATCTCAGCACGCCGGAACTGCAGGAGACGCTTACCCCGGTTTACCCGACGACCGAAGGCATCAAGCAGGCGACGCTGCGTAAGCTCACCGATCAGGCGCTGGAGCTGCTGGATACCTGCGCCATTCCCGAGCTGCTGCCACCCGAGCTGGCGCAGGGCATGATGAGCCTTCCCGAAGCGTTGCGAACCCTGCACCGTCCGCCGCCCACGCTGCAGCTCAGCGACTTAGAAAGCGGCAAACACCCCGCCCAACGGCGTCTTATCCTTGAGGAATTGCTGGCCCATAACCTGAGCATGCTGGCGCTTCGCGCTGGCGCGCAGCGTTTCCACGCTCAGCCGTTAAGCCAGAACGATGCGCTCAAAGATAAGCTGCTGGCCTCTCTGCCGTTTAAACCCACCGGTGCGCAGGCGCGCGTCACCGCCGAGATTGAACGCGATATGGCGCTCGACGTGCCGATGATGCGCCTGGTACAGGGCGATGTAGGCTCCGGTAAAACGCTGGTTGCCGCCCTTGCAGCCCTGCGCGCCATTGCCCACGGTAAACAGGTTGCGTTAATGGCGCCGACCGAGCTGCTGGCGGAACAACACGCCAACAATTTCCGCGCCTGGCTCGCGCCGCTGGGGATTGAAGTAGGCTGGCTGGCAGGAAAACAAAAGGGCAAAGCGCGCCTTGCGCAGCAGGAAGCCATCGCCAGCGGGCAGGTGCAGATGATTGTCGGCACGCACGCTATCTTCCAGGAGCAGGTGCAGTTCAACGGCCTTGCGCTGGTGATTATCGATGAACAGCACCGCTTCGGCGTGCATCAGCGTCTGGCGCTGTGGGAAAAGGGACTGCTGCAGGGCTTCCACCCGCATCAGCTGATCATGACCGCCACGCCGATCCCGCGCACGCTCGCGATGACGGCTTACGCCGATCTGGATACCTCCACCATCGACGAACTCCCCCCGGGCCGTACGCCGGTCACGACGGTTGCCATTCCTGACACGCGTCGCAGCGATATCATCGACCGCGTGCGCAACGCCTGCACCCACGAAGGGCGTCAGGCCTACTGGGTCTGTACCCTGATTGAAGAGTCGGAACTGCTGGAAGCGCAGGCTGCCGAAGCCACGTGGGAAGAGTTAAAGCTCGCCCTGCCGGAGCTAAACGTGGGTCTGGTTCACGGACGCATGAAGCCCGCTGAAAAGCAGGCGGTGATGCAGTCGTTCAAACAGGGCGAGCTGCATTTGCTGGTCGCGACCACGGTCATCGAAGTGGGCGTGGATGTGCCGAACTCCAGCCTGATGATTATCGAAAACCCGGAGCGCCTTGGACTTGCCCAGCTCCACCAGCTTCGCGGGCGCGTCGGCCGTGGCGCGGTAGCGTCCCACTGCGTCCTGCTCTACAAAGCGCCGCTCTCGAAAACCGCCCAGATGCGGTTGCAGGTGCTGCGCGACAGCAACGACGGTTTTGTGATTGCGCAAAAAGACCTGGAGATCCGCGGCCCCGGTGAACTGCTGGGCACGCGTCAGACGGGGAATGCGGAATTCAAAGTCGCGGATTTACTGCGCGATCAGGCCATGATCCCCGAGGTTCAGCGCCTCGCCCGCCACATTCATGAACGCTACCCCGAACAGGCGGCAGCGTTAATTGAGCGCTGGATGCCGGAAACCGAACGCTATTCCAACGCCTGATTTCAGGCGAACATCGGCAGCATCAGGTACAGCTTAATCACCAGCGCGTTGACGATATCAATAAAGAACGCCCCGACCATCGGAACCACCAGAAACGCCATGTGCGATGGCCCGAAGCGTTCGGTGATCGCCTGCATGTTGGCGATAGCCGTTGGGGTTGCCCCCAGACCAAACCCGCAGTGACCCGCCGCCAGCACCGCCGCATCGTAGTTTTTGCCCATCATCCGCCAGGTGACAAACATGGCGTACAGCGCCATAAACAGGGCCTGCACCGCCAGAATCGCCACCATCGGCAGCGCCAGGGAGGCCAGCTCCCACAGCTTGAGGCTCATCAGCGCCATCGCCAGAAACAGCGAGAGGCAGACGTTGCCAAGCACCGACACCGCACGTTCAAACACGCGGTAGAAGCCCATCAGCGCCAGGCCGTTGCTCAGAATCACCCCGATAAACAGCACGCAGACAAACGTCGGCAGCTCAAACGCGGAGCCCGCCAGCCATTGCGCAACCACTTTGCCCACGGTGAGGCAGATGGCGATCATCGCGATGGTTTCAATCAGCACCAGCGAGGTAATACTGCGCCCAACGTCAGGCTTTTCAAAGGCGGTCGGTACCAGCTCGTCGTCCGGCCTGCCGTTCGGCGTGGTGGAATGCTTCACCAGATAACGCGCCACCGGGCCGCCAATCAGGCCACCCAGCACCAGGCCAAAGGTGGCACAGGCCATCGCCACTTCCGTTGCATTTTCAAAACCGTAGCGCTCGACGAACAATTTACTCCACGCCGCCCCGGTACCATGACCGCCTGACAGCGTAATCGACCCCGCCAGCAGCCCCATCAGCGGGTCCAGCCCCAGCAAGGTTGCCATGCCGATGCCAATCGCGTTTTGCATCAGCAGCAGCCCCACCACCACAATCAAAAATACGCCGAGCACCTTACCGCCCGCCCGCAGGCTTGCCAGGTTGGCGTTCAGGCCGATGGTGGCAAAAAAGGCCAGCATCAGCGGGTCTTTCAGGGACATGTCAAAATCGATTTCCCAGCCCATGCTTTTTTTGAGCACCAGCAGGGCCAGCGCCACCAGCAGGCCGCCAGCGACAGGTTCAGGAATGGTGTATTTTTTCAGAAGGGAAACGCTATGTACCAGCTTACGGCCAAGCAGTAACACCAGCGTTGCGGCAACAAGGGTCGACAACGTATCGAGATGAATCATAGAAGGCTCCTTTTTTGCGCGTGTTCCATACACACGCGGCGTTATCCTGGGCCGGTTTGCGCTCTTCATGAGCTTCCGGCGCAAAAAGTGTAATTTTTTTTCCTCAGCGGATGTAGAAAACCTGCTCACAGCGGCAGATTTTCTTGTCTTTTTTTGCTGGCAATCGTTTGCTTTTACCAGGTGGTCAGATAAAATGCCCGCTTTTCCACCGTGGGATTGCCGCCGATGTCCGTTAACACCATAGAGTCGCCTGATGCGCAACCGATTGCGCAGAAGCAAAATAGCGAACTGATTTACCGCCTTGAAGACCGCCCGCCGCTGCCGCAGACGCTTTTCGCCGCCTGCCAGCATCTTCTGGCGATGTTTGTTGCGGTGATCACCCCGGCGCTGCTGATCTGTCAGGCGCTCGGTTTACCGGCGCAGGACACGCAGCACATTATCAGCATGTCTCTCTTCGCCTCCGGCGTGGCCTCGATTATCCAGATTAAAGCGTGGGGTCCGGTGGGGTCGGGTTTACTGTCTATTCAGGGCACCAGCTTTAACTTTGTGGCGCCGCTGATCATGGGCGGTACGGCCCTGAAAACCGGCGGCGCGGATGTCCCGACCATGATGGCGGCGCTGTTCGGCACGCTGATGCTGGCCAGCTGCACGGAGATGGTGATCTCCCGCGTTCTGCATCTGGCTCGCCGCGTTATCACCCCGCTGGTTTCCGGCGTCGTCGTGATGATTATCGGCCTGTCGCTGATTCAGGTGGGCCTCACCTCCATCGGCGGCGGCTATGCCGCGATGAGCGACCACACCTTCGGCGCGCCAAAAAACCTGCTGCTGGCGGGCGTCGTGCTGGCCATCATTATTCTGCTTAACCGCCAGCGTAACCCCTACCTGCGCGTCGCCTCGCTGGTGATCGCCATGGCGGCAGGCTACCTGCTGGCGTGGGCGCTGGGCATGCTGCCGGAGAACACCGCGCCAGCCAACAGCGCGCTGATCGCTGTCCCTACGCCGCTGTATTACGGTCTGGGCATTGACTGGGGCCTGCTCCTGCCGCTGATGCTGGTCTTTATGATCACCTCTCTGGAGACCATCGGCGACATCACCGCCACCTCCGACGTCTCCGAGCAGCCCGTTTCCGGCCCGCTGTACATGAAGCGCCTGAAAGGCGGCGTGCTGGCGAACGGTCTGAATTCGTTTGTCTCTGCGGTCTTCAATACCTTCCCGAACTCCTGCTTCGGTCAGAACAACGGCGTGATCCAGCTGACCGGCGTGGCCAGCCGCTATGTCGGCTTCGTGGTGGCGCTGATGCTGATCGTCCTCGGCCTGTTCCCGGCGGTGAGCGGCTTTGTGCAGCACATCCCTGAGCCGGTGCTGGGCGGTGCAACGCTGGTGATGTTCGGGACGATCGCGGCCTCCGGCGTGCGTATCGTCTCCCGCGAGCCGCTGAACCGCCGCGCAATCATGATTATTGCGCTGTCGCTGGCCGTCGGTCTGGGCGTTTCTCAGCAGCCGCTGATCCTGCAGTTTGCCCCGGACTGGGTGAAAAACCTGCTCTCTTCCGGCATTGCCGCGGGCGGTATCACCGCTATCGTGCTGAACCTCGTTTTCCCGCCTGAAAAGAACTGATCCCCTTCACGGCAGGCAGTCAATGTCTGCCGTGACATCTATTTACACCATTCCCGCCTTGAGGATTGCGCATAAATCGTGCATAACTCCCTTATGTGCGTTTTGCGGGATGGAAGACCATGAAATTTATTGGAAAGCTGCTCGTCTATCTTCTGGTAGCCCTGCTCATTGTGATACTGGCGCTCTATATTCTGCTCCAGACCCGCTGGGGCGCGACTCAGGTCAGCAGCTGGGTAACGGTGAATACCGACTACGAGCTCAGTTTCGACAAGATGAATCACCGCTTTTCGTCACCATCCCACATCATTCTGGAAAACGTCACCTTCGGCCGGGACGGTAAACCCGCCACGCTGGTGGCCAAAAAAGTGGATATCGGCCTCAGCAGCCGCCAGATAACCGATCCGCTGCACATGGATACCATCACCCTGTTCGACGGCACGCTGAATCTCTCCCCGCAGACCGCGCCGCTGCCCTTCCAGGCGGATCGCCTGCAGCTGAACAATATGGCCTTTAACAGCCCGAATACCGAATGGGATCTGAGCGCGCAGAAGGTGACGGGCGGCGTCAGCCCATGGCAGCCAGAAGCGGGCAACGTGCTGGGTAATCACGCGCAGATCCAGATGAGCGCAGGCTCGCTAACCCTCAACGGCGTACCGGCCACCAACGTGCTGATCGAGGGCCAGCTTAACGGCAAGGAAGTGGTGCTGAATACGATCGGCGCCGATATGGCCCGGGGCTCGCTCACCGGCTCGGCCCTGCGCAACGCCGACGGGAGCTGGATTATCGACACGATGCGCCTGAACGAGATCCGCCTGCAGAGCGATAAAACGCTGACGGCGTTCTTCGCACCGCTCGCCACTATCCCCTCTCTGCAGATTGGTCGTCTGGACGTGACCGACGCCCGGCTTCAGGGTCCGGACTGGGCGGTGACCGACCTCGATTTAAGCCTGCGCAACCTGACGCTGAGCAAAGGTGACTGGCAGAGCCAGGAAGGCCGCCTGTCGATGAACGCCAGCGAGTTTATCTACGGCTCGCTGCATCTTTTTGATCCGATCCTGAATGCGGAGTTTTCCCCGCAGGGCATGGCGCTGCGCCAGTTCACCTCCCGCTGGGAAGGCGGCATGGTGCGCACGTCCGGTAACTGGCTGCGCGACGGTAAAGCGCTGGTGCTGGACGATGTCGCCATTGCCGGGCTGGAGTATACCCTGCCGCAGAACTGGAAAGCGCTGTGGATGGCGCCTCTGCCGGAATGGCTGAACAGCGTCACGCTGCAAAAATTTGGCCTGAGCCGCAACCTGGTGATCGACATCGATCCCGCCTTCCCGTGGCAGATCACCTCTCTGGACGGCTATGGCGCAAACCTGCAGCTGGTGAAAGATCGCCAGTGGGGCGTCTGGGGCGGCAGCGCAACCCTGAACGGCGCGGCGGCGACCTTTAACCGAGTGGACGTGCGCCGTCCGTCGCTGGCGCTGAATGCCAACGCCGCCACGGTGAATATTACCGACCTGAGCGCGTTTACCGAGAAAGGTATTCTGGAAGCCACGGCGACCGTTTCCCAGCTGCCGCAGCGGCAGACCACGGTGAGCCTCAACGGGCGCGGCGTTCCGCTCAGCGTGCTGCAGCAGTGGGGCTGGCCTGCGCTGCCGATTGCAGGTGACGGCAATATTCAGCTCACCGCCAGCGGCAGCGTGCAGGCCAGTGCGCCGCTGAAGCCAACGGTGAATGGGAAGCTGAGCGCGGTGAATATGGATAAGCAGCAGGTAGAGCAGATGATGACGGGCGGCGTGGTGTCGGCGATGGCGCCGGCACAGTAAAAAGCCGGGTGGCGGCTTCGCCTTACCCGGCCTACGAGGTTTTGGTTCCCTCTCCCTGTGGGTGAGGGCATCAGACCGCATAATTACCGTAGGCCCGGTAAGCGCAGCGCCACCGGGCATTTTCCACCTCAGAGCTGAACCGCCACCTCATCCCCCTCGGCTTTCACCACCACGCCCCACTCGCTGCCCGCGTGCGAGCCGCCCTTCACGCCGCGCACTTTATGCACGTTGCGCAAACACACCGACCAGTTTTGCGCGTCTCCCGCGCCGGTAAAGGTCACGATGTCGCCCCGACGTGACGCCTTCAGCGTAAACGCCACCGCGCCGTCCGCCGCAGGCACTTCGCTTACCGCCGTTGCGCCATCGTCCAGGTTAAACAGCTGGAAGGCCGTCCCCTCGTGCCACGCGTAGTTCGGCTTCTGGTTATTGTTGCCCAGCGCCAGCAGCGTGTTGTCGCGCACGTAGACCGGCAGGCTCATGAAATCGTGCTGCTGCTTATGCCAGCGGCTGCCCTGAATTTCGTCGTTGTGCCACAGGTGCGTCCAGCGCCCTTCCGGCAGGTAGAACTGCACGTCGCCCGCCTCGGAGAACACCGGCGCCACCATTAACGAATCCCCCAGCATGTACTGACGGTCGAGGTAATCGCACGCCGGATCGTCCGGGAACTCCAGCATCATCGCGCGCAGCATCGGCGTGCCGAACTCGCGCGCCAGCGTCGCCTGACGGTACAGATACGGCATCAGCTGGCACTTCAGCTGCGTGAAGTGGCGCACCACGTCGCAGGACTCGTCATCGTACGCCCACGGCACGCGGTAGGATTTGCTGCCGTGCAGGCGGCTGTGGCTGGAGAACAGCCCGAACGCGCACCAGCGCTTGTAGACGTGCGCCGGGGCGGTGTTTTCGAACCCGCCGATATCGTGGCTCCAGAAACCGAAGCCGGACAGGCCAATCGACAGCCCACCGCGCAGGCTTTCGGCCATCGACTCATAGTTGGCGTAGCAGTCGCCGCCCCAGTGAACCGGGAACTGTTGCGCACCCACGGACGCGGAGCGGGCAAACAGCACCGCCTCTTCTTCTCCCACCGTCTCTTTCAGCACGTTCCACACCAGCTCGTTGTAGATGTAGGCGTAATGGTTGTGCATCTTCTGTGGATCGGACCCGTCGAACCACTGCACGTCCGTCGGAATACGCTCGCCAAAGTCGGTCTTGAAGCAGTCGACGCCGATCTCCACCAGGCCTTTCAGATTGTCGGCATACCACCGGCACGCGTCCGGGTTGGTGAAGTCGTAAATCGCCAGCCCCGGCTGCCATTTGTCCCACTGCCACAGGGAGCCGTCCGGACGCTTGAGCAAATAGCCCCTCTCTCTCAGCTCCCGGAAGATCGGGGATTTCTGGCCGATGTATGGGTTAATCCACACGCAGACCTTCAGCCCTTTCTCCTTCAGGCGGCGGATCATCCCTTCAGGGTCCGGGAAGGTCACCGGATCCCACTCGAAGTCGCACCACTGGAAGGCCTTCATCCAGAAGCAGTCAAAGTGGAACACGTGCAGCGGCAGGTCCCGTTCGGCCATGCCGTCGATAAAGCTGTTGACCGTCGCTTCGTCGTAGTTGGTGGTGAACGAGGTGGTGAGCCACAGGCCAAATGACCACGCAGGCGGCAGCGCCGGACGCCCGGTGAAGCGGGTATAGCGGTTCAGCACTTCTTTCGGCGTCGGGCCGTCGATCACGAAGTACTCCAGATACTCCCCTTCCACGCTGAACTGCACCTTAGAGACTTTCTCGGAGCCCACTTCAAACGAGACGTTTTCCGGGTGATTCACCAGCACGCCGTAGCCGCGGTTGGTCAGGTAGAACGGGATGTTTTTGTAGGACTGCTCGGTGCTGGTGCCGCCGTCGCGGTTCCAGGTTTCGACCGTCTGGCCGTTGCGCACCAGCGCGGTAAAACGCTCGCCCAGGCCGTAGACCGTTTCCCCCACGCCCAGATCCAGACGTTCGAACACGTAATTGCGGTGGGTATTGCTGTCCTGCACGTAGCCGTTGTTTTTCAGCTGGCTGCCGGTAATGCGCTGGCCGTTGCGCAGGAAATCCAGCGCCCAAAACTCGCCTTTGGTGACGCGCACGCTGACGCTGCCGCTTTTCAGCTCAGCAAATTCGGCGTTGTTTTCAATCTCGACCTTCACGTCTTTCAGAACGTTCAGCGGATAGTGCGGGCCGTTGTTCAGCGCGCCCTGGAAGTGCTCGATGCGCACCCCCACAATCCCTTCCTGCGGGGAAAACAGACGCACCGTGAACATCAACGTGTCGAGCTGCCAGGTGCGCTCGCGCACGTCGCGCGGCGCCACGTACACCACCAGGTCATTGCCCTGCTGCTCCACGTCGAACACCTGAACCGGACAGGTCACGTTCAGGCCCGGTTGAATAAGCCAGTTTCCATCACTGATTTTCATGCTTTCGTCCTCTTAGTTCTGCAATTCTTTGCTGACCGGCAGGGTTTCAAATTCCTGCTGATTGCGGCGCGCGCCCTGTGCCAGCTCGCCCAGGATTTTGGTCAGGAAGGGGGTTTTCAGCGTGTAGTAGCGTTTGGCGATGATGGCGCTCAGCACGTAGCAGACCGCCGGGGCCAGGGTAAACAGGCCGATAATGATGCTGATGGTCGCGCTGTTCTGGGTTTTGGCCGCCGCGTCGTAGCCGCCGCCTGCCAGCATCCAGCCGATCATCGCCCCGCCCAGCGCCAGACCCAGCTTCAGCACGAACAGCGTGCCTGCAAAGCTGATGCCGGTCAGGCGCTTGCCGTTGGTCCATTCACCGTAGTCGACGGTATCGGACATCATGACCCACTGGATCGGCGTCACCAGCTGGTGCAGCACGCCGATTACGAAGATAAAGGCGAACATCAGCACCGTGGCATGCATCGGCACGAAGAACATCGCCACGCTGACCACCGCCAGCGCGGCGTTGGTCCACCAGAAGATGCTGACCTTGCACTTCCAGTCGGTGAGCGGTTTCGCCAGCGCGGAGCCAATCAGGTTGCCGACGCAGTAGGTGGTCAGGAACGCGACGAACACTTCCGGCGAGCCCATGATCCAGGTGCAGTAGTACATCATCGCGCCGCCGCGCACGCAGACGGCGAGGATGTTGAGGATGGTAAGCACGCCGACGATGCGCCACTGGTCGTTGTGCCAGATGTCGCGCAGGTCTTCCCGCATGGAGGTGGTGCTCGGCGGCACCTGGATGCGCTCTTTGGTGGTAAAGAAGCAGAACGCCAGCATCAGGAACGCGACCACCGACAGCACGGCGATCCCGCCCTGGAAGCCGAAGGCTTTGTCATCTCCACCAATCAACTTCACCAGCGGCATCATCAGCACCGTAGAGAGCATGCCGCCCGCCGTCGCCAGCACGAAGCGCCAGGACTGAAGGGAGATACGCTGCGTCGGGTCACTGGTGATCACGCCGCCCAGCGCGCAGTAAGGAATGTTGACCACGGTATAGAGCAGGGTCAGCAGGGTGTAGGTAACGGCGGCGTAAACCATTTTGCCGTTAAGGCTGAGGTCCGGCGTGGTGTAGGCCAGCACGCAGACGATGCCGAACGGGATCGCGCCGAACAAAATCCACGGGCGGAACTTGCCCCAGCGGCTGCGGGTGCGGTCGGCAATCAGCCCCATGCACGGGTCGGAGATCGCATCCAGCGCGCGGGCCAGCAGGAACATGGTGCCGACAAATCCGGCGGGAATGCCGAAAATATCGGTATAGAAAAACATCATGTACAACATGACGTTATCAAAAATGATGTGGCTGGCGGCGTCTCCCATGCCGTAGCCAATCTTCTCTTTTACTGACAGTACTTCGCTCATCTTTTTTTATCCTTCACGCTGTAGGGGGCGCTGAGACCGGTTGCATTGGTTTTAAACCATTGTTTCAGATGGGGGTATTGCGTTTTCTGGTTAGCAGATTACGTTTCTTGTTTTTTGTGATCGCGGTAAATACTGGAGAGCACGAAAGGTTAACCTGAGGATTTTCTTAAGAATTAACTGAAACAGGGGGGTACAGGTCAAAAGAGAGGTGAAAAAAGTGGTGTGGGGTATGTGGTAAATGCCTGAAAGTAGCTATAATGCGCCCCGCCTCCATGTAGCAATGCAGGCGCGGAAGATCGTCATCTCCGGTGAGGTGGCTGGACTTCAAATCCAGTTGGGGACGCCAGCGTTCCCGGGCAGGTTCGACTCCTGTGATCTTCCGCCAAAATTTTCTTTTGTTCATTTTTAAAATTTTTTACCCCCCTTGTATTATCTATTCGTTATCTTATATTTTCACTGAAGTAATTTATTTCTCTTTTAGCCGTTCGTATTCTTTCATATTAAGTTTAGAAATAATGGATGTATATCATAAAATTTCACTCAATAAAAAAGGCAACGCGAATGATTCGTGTCACCTTTCTTGATGGTATAACATCTACTATAGTCTAACTAAAGATCGAACTTAGTTCTTAAATTACTAATGACTTTAGATTCATAATCACCATAGCTATCGAGATATTGCGTATCTACATGATAAGATTCTTCGATGCTATAGTTAATTGGTTTACCCTGTTCATCTTTTCTTTTCCTATTATAGGCAAAGAATTTAGCATACCGCTTAGGTGCAACACCTTCGAAGTTTTCAAATAAAACTTTCTCTGGGGATGGAGAATGATCTGGTTGACAGATGGTGTCATCATGCAATTGTAGAGCAAGGCTTTTTTCATAGGGCTCTATATAGACAACTCTCTTGATCCCAGCGGCAACGATATGTCTCGCACATACATGACAAGGATACGTAGTACAATATAAAGTATTTCCTATTGTACCAATGTTTGTATTACGTGCTAAAGAAACAATTGCATCCATTTCGGCATGTACAGCCCTAGAATATTCAATGAGATATTTTGCTTTCGTCTCATTCATTATTTCATCAGCCAATACATCGGCTTCATTTAAACTATACTTTGAGAGAATATTTTTAATTTCATTTTTTAACAAGGCTTTATGTTTATCATTATGACAACCATTTTTGTTAAAACATCTTTTATCTTTATTACTCTCTGCAGTATATAATCCACCACCAAATGCGGGAACGTCGTTACGACCAGTTGCAATTATATTCCCCTCAGTGTCCATTATAGAAGCGCCAACTTGACGAGATAAACATGCAGAACCTAAAGATGCAGAATATGCGCTATACATTCCTGATTCGTCTTTAGATGGGGTAATATGGCTAACACCATGAATTAAATCTATAAATCTTGAAACTGATTTTTTCATCACATCTGTATCTAAATTTTTGATGAAATAATCAGCTAACTGAAGGGTTTCTTCGACTTGTTGACCGTTCTTGTTTTTTGACTTTCTGTCTCGCTCTATAATTTTGGCTATGCTTTCTGGATTAATTCCCTCATCTTTCAAATTCTGTATTCTTTCAGAAACAGTCCGTAAAAGCCCAACAAGGTAAAAATTATTTTTATATACTTGATTAAAAAGTTCAACTTCTGAAGGATGCTTGATCTGGTCTATAATATAAGCAGTTTTTTTCGTATTTTTTGTAAGTTCAGAAGAATCGCTACCGTATATAGTCTCTCTTTTTTCTTGTATAGATAAAACTGCCAATTCTGCACATATAAAATGGCCGTGTTTACCACGTAATCCATCACCTAAATCCTGGAGAGTATTGTAACGTTCATAGTTATCTAAATGGTGCGTTTTACTCTTGCTATATGTTGCTATTAAGTCACTGATCCTAATATGTTCTACATGGTAGCCATTCTGTTTTAAACATAAAACCATTTGTTCTTTTAATGTTTTTATTCCAGAACCCATTGCTCCACACAATCCTACAATTAGCTCTTGAGAACGGCGGCCTTTTATATCATTAATACTATCCGAGTTATTTTTTTCCCAATGAACAGGTATAATATTTTCTGCTGTATCAGCCATGACATTGCTCCAAAGTAGTTAAAAATCAAGGCGAGGCATATGGAACTGAAATTAATTAGATAGAACTTACCAATTTATTTTTGAAGCTGCTTTGAGTATTTTGTTTCTTACAGAAGAGGACGCCTTTTTAATTCGATGTTCTGTGATACTTTCAATATTATTAACATATGACGAACGGCGAGCGACGGAATCATTAGATTCTTTATCGTTTTTATTTTCTTCCGTTATACGCACAATGTTAGTCATTTTCTTTCCTTATACCCGGAACATAAAAGCTGCACAATTATACAGTTGCAGCATTTTTTTTCAATGCTCACCTTATGCTTTACATCACAAAAAACGTTTGGGCAAGAAAATATGGATATTTTTTTGTAAATATCAATATGTAGTAATTTATTGAACCTTAAACCCTACATATAGATACTTGGCATTGAATTCATATTTTTAAGATTTCATGCAATAAAATAAGAAATTCATTATCAAGGACTACGACAATTTTCTTCGCTCAATTTCCTTCCTACCCAAAGACTTAAGCCAATTGCCTAAGCTCATCCCTTCAGCCTTCGCCGCAGCCTCAAACTGCGCCTTCAACTCCGGCGTAATGCGAATCTGAAAAGTCGGTGCTTTTCCGGATTTTGACTGATTAGGGTCACGTTTGGCTGTTGACATGTACGTACCTACAAGAGCAAGATATCATCATTCAGGTACGTACCTTAACACACGTGTACCTGAGATTGAAACGCCCTCGCCAGGTACTCGCAATACCGGACGAGAGCTAACCTCACCAACTATCAAGGAGTTGATTATGGCTGACTCGCATTCTACCCCAGACACCGACCAATCCGGAACCGAGCGTTCGTTAATTGTGGGATACCGCCCGAATGTTTACGACAAATCTACGCCAAAAATCATCCTTTCCGGCAAGTGGCTGCGCGCGGCGGGGTTTGATACCGGGCAGCAGGTCACGGTAAAGGTCATGAAAGGATGCATCGTTCTGGTGGCGTATAACGAGCAGGAGCAGCGTTTGCAGGATGATTATAAACGGACGAAGGCAAAGCTCGTTGAGATAGAGGACGCGCTTGCAGCGATCCAAATTCCGCATGCTGGAAAGCGCCTCGCAAAATCAAATACAAACCACCTGGCTTAGCGGCTGTTTCTGGCGTACTACGAGCTTACAGGCATCAACCTAATGAGGCGGGGGCAGCATGACATATGAAGAATTAATAAATTCGCCAGCCGGTGAGTTTGTCATGTTTGCCAGCAAAGATGGAAAAGTTCGCATTGAATGCCGCTTCGAAAGCGATACATTGTGGCTCTCACAGGCCACGATCTGTGAGTTATACGGCAAAGCCAAAGCCACGATCAGTGGCATATCAAGAATATTTTTGATGAGGGTGAACTGGTCGAAAATTCAGTTGTTCGGTTTTACCGAACAACTGCCAGCGATGGAGTAGGTATTTTTACGAGACTGGCAAACCAAACTCGATCAGTTCCTTCAATTTAGCGATCGGGGTGTTTTAAAAGGAGCAGGCAAAATCAGCAAGAAAGCGGCTGATGAAAAGGCGTGCTCAGAATACATTGAGTTTGAAAAAAAGCAGCGCCTGCTGAAAGAAGCCGAAGGTGAGAAAGATATTATCGGCTTATTAAAATGGGATAATCAGGCTAAGCGCTAATCCCGGTATTCCTGCTCAGCTTCATATGCAGCAACGGAAACGGATTCCCCTGCCCGTCCAGTTCCGAGCGTCCGATCTGCTCAAACCCCATATGGCGATAAAACGCGACGCCCTGCGGGTTTTGCTCATTCACGTCGACTTCGTTCGCGCCGAACGCTGCGATGGCGTGTTGCAGCAGCAATTTCCCGACGCCCTTCCCGCGGCTCGCGTCGTCAACAAACAACATTTCAATGCGGTTTTCATCCACGCCTAAAAAGCCGTGAATAACGCCTGCGTCATCGCGAGCAATCACAACCTTGAGATTTGGCAGATAGGCATTGAGCAATAGCGGGCGCAGCGCCGCAATATCGCTTTCCTATAAAAAGTGATGGGTGGCGCGGACGGAGGATTCCCAGATCGCGACCAGACGCTCGAAGTGTGTGGGGAGTGCGGTTTCAATTTTCATGGGGGAGATCATGATTGGAAAATCCTACTAATGCAAATCACGCTATGCGGCCTGTTCCCCCTCACCCTAACCCTCTCCCACAGGGAGAGGGAACTGACCGTGCGGTTTTTCATCCCCTACCCTGATCTCCATCACCGCATACACCCCGTCCTTCGGCACCACCACGGTGACGTTTTCCACCGGCACGCCGGCCGCGAGGTGGATGTCCTGAAGCTGCTGTAACGACCTCGGGTGAATATCCTCCCAGCCGATACCCCGCAGCACAAAGTCAATCTGCGGGCTGCTGGTGAGCATGTTCGACACAATCACCGCGCCGCCGGGTTTGACCAGCCGCAGCGCGCGCTGGAGAAAAATCACCGCGTCAGTATCGTTGAAGTATTCGAAAATCCCCAGCGCGTCGACCAGTTCGGCCTGATGCTCGCCCAGCTCCAGCAGCAGGTCCTCGTTACGCACCAGCGTATGGAGCAGGCTGCGCCTGAGCAGCGTCAGCTGTTCGCCCACCACAATGCCTTCCTGCGCCGCCATGGTTTCCGCCCAGCTCAGCGCTACGGGGTCTTTGTCCACCAGCGTGAGATAGACCTGCTGACCGTCGAGCTTTGCTTCGCGCAGCGCCTCCAGCACCGGAATGGCGGCACCGCTCGCGAGGCTGACCCAGTTGTTCTCGCTTTCATTATGAATGTACTTATCCACCAGCGCGGCCAGCACCCGGGCGCGGGAGCGCACGCCAATCGCATCGTTAGCATGGATAAACCACTGGCGGCTGTCGCTGTCCATTTTTGTGCCGTCGGGCAGGCGGTCCTCCAGCGGGTTTTGCACCACAAACAGCGCCAGCGCGGAGGGGACCAGCCGGGTGCGCCACGCGGTGAGCGCCGGACGGTTGCGGAAGGCCTGTTCGGAATAGCGGTTCTGCGGAACAAGCACGGCCAGCCCCCCTTCGTCGTATTCCACCCGCGGCGGCCGAAGCGCCGGCTCCGCTTTCAAGGCGCGGTCAAGGGAGGCGATCTCACGGGCAGCATCGTCTTTCATCGGCCACTGATCGCTGACGTCGGGAAATGACGCGCTGAAAATCGTCATATTTTCCGGTGCATCGCCGCGAAAAGGCTGCCAGTTCATGTCGTCTTCCCTCCGTTAGGCTTTTAACGGAAGTCTATCCAGGCGTGCCAGTAATGCCCCAGGAAGAAAGCACGATTTTTATTGTTTCACCCACACCAGCTGGTCAACCCGGAAGCCCAGGCTGCGCGCGGTGTTCAGGTAATCCTGCTTCACCGCATCCGGGATGGTCGGCGTACGCGACAGGATCCACAGATAGTCGCGGTTCGGGCCGCTCACCAGCGCGTACTGGTACTTATCGTCGAGTCTGATCACGTTATAGCCGCCGTAGAACGGGCCGAAGAAGGAGACCTTCAGCGCAGCGGTGGTCGGCTCGCCGGTGAAGTACGCTTTCCCCTCGCTCTCATTCCACTTGTTCTTCACCGGATCGTAACCCCGGTTAAGCACGCTAATACCGCCGTCGCTGCGCTTGCCGTAGGTCGCCGTCACCTGCTCCAGGCCGCGTTCGAAGCGGTTTTCCAGACGGGCGACTTCGTACCATTTGCCGAGATAGCGGCTGGCTTCGAAGTTGGTAATAGGCTGCACGCCTTTCGGCGGCGTGGGGGATTTACAGGCGACCAGCGTCAAAGCAATCGCAACACCGGTCACAACAGGCCATAGCTTCATGAGAATTCCTTTCATTTGCACGGTTGGATGTTAAGTGTAGTGCACCGTTTCGGCGCTTCATCCCCTTCGGGAAAATTCGTAGTATATTGAGAGTATTCCTCCACTCTGGACACGGACATGGCTTACTCCATCGGCGAATTCGCCAGACTCAGCGGCATCACCGCCACCACCCTGCGGGCGTGGCAGCGTCGCTATGGTTTACTCAAGCCACAGCGCACGGAAGGCGGCCATCGCCAGTACAGCGATGAGGACGTCCAGCAGGCGCTCAAAATCCTCGACTGGGTAAAAAAAGGCGTCCCGATCGGCCAGGTCAAACCGCTGCTGGAACGCCCGACGCCGGGCCGAACCAACAACTGGCAAACCCTGCAGCAGAACATGCTGCAACGCCTGCAGGACGGCAAAGTCGAGTCCCTGCGCCAGATGATTTACGACGCCGGGCGCGAATACCCAAGGCCGGAACTGGTCGCGAACGTGCTGCGCCCGCTGCGCCGCCAGGTCTCAGCTAACGTGGCCGCCGCCATGACCCTGCGCGCGATCCTCGACGGCATCATCATCGCCTATACCTCGTTTTGCCTCGAAGGCGATAAAAAAGCACCGGGCGATAACATTCTGCTTAGCGGCTGGCACCTGAACGACCCGTGCGAGATCTGGCTCGAAGCCCTAACGCGCACCGGGCAGGGCCACCGCATCGACATTCTGCCAGTTCCGCCAGACGCCCTGGCTCCGGACATTTTCCCGGAGCGAAAATGGCTGCTGGTCACCAGCGGTAAACTCACCGCCGGGCGGAAAAAGCAGGTGGAGCAGTGGCAGCAGCAGGTATCGCTTGAAGTGATTATCCTCTGATCATTTTCTCCTGCGGGAATCTTCACGAAAAGTTGAATATTTTCCCGCGCCGCAAATGCTAACGTTTTCCTGTGACGAATAACTCCACAGGAAAACACCATGAAAAAAACTGCCCCTCTGCTG
This sequence comes from Enterobacter roggenkampii, assembly GCF_001729805.1. Lineage (NCBI taxonomy): Bacteria > Pseudomonadati > Pseudomonadota > Gammaproteobacteria > Enterobacterales > Enterobacteriaceae > Enterobacter > Enterobacter roggenkampii. The sequence continues at coordinate 78,082 of NZ_CP017184.1, read as the reverse complement.
ATCCTGGCCTCAATGGCCTTTGCCCCCGCCGCCTTTAGCGCCCCTGCCGGTACGCTGAGCGTCCACATTCTCGACCAGCAAACCGGGATGCCGCCATCAGACGTGAGCGTTACGCTGGAGAAGCAGCAGCAGGACAAATGGACCCCGATCGCCAGCGGTAAAACTGACCAGGATGGACGCATCAAATCGCTTTATCCGCAGGATCAGGACATGCAGCCTGGCGTGTATAAAGTGACCTTCAAAACCGCTGAGTACTTCCACGGCAAAAAGCTGGACTCCTTCTTCCCGGAGATCCCGGTGCTGTTTACCGTGACCCGCACCAACGAGAAGCTGCACATCCCGCTTCTGCTGAGCCAGTACGGTTACTCGACCTATAAGGGCAGCTAAGACGCATTGATTCTAAAGGAATAAAAAAAATAGTTCCGCTAATACTTGGACAAATTAGTCATGTTGTGTAAGTTTTAATTATATGAACGGGAGGACCACACCATGACAACGAAACCTGTGCTCGGTATTAGCGGATGTTTGACCGGATCCGCCGTTCGCTTTGACGGCGGACACAAGCGTATGAGCTTCGTCATGGATGAGCTGGCCCAGTGGGTGAACTTCAGGCCCGTCTGTCCGGAAATGGCCATCGGCCTGCCGACGCCTCGCCCTGCGCTGCGTCTGATCGTGACGGAACACGGTGAAACACAGATGCGTTTTAGCCATGCACCTCACGAAGATGTTACGCAGAAAATGGCGGACTTTACGGCAGATTTTTTGCCGAAAATTGGCGATCTCGCTGGTTTTATCGTCTGTGCTAAATCCCCAAGCTGCGGCATGGAACGCGTGCGTCTGTATGATGAAAACGGCAACCGGGGCCGCAAGGAGGGGGTCGGGCTGTTCACCGCCGCCCTCCTTGAAACCTGGCCGTGGCTGCCCGTGGAAGAGGATGGACGCCTGCACGATCCGGTGCTGCGGGAAAACTTTGTCGAACGTGTTTTTGCCCTGCACGAACTGAACACGCTGCGTAAAAATGGCCTCACGCGCCGCGCGCTGCTGGACTTCCACAGCCGTTACAAACTCCAGCTGCTGGCGCACCATCAGGCGGGTTACCGTGAAATCGGCCCGTTCGTTGCCTCGCTGCACGAGTGGGAAGACCTGGACGCTTTCTTCGTGGCGTACCGGGAAAAGCTGATGACCATCCTGAAAAAACCCGCTTCGCGTAAGAATCACACCAACGTGCTGATGCATATTCAGGGGTATTTTCGTAATCAGCTGAACACCCGCCAGCGCGGCGAACTGCGCGACGTGATCCTGCACTATCGCAACGGACAGTTGCCTATCCTCGCCCCGATCACGCTGCTGAAGCACTACCTGGCCGAATACCCCGACCGGTATCTGATGACGCAAAACTACTTTGATCCCTATCCTGATGATTTGGGTCTGCGTCTGGCAGTCAAGTGATGAAAAAAATGCGAAGGCCCCATTGACCCGTAGAGGCCCAAAGCAGTACCCCGTTTAGACGACATCCTCACTGTCGTCTCTTTTTTGCATTTCATCTCAAAGACTGTGATTATATACAGGCTTATTCTGCAAAAGGGGCCTGCCTGTGATCCACACCCTGCACATCCAAAACTACCGCTCCATCCGCGAGATGTCGCTGGAGCTTGAGCAGCTCAATATCGTCTTCGGGCCGAACGGCACCGGGAAATCCAATATCTACAAGGCGATACACCTTATGCACAGCGCCGCGCAGGGGCAGTTTTCCCAGGCGCTGGCGAACGAGGGCGGCATTCTGAAGGTGTTCTGGGCAGGTAAAACCCGTAGCGACCAGCTGCGGCGGATGAACCTCGCGGTGGAAACAGAGACCTATGAATACGAGCTGCAGGTCGGGTTTGTGGAGAAGCTGCCTTACCCGTCGCAGTTCCAGCTCGACCCGGTGATCAAGGAAGAATCTCTCTGGCTGAGCGGCCAGCACCGACGCCCCTCGTCCCAGCTGATGAAGCGCAGGAATCAGGCCGTGTTTCTGAACAACGTGCATCACGAGAAGGTGACCCACAGCGGCACGCTGTACGAGAACGAATCGGTATTCGGACAGCTCGGCGAACCGCACCTTTACCCGGAAGTGTCGCAGATGCGCGAGTCCCTGCGTAACTGGCGCTTTTATCATGAGTTTTCTGTATCAATCGGCTCGGCGATGCGCGCCCCGCAGGTCGGTTTTCGCTCCCCGGTGCTGGCCAGCGACGGCGCCAACCTGGCGGCCGCGTTTCAGACCATCGTCGAGATTGGCGACGAGCTGCTGCTGATGCGCATCCTCGATCAGGCCTTCCCCGGCTGCGTGTTTTACAGCGACAACACCGGCGGACGTTTTCGCATGATGATGCAGCGCGAGGGGCTGAGCAGACCGCTGGAACCGGCGGAGTTCTCCGACGGCACCCTGCGCTTTCTGTGCCTGGCGGTAGCGCTGCTCAGCCCGCGCCCACCGGCGTTTATCGCGTTGAACGAACCGGAAAACAGCCTGCACCCACAGATGTTGCCCGCCCTGGCGAGCTTAATCGCCGAGGCCAGCCGCTACTCGCAGATCTGGCTCACCAGCCACTCGCCGGAGCTGGCGACGTTGATTGAGAAGCAGCGATCGTTTTCGCTGTATCAGCTGTCGATGACGGAGGGGGAGACACGGGTGGAGAGGCTGGGGTAAGCCGTATTCTCTTCCTTAGAAGCCCAACAAAAAGAAACACAGTCCCAAACTCGACATTACTCCGGGGGCTTCTTTCGTATCTTGCGCTCATCGAGTAAGGCATATAGCCACGATCTGACGCCTGCCGCGGTTGCTGCAATAGCGCTTACAACGACAACCTGCTTAATATCTGACCGGTCAAAAACAACGTCATGGCTGATGATGAATTTAACGACAATCAGGGCCAGAGAGAAAAACGCCAGGCAGCAAACAAACAGGTAGGCAATGCTGAACAATAACCTGGCGAGAGTAGGTTTATTTTTTGTCATTTTGTTCACATCATCTTTATCGGCATTATCGAAAACGCCCTTCTCAGAGAACCAAAAATATCATCAATATATACCTTTCCCGAGTCTGGTACAGGGCTAAACAGTGGTTGATATGAAAGGCCTGCAAATGTACGAACAGGGCTATAATTTTTATCTTCCCGATAGCAGTGTGTGGTTAATGAATTTAAGTTCTCTGCCCTGATTTATACACAGCAGATTCATTCTCTGCAGCTGCAAACCACGCGCTAAAGTTAGCTACTGCACCATGGTCCGCCCACCCCGGTGATGCAAAAGCATGAACATAGTAAACGTTAGGATCGCCTGATATAGAGTGGCCGTCAAAACAAGCAACATCGTCAGAGTCACTCTTTTTTGCAAATGGTATCAAATTTCGTTCCGGGTATTGCTTTTTAATTTCATCAAACCACTGCTGAGAATATCCCTCGAACTCGCACAGGAACCACCAAGGTTCCAGATCAATAAGATAGTCTTCATCTATAACATTCAGAAAGCTCTGCGGATACTGAAACCCCATGACAAACTCTTTATTCGACCAGTGGTCGCCTCACCCGTGTTGTTGGTGCTAACCTCTTTTTAGGTCGTAGAAATAGAATATTTCAGCCACTTTTAGTTTATCAATTGAATATCGCGTTGAACTAACCGGAAAACAGCCTGCCCCCGCAGATGCTGCCCGCCCTCGCGAGCTTAATCGCCGAGACCCGCCTCTACTCGCAGATCTGCCTTACCAGCTTCGATGGCGGAGGGGGAGACGCGGTGGAGAGGCTGGGGTAGTCTCAATGGGAACGGAGGCTGTTTTTTCGCATCTCGCTTCAGTGAAGCATGCCAATAAAGAACCCCAGATACCCGGCCCTGCTTAACCATATAAAGGGGCTGGTAAGGCCGGATCGCCGGATATTAATCAACTCTCTCATGGGGGCCAGGCCATCATTTTTGATAACGACATTTTTTGCACAATAGCGGCAATGCATAATCAGAAATAAAATTCCGGCGATCGCAAAACCAAAATAACTTTCGCGACTTCCCCAAAAATGGGTGCTTAATTTTAAATAAGTTAATCCCCAGATACTGACTAGAAAGACGATAAATGAAGATGCTGCGATGTTCATGTCTCGCTTACTACCCAGACCAAAAAAGAGCGCATCAAAGAAAAACATCGTGGTAAGAGGTGACTGAACGCTTCTTCCCGTCACTTTACTAAAACGGACAAACACGACAGTTCCGATGAAAAATGCGAACAGCGCAATTCCTAACAACAGATAAATCATTTGATTAGTCCTTCATTGCTTTCTGACATACAACCCCACTCGGATTGTCGGAACAAGACGCCATATCAACGCCATGCTGGCGTATCGTCGCGGCCTGAACATCTTCGCTACCGCCGAGTAAATCATCATCCGCAATAATTAATTTTTTTAAAAGAAAGATACTAACAACCTATACCAACAACAAGTCCACCAAATGAAGCACCCTTAATAACCCTCACTAAGTCAAAAATATTTATCTCAAAAGGAATATTACGAATGAAATAGAGACAGACTTTGAAAAAAATAAGTTAACAAAGCAATAATCTCCATTGTTAAAATCAGCGCCAGCAAAATAAAAAATATTAACCGTTTTTTTAGTTGATTTTGCTGCTCCATTATTGTTGTTAGCAGCCGTAATTTGCCGAGGCCCGCGGGCTGTTTTTTCGCATCTCACTCATACTATCTATTCTCAGCGACTATTTTTCCAGCGATACTCATGCAGTTTGTTTTTTAACCACACCCCTACACCTAATATTAATCCTGTAATACCCCCTTTTATTAATGCGATATGTAATGCCTTTTTCCATGAAAAAAAGAATTCACCATCGTTAAAATAGAAAATTATTGACACTCCGAACTGGCATGCGAAAAGAACAATAGTGACTAAAACTGTACAGTACATAACCAAGAAAAGAAGCCAAAAGATACCAACCTTACTGAAGATGCTCATTGCTTCTTCTCCCGTTTGTTTAACTCATCTTTTACCACTTTTCCTGGAAATTCAAAAGCAGTAGAACCTGTTACTACACCAATAACATCCTTTGTCACTTGATCAGCTACTGGAGACAATGAACCAAAAACTTTTGCTCCTAAACTACCAGCCGCACTTCCAAATCCACGACTTATCAGAGTGTTACTCGGGTCTTCCCTTTTAATCGCACTGCCAATCGCAGCCCCAATATTGATTGCCGCTCATACGTTCCAGCCTTTCCCCGTAGTTGCGGCAGATGCCACGCCCGGCATAATGGCATCAACGGGGAGCAGGTCAGTGAGAAGCAGGCTATCGTAAAATAGCCTGCCGGGATGAGTTCAGATATTTCCAAACAGTATTGCGTAACAAAAAAACGCCGCAGGAGCTGGGATCTTCTCAAGCCATCATATTGGCTAAAATTTGGCCTATATCATTAAGTAAGGCACAGACATCTTCTTTAGAAGCCCCAATCCTGGTTTCAAATTCAGGAACAGAGATACCATTACAGATTTCATTTAAAGCTGAATTCAGGATCAATAACTCATTTTCATCAATGGTTAATTGAGCTTGTTTCCCAGCAAGAGATATTACATTCATCACCTCAAATTATCGAAGTACGCCCTACCGTTTACAGGCCTAAAAACGGTTCCACCATCTGATGTTTTAGGATTGCGTGACCTGGCCGTTTTGGAGTACCGTCGCGGACGGCGGTACTCCAAAAACACATCTTGTCTGGAAGTGAAAAAGGCAGAGCAAAAAAATCCCGCGGACAGTTGGCTGGATTTGTACTCACACAGGTAGCCGAGCAAGTAAGCTATTTACCTTTTCCGTATCTTCCGGGTGAAGCAGCAAATACTTTTCACTTGCAAGTCGTACGTAGTGATAGCAGATTCCTTCACTAACGATAGTAGTATCTGCTTCAGAGGGAGGATAACCAACAGCAAATTCAACACCTTCAAAATGTTCACTTTCGTCATAACTTTCCATATCAGGAAAGAAGCAGTAAACCCCATCTCTTATAAATGAATGCTTTTTAATAATACTTTCAATAGACATCAAGAAAACACCATCATTATACATGAGGTCGAAGTAAGTTTTTATAACCACGTAAGGGTCTGATTTTATATAAGGTAAATCAAATAAAAATTTCATTCATTTAATCCTATTTGGGATGAAAGTTTGTGACTCGACCTGTATTTTTTTTCGAGATAAACTCTAAAATTCAACCCGCCAGCTGTAGCATCATATGCTGACTGACCATTGCGCATTGCATCTCTTTACCCTTTCATTGCAGCCTCTTGCCCAAGATCTAACATTACTTTGCCAGTATATATTTTCGGATCATAGATAGTTTTCTTTACTGGACTTGGTTTATATTCTCCAGTTAAATTCCCCGCGCGATCTTTGGTAGGAGCTAAGTATTCAACTTCAGAAATATCTTTAACTTTTGTAGGTTTATCACTTACGATTTTTACGCCATATTTTTTAACGGTATCATAAAACGCATCAGCATTATGCCCACCTGAGATCCCACTCTTTTGCGTAAACCCATCAACCGTTGCCAGATGTTTTGGTTGATCAATTCTGATATTCATCCCATCAGGATAAGTGATTGTCGTCATGCCCTTCTCTGTACTGGTTTTATATGGCAGCGAATTTCCGCCATACTGACCGCCAGGATACTCTACATCTTTAATATCCTTACCCGGTTTTACTGAATACTCGCCATCGCCTGCAGTCCATGTGATCGACGGATTTTCAGGAATAACTTTGTCTACTTTGGAAGTGACTTTTGCAACAATCTTCTCTGTCAGAGCCGTACCTGTTTTTGCAACACCAACACCACCGGCGACAGCAGTAATGAGATCGGACATGAGTTTACACGCCTCAAGACCTGCATTGTACGCACCTCCCGCACCTGCCCTCTGATACTCTGATTCCATCAGATTGATACGATCAATATAACTTTGTTTAACGGCATCCGACATCGTACTGGACATGTCGTCGCTCGTGATTAATTGCTTAATCGCATCATAAGTGGCGGCAGGATTTGTGACGGCTTTCGATAAACTCTCGACGGAATCACTAATCCCCTGAGGAACACCAACCAGCATACCAGCCCCGTAGGCGGCCTCCTGCCCGATATCAATAGCATCCCATTTAGCACCGACTTTCAACTGACATGAGGTGTTACCTTTACAGGCATCAAACTCTTTATCCCGCTCAGAACGTTGTTGGTTGCTAAGATAGTTATTCTCAACAACTCGTTCCGGTGCACATTGCTGCGATACACATGATTTTTCATTTTATTTCAGTGACTTACAATTTGTTTCGCCTGCTGTACTTCCGGCACAAGAACGTTTTGTCCTGATGTGTATTTTGCTAGTTGACCAAAATATTTCCTAGCAAGCGATCACAGGATAATCCCCACGACTGGTTGTAATAACATACCCGGCGATGTGGCCGAGATCTTACTGCTATTCAGGGAACTAATTGGATCGGGAAGGTTACTTTCCTGCCTTCAATGTAATCCCATATTATTTTATGCAACTTATTAAAAATTGAAGATTCATAAGGCATAAACTTCATTAAGAACGAGTGCAACTCGTCAGAACTGACCACCTTTATCTCCCCAACTTTTTTCACTTCTGCTGAGAAAATTTCTTTATTATCAATGCAGTTAAAATACAAAATGACTTTCCTATCCTCTTCCGAATATAAAATATCATTTATATATAATGAATTACTGGTTGAAGACGGCGTTTCCATTCCAGGTTCCTTTAAACTCTTTATCTGTCATTTTATAACTGGTTCCTTTCCACGGATCATAGATAGATACATTTCCTTTACTATCTGTACCCTTAACAACAACCCAATGCCCAATTTTGCTACCCTGATCCCACATCATTGCACTCCATGAACCTGTTTTGTTCAAAGCATCATAGGCTTCAAAACCAACAAATCCTCCACTCCAGCTACTTCCACTATTTTTAGCCAAATCTCTAGCTAACTGTTCAGGGCTTTTCAGTCCAGTACCTATTTGAGTTTGATCAACAAAGATATTCCTATCTTTCAGCATCATTTCACCGCAAGCACCGCCACAACCCGTTGGCGTTGATTGTTTCACCACATTTGGATCGACTATTTCATCCAGCACATTCCAGTTTCCACCGGCTCCGCCCTTGGGTGCAACGGGCTTAACAATAACTTTTGCCGTCGAGCTTCCTGAAGGAAGAAGCTTCGCCGGTATCAAAGCGCCAGATAATACCCCTGCAACATTCTCCAGCGCTTTCTGGTCACCATTCCAGGCTTTCACAACAGTCGTCTTGATGCCTTCCCACGCATCACCATTCATGATGCTATCCAGTACTTTCGCTGCTGCTGCATCTTTCTTCGCAATATCACTCTGCGCCTGGCTACAGTAGCTATCCCCTGTCGCACAGGCGGTTAACGCTGCTACCATATCAAACGCTGTATCGCCGCCCAGCACGGCTAAGTCGCCGGTTTCAGCAGCAACATTGACCAGACCATTCGCAATCTGGGAAACGGTGTTCTTACCCAGCTTGTCCCTGATCTGGTCCTTCCACCATTCCTTGCTCTCTTTAAGCGACTCCCGGCCTTTATCCCCGGCCATCGAGTTATTCTCAGCCGTCGTCTTGCCCGCCTGAGCCGCCGCTACCGCGTTCGCACTGCTGTCTCCGACAAGCCCGCCAGCCAGGCCAGAAGCCAGTGTCGCCAGCGCAGATACCGTCTGTTTTTCTTCCTCGCTCAGTTCGCTGACCTGTTTGCCAAAACCGTCAACCGCAATCTTACCGGCCAGCTTGTCTACCGCAATTTTGCCAACAAGCTCACCCACCGCTGCACCGGCTGCGGCCGACGCCGCATCTCTGCCGGAAGCGGCTGCAAGTGCGGCGTTGACAACCGCATGGGCCAGCACGCGTCCCTTAAGATCCTTCTCCGGGATGGCATTCGCGATGGCATTGGCGATATACGGCGCGGCACCGCCCGCAATCGCAGCTTTAATGTCACCACCTGCCAGCGCCTGAATGGCCGCCGTTGCTGCCGTGATGGCGCGCTGGGTGCTCTGCCCCGTTCCCATGCCAGACTGGTTAAACGCTTCGTTATAGAAGGTCTGGTACATCTGGTCATGAATCGCCTGATCGGTAACCTCTTTACCGTCTTTTTTCAGCTGGCTGATGGCGGCGTTACGCGCATCGCTCCCAGCGGTTTTCATCTTCTCGTTGGCCGCTTCCGTGGCCGCAATCTTGCCGTTAGTGCGCGCAATATCCGCAACCTGATTGCCGATCTCGCCAATCATTTGCGCGGTTTGCAGGCGTTTCTGCTCTTTCTCTTTGTTAAAGATCGGGTCGATGCTGCCGTTGGCATGGTCAGTGTCACGGCTGAGCGTGCTGACGTCCTGCTTCTGGTTAGCCTGGTCGCGAACAATGATAGCACCGTCGGCTACCGCTGATTGCGTGGTCCCTTCAGCATGGCCGCTGCCGCCCATTCCTGCCAGCATTGTGCTGGCCATGTTGCTAACCAGATTACCCGCAACCCCGGCGCCGCTGCTGAAGCCGACACCCTGATGTTCAACCTTATACTCCGCCTTATTGTTGATGTCCGTAAAGCCCAGCGTACCGGTCTCAAGGCGGTTTTTGTCTGCATCAGCACGGCTGGCAATCACCGCACCGTCCAGCTGCGTATGGTTGCCAACGTTAATATCAAAGCCGCCTTTGCCAGCGAAGATCCCGGTCTGCTCCTGGACCGAGTCGTAGTTGCTCTTCATCTTGTCGCGGCTGATGCTAAAGCTGCCGCTACCGCTGCCCGCTCCCCAGGTGTAGCTTGCACCCGCATTCATACTCTGCTGTTTGCTGTTGTATTTGTCGCTATCCTGCAGGCTGCTGAGGGTCAGGTCGCGCCCGACATCCGCCGTGACCTTATCGCCGTTGACCTGCGCGCCTTTAAGTACCGTATCGCGGCCGCTGGTCAGGTTGACGTTCTGTCCGGCATCCAGCGTCGTTTCGTTCCAGGAGGTTCCATTGCCTTTTTCGCTGCCTCTGGCGGCGTTTACGCTGGCAGAGACGGTGATGCCCGCGCCATTCGGACCGGCGGTAATACCGATCCCGATTGAGCCACCCTTGCTGGAGTTACTGCCCGTCAGTTTGTTGGTGTCGGCTGCACTCGTCAGGTTGATATCCTGAGCCGCATTGAGCGTCAGATCCTTGCCAGCCTTCAGCTGGCTGCCCGCCACGGTAATATCACCGCTTTTGGCAGCGTTGCCCTGACCTGTCGCCGTGATGGCGAGGTTACCCCCGGCATTCAGCGTGCTGCCGGTCGTTTTGTCCTGCTCCGAGTGTGAGGTGGATTTAGAGGACTGTCCGCCAATGGAGGCCATCACGCCGAACGCGCCATTGTTGGTGGGATCGCTGCCGTTAGCCGCTTCAGCGAGACGGTTGGCCTGCACGGCCTGAACACCCGACAGTGCCGCTTTGGTCGCCTGCAGTGCGGCGAGACGGCCATCGCTCTGGTCTTTCACCGCCATTGCCGTGCTGGCCGCAGTGTTCACCGCGTCACCCACTGCGCCGGAGAGGGCAATCGTCAGGCCACTGCTTTTCTGCTTGAAGGTTTGATCGCTGGTGAGCCTGTCGTGACCCGGCTCGATCGTCACGCTGTCGCCGGTGAGCGCCATATTTTTGCCAGCCACCAGATCCGCGCCGCCGACATGCAGCTGATTACCGGCGGCAATATCAACGCTCCCCCCCGTCGAGCCCACCGTACTGAAGCTCTGGCTCTGGGTGGTGCCCTTCTCACGGAGATCCTGGGTACTTTTGCTGCTGCCGATGGTGAAACCAATCCCGCCCGAGCCCATCAGGCCGGATTTTTTCTCTTCCTTAAAGCGCCAGGAGGTATCGCTGTTCGTGGCCGCCACGATATCGACGTTGTTGCCCGCCTTAAGCTTCACGTCGCCATCGCCCGCCACGGCGGAACCGTTCACCAGCAGGTTATTGCCCGCCACCACCTGCACGTTATCGCCGCTCAGCAATGAGCCGGATTCACGCGTCGCGCTGTTCTCCTCGATGGTGTGGGTGGTTTTCTTGCTCAGGAACCCTTTTTTGGTTTTGGTCTGCTCTTTGTAGTGATAATCGCTTTCGGTTGCGGTATTGAGAGTGACGTCGCGGCCCGCCGCCACGCCGATATCGCCCTTCGCCGTTACCTGCGCGGCTTCGGTGGTGACATCGCGCCCCGCGAGGATCTGGGTATTCGCCCCGCTGGCGATCTCGGTTCCCTGCTGGCGTACCGATTCGTTGATGACGGTTTTCTTGCCTGACTTATAGCTATCGCCCTGCGTGGTCTCTTCCGCCGCCAGATTCACGTCGCGACCCGCTTGCAGCCCGACGCTTTTCTCCGCTGCCAGCGCGGCGGCCTGAGCGTTGATATCCTGCCCGGCCTTCAGCACCAGGTTATCGCCTGCGGAAATCGTGGTGCGGTCGAGCCCGGTGCTGTGAGATTCCTTCTGCATCAAACGATCATCATTGTTGGATAGTTCAGAGTTCAGGTTAATATTTTTTCCTGCACTCAAAGTGACACTACCACTACTATTTAGATCGCTGGCATTAATATTAACGTCGTTCCTTGCATACGTGATAACGTCTCCTCCGGCGTTAACAACACTACTTTGCCAATATACTGAACTACGTCTAATATTCGAATGGTTTGATGCAAGTTCATTTTTAACTATGTTTGCATTGACGAAAACATCGCCCCAAGCATTAAGTAAAATGTCACCACCGGATTCAAGCTTGGCTCCAGTGAGCGTAATGTTCTTTCCTGAATCAACACTCAGCGTATCTTCGGCGATGATCGAAGATAATTCACCTGCTTCTGAATGATTGCTAGTTAAAAAGCCATACTTATTCTTTGCATTTCTATTTATTTGCTCTAAGAGCGTTATGTTATTGATATCGCCATTTATCGTTTCTAGCGCTACTGTTTTCCCGTAAATAGCAGAACCAATATTATTGATATCGCCGATGGCGCTCAGGTTCAGGTCGCCACCCGCTTTCATCAGGCCGTTGTTGAGGTTGCTGATGCTGTTCTGGCTGTCGAGCGTCAGGCTGTTTTTCGCCAGCAGCGAGCTGCCGCCGTTGGTGATGTCGCCGCCCTTCAGGGTGACGTTGTTACCCGCGATTACGCTGCCGTTATTGACGGTGACGTCCTTCGGCGACAGGTAGAGTTTCGGTACCATCACGGTTTCGCCGTTGACGGTGGCTTTCTCCCACCACAGCAGGCTGTGGTCGAGCGCGGCAATCTGATCGGCGGTCAGCGAGACGCCAAACTGCAGGCCCAGCGACTGCTGCGCCGCCGCGGCGTTGTCCATCAGATAGCGCATCTGATCCAGATCGGAGCCGATGCCGTTCAGGTAGCGGTTACCGGTCTGGTTGAGCACCACGTTGGAGACATAGCGGGTATCGAACGCCGCATCGCCGAGGAAGCGGTAGTCGTAATCCGGGTTCAGGTTGAGGCGGCCGAGCATGTAGGACGAGCCGAGGAACTGCTTCTCGTCGGTAAACGCCAGCCGCGTCTCCTGCGGTACCGTGGACGACGGTTTGACCCCGAGCATTGCGTTCAGGTCGGCAAACAGGGCGGGATCAAGCTGTCCGAGACCGTTCAGTTTCGGGTTGATGCTGATCAGGTACGGGCTTTTCGGGTTATCGGAGAAGACGAAATAGCCGTTGTTGCCCGACGGCAGCGGGTAAGCGCTGGTATCGACGCGCTGGACCTCATATTGCTTGCTGACGCTGCCTTTGATGGAGCTGAGTTCAGTGGTGGTAATCCCCGCCTCCGTCAGCGCCCCGAGTATCCCGAGGTTAGCGTCACCTTTCTGCGTAGTGGAAATCATACTGAGTGATGCATTTTCAGATCTATTCGTTTCGATCGGACCACTACCATTGAACTGTTTTAAGCTATCCTGTAACAGATCTTGCCAATCTGGCATGGCAGTCATATTATTTTCTACAGAAACAAGATCTAACGCTTTTGAAGCTGCAGGTGTACTGAGTAAATCAATCGATTGCAGAGTAGGTGGTGTGAAAGTAGGTGAAATAGTTCCTCGAACGTCTGTCGAATCACTATTATTAGTAACACTGCCAAAATTAAGCACAACATTTCCATTACCCTGTAGTACTCCTCTTAAAGAGGAGGATAAATCTGTTCTATATTCTTCGGTAGGATGGTAGGCAAGCGAGCCGTATAAGTCAGGTATATTATAAAGCGGTGTAGCGCTAAAGGTAATACCTAACTTTTCAATATAAACAGGATCAATTGTGTTATTAGAAATTAACCCAGCATCGGGTGTAAAACGCTGGTAAACCGTCTGAACCCCAGACTGATATGATTGATTATTAAGAACTTTACCGGAGATTGAAACATCTCGCCCTGCCAGTATATAGCTACCCAAGTTATCTAAAGTTCCTATCTCTCCATTGATATCTCGGCCAGAAACTATGCGCCCAGCATTTCCAGTCGCTACTGTTGAATAGGTGATTTTTGAAACAGCAATTTCTTTTTCTTTTGTAGGATTGACCAAGACAAAATATGAATATGGTTTTGCTTTTTCTTCTTGCATTCCAAAGTCGAGTGGTTTACTTACATTGACATACCTAACTTCATCTGAAGAAAAGAAAGACAATGGGATATTAACAGCACCAGGAATACTCCAAGCGAATTCCGGGAAGGTATTCTTTATATCTTCTTTTTGAGTTTCGCCCTTGGTAATACTTAGCCATTGGTTGATTAAGCGTCCAGTATTAACCGTAATATCGCCACCCTGCGTCTCAATATTCCCCGACGTATTCACCACCTGGCTGTTCGCATTCCCTGCCGCATCCCGCTGCATCCACAGGTTGTTTCCCGCCATGATGTCGCCGCGCTGGTTGGTGATGCTGTCGGCAAACAGCGCCAGGTTATTCGCCGCGTACAGCAGCGCGGTGTTGACGATGGCGCCCGGCGCGCTCAGGGTCAGCGAGCCGCGCGTGCCGGTGAAGCCGTCCACGGTAATGTTGCTCCGGCTGGCCACGGTGATGTCACCTCCGCCCTGCACCGAACCCGCGGCATTCAGCGCCACGCTGCTGCCGGAAAGCGTACTCGCGCCGCCGCCGGTGGTGATTTGTCCGTTGTTGCTGAGCTGCCCGCCCGCACTCAGGTTGACCGCCTGCCCCTGCAGCACGCTGCGGTTATCGATGTCGCCGCCGCTGTTGATAGTCAGGGTTCTGCCTGCCGCCACGGCAGTCCGGCTGGTAAACGCGTTCGTCAGCTGCAGCGTTAAGTCCCCCAGGGACACCAGCTGGCCGGTCAGGTCCAGCCCCCGGCTCTGCAGCCACAGGTTGCCGCCGCTCAGCAGCTTGCCGCCCGCGCTCTGGGTTACCTGGTCCGCACCAATATTCAGCTGCGTGTTGCCGAGCAGCGTGCCGCTGTTGTTCAGCTGGCTGTAGTTAACCGTCAGCTGTCCCGCCTGGGTGGTGCCCTGGCTGGCGAAATTGGTGCCGGTCAGGGTGGCGCGATCGGCCACCCACGTGCCGCCGTTGGTGGCGTTTGCCGCATTGAGGATCAGGTCGGTGGCCTGCAGCCAGCCGGTGCCGGTGAACTGCGGCGTGCCGAGCGTCAGGCGCGCGCCGGAGAGCAGCCTGCCGTCGTTACGCGCCTGCGAGGAGGCGGTCACGCGCGTCTCGCCGCCACCCTGGATCAGGCCGTAGTTAAACAGCGCGGGCGTGGTCAGCGTCAGCGCATCGCGGCTGACGATTTCGCCTCCGCTGTTGTTGGTCAGCGTCCCGCTGAGGGCCAGCGTCGCGCCGTTATCGCCCTGCAGACGTCCGTTGTTGGTGAGCGCCCCGGTGGTGATGCCGAGCGTGCCCCCCTGCATTTTGCCGTCGCTGGTGACGGAGGCCGCCGTGATGTTCAGCGCCCCGCCGGACAGCAGGGTGCCGCCAGACTGCTGGCTGACCGCGCCGGTCTGGCTGAGGGTCAGACCATTCACGCCGCTGATGGCGCCGCTGTTGCTGAGCGTACCGCCTGTCAGCGTCAGGTTTTTCGCCGCCCACTGCCCCTGGTTCGCCAGCGTCGCGGCCTGCAGCGTCGCCGCACCCAGCGCGGTGATCCTGCTGCCTGCGGTTCCGGTGAGCGTATCGGCCAGCGTCATCTGCAGCGCACCGGCGCTCTGCACCGCGCCGCTGTTGGTGAGCGACCGGGCGTTAAGCAGAATATTCTGTGCCTGCCAGCTGCCGGCGTTGGTCACAGCCCCGGACGCAATCGTCAGAGTACCCTGGGTGAGAAGCTTGCCGCCTGCGCCGTTCATCAGCTCCTGCTGCGGCGCGGCCATCGCCATGCGCGCCATCAGCCGCTGCTGACCCTGAACGGTCAGGCTCTGCAGACCGGTCAGGGTGCCCTGGTTGTTAATGCTGCTTTGACGCAGCGAGAGGGTGTTCCCCTGCACGGTACCGCTGTTTTTAAGCGTGCTGCCGCCGAGCGTCACATCGCCCTCGCTGAGGAGCTGCCCGCGGTTATCCAGCGTCTGGGCGGTGATATCCGCCCGGCCCTGGCTCATCAGCGAGCCGGCTGAGGTCAGCGTGCCGCCGGTCGTGGCCGTCAGCGTTCCCTGGCTGAGCAGAGACCCGCCGTGCGTCCAGTCGCTGGCGCGGATGTCCGCGCCGTTCCCCTGCAGCGTGCCCTGCGTGGTCAGCTGGCCTGCATCCAGCGTCAGCATGCCGCCGGAGAGGGTGCGCGAGGTCGCGCCCGTGGTCAGCGTGGTGCCGGTGAGCGCCAGGCCGTTCGTTCCCTGCATCAGCCCGCCGTTGTTCATATCGCGGGCGGTGAGGGACAGCGTACCGCCCGTGATGCGCCCCGGGTTCGCCAGGGTATCCGCGGTGAAGGCGGTCGCGCCGCCGCTCTGCAGCAGCCCGGTATTCGTTAACGCCCCGCTGAGCGTGCCGCTGAGTCCCGTCTGCCCGTTCACCGTGCCGCTGTTGGTGAGGGTGGTGCCGGTCATGCCCAGCGTGGCGCCCTGCAGCGTACCGGCGTTCGTCAGCTGTCCGCCCGCCAGCGTAAAGCCGCCGCCGGAGAGCCATTTACCGTTCAGCTCGTTGATAAAGCGGTCGGCGGTGGCGTTAACCGCGTTGCTGCCCTGCATCAGGCCGCTGTTGCGCAGCTCAGTACCGCCTGCTGTCAGCGTTTTGCCCGCCACCGTGCCGCTGCTGGTCAGCGTCGTCGCGTTAAGCGCGGCATTGTCGGTGGCAATGATGTTCCCCGTGTTGGTCAGGGCATTGCTCAGGCCCAAATCCAGGCTCTGCGCCTGAATATCGCCCCGGTTCGTCAGGTCGCTGCCCCGCAGGGTGAACCCGCCCTTCACCAGCAGCAGGCCGGCGTTATCGAGCGTGTCGAGGGATACGTTCAGAGGACTGCCGCTCACCAGCTGACCGGTGGCACCGTTGCTCAGCGCGCGGGTGGTCAGCGCCAGCGTGTCGTTACCCTGAAGGATCCCGGTGTTGTTCAGCTGCGCAGCCTTCACCGTGAGGGCTTTCCCGGCCAGCTGGCCGTCGTTGAACAGCTGCGCCGCCGTCAGCGTGAACAGGTTCTGGCTGAGCAGGGCGCCCGTGTTATCCAGCCTGCCGGTCGCGGAAAGCGTCAGGGCATCCAGCGTCTGAACGCTGCCCTGGTTGTTCAGGCTCACGGCGTCAAGCGTCGCGCTGCGCCCCTGAAGGCTGCCCGCGTTGCTGAGGGTTTGTCCGCTGAGCGTCAGGGTCTCGCCGCCCGTCACCTGGCCCTGAGGCTGGTTCGTGAAGGTGTTCCCGGACCAGGCCAGCGTGCTGCTGCCCTGAAGCAGGCCGCTGTTCTGCAGGTCGCCCCGCAGGGTCAGCACTTTCGCCAGCAGCTGGCCCCGGTTATCGGTCCTGTCGGCCTGGACGTCCAGCGCCTGCTGGCTGAGCACCTTACCGCTGTTGGTCAGCGTGCCGGTTACCGCCGCCGTCACGCCCGCTTCCCCCAGCGCGTTACCGGTATTCATCCACTCACCGGTGGCCAGGTTCAGGGTGTTGCCCTGCAGCAGCCCGGCGTTGTTCAGGGTGGTGTGGTGCAGGTCGAGCGCGCCGCCGGAGAGGAGCATGCCCGCCTGCTGGTTGCTGAGCTGTGTCCCGGTCGCCGTGAGGGAATGTGTCCCCTGCAGCGTGCCGCCGTTGGTCACCGACGCGCTGTTAAACTGCGCGTCGGTGCCGGCCATCAGCCCGCTGTTCGTCAGGCTGGCGGTGGTCAGCGTCAGGCCGTTCCGGGCAATCACCCGCCCGTCGGCATCGTTGCTGGCCTGTCGGGTCAGGTTCAGCAGCAGCGTGGTGGCGCTGAGCTCGCCGCTGTTGACCAGCGTGTCGCCGCCGAGCGTCAGCGTTCCGCTGCTGCGCAGCGCGCCACGGTTAGTGAGGTCTGCCACGCCGAGCGTCAGCGCCGAGTCCCCCTCGACGGTGCCCTGGTTTTGCAGGCTGTTCGCCGTGATGTGCAGGTCGCTGGCCGCAATATTGCCCGCGTTAGCAAACGCAGTGCCGTTAAGGGTGAGCCGGTCGTCCGCCAGCAGGCGTCCGGTATCGGTGTTGGTCAGGCTGAGGTAGTCGCTGCTCAGGCTGACGCCGTTGATTTCTCCCTGGTTTGTCAGCGTGTCGCCCCGGAGGCGCAGCGTGCCGTCGGTGGTGATAAGCCCGCTGTTAGACAGCACCGGAAGGTTCAGCGTTAAATCCTGCGTGCTGTAGACCGATCCGCCCGCGAGGTTTGTGAGTGACCCGGTCTTCAGGCCGAGCAGGGTGGTCCCCTGCAGCAACCCGCTGTTCTCCACCGAGGCAGCGTCCAGCGCCAGCGTACCGGCAACCAGCGTACCGCTGCTGGTGATGCGGTCAGGAGCCGTCAGGGTCATGCGATCCGCTTTTGCGACGCCGGACTGGAGGATGTTCTGTCCGCTGAGCGCGATGGCGCTGGCGGTAAGCTCTCCGCCGCTGGTCAGGTCGCCGGTTGCGTTAAAACTCAGCGCGTTACCGGTGGATTTCCCGGCGTGCGCAATCGTGCCCGCCGTCACCGACAGAGCACCCTTCGCCGCCTGCGTGCCGTTCAGCGCGGCATTCTGCGCCTGCAGGGTAAGCCCCTGCCCGCTCTGCAGATGCGCATCCCGGCCGGTGGTCAGGTCGCCGGTGCTGACGGTTAAGGCCCCCGCCGCGTCCGTCTGCCCGTTCAGGCTGGCGCTGCGGGTCGCGGAAATCTGTACATTGCCCTGGCTGGTGGTACGGGACGCCTGACCGCTGGTCAGGGTGCCGGCCTGCGCCGTCAGCGCCGTCGCGCCGGACAGGGTGCCGTTCTGCTCAAGCGCGTCTGCCGTCACGCTCATCGCCCCATCAGCCAGCAGGCTGCCGCTGTTACGCAGGGCCTGCTGCGCCGTGACGTTCGCATTGCCTTTCGCGCTCAGCGTGCCCCGCTGCTCCAGGGTATCAACGCTCAGCGCCAGGTTGCCGGCGCTCTGCAGGGTACCGCTGTTAGTGACCGTCTGCCCCTTCAGGGTGACGTCGTTACCCTGCACCGTGCCGCCGTTTGTCAGCTCTCCTGCGTTCACGTCAAGGTGGCCTTTCGCCGCCAGCTGGCCGCTGCTGGACACCCTGTCGCCGGAGAGGGCAATGTCACGCCCCGCATTCACCTGCCCCTGATTACTGACGGCGCTGCCCGTCAGGCGGACATCGCCCGTGGCATCGGCCCGGCTCTGGCCGTCCAGCACCAGCTGCCCGCCGCTCAGGGCCAGATTCTCTCCTGCCGAGACCGCACTGGCCGTGGATGACAGCGTGCCGCCGCTGCTGAGGGTCGCGCGGGTATCGCTACCGCTGCGGGTATTCGTCAGCGTGATATCTTTCCCGGCCGTCACGCTGAGCGCGCCTTTGCTGGTGACGCTGCCGCCGCGCTGCGTCAGGCTGCCGTCGGTGGACAGCGTGGTGTCGGCCTGACCCGTCAGCGTCGCATCCGCAAGCGCCATTCCCTGTTTGCTCGTGACGGTTAGCGCCCCGCCCTGAGCCGACACGCCGCCGCCGTTGACGGTCAGGGTAGCTTTACTGTCCAGCGTCGCCGCGCCGCGGGAGACCAGGGCGGTATTGCTGAGCGTCATCCCCTGCCCGCTGCTCACCGACAGCGCGCCCGCGCTGTTTGTCCCGCCGCCCGTCGTCTGCACTTTCCCCGTAGCGGAAAGGCGCATATCGCCCTGGCTGGCGAGCGTGCTGTTATTGAGTTCCACATCCTGCGAGCTGGCCACATTCAGCGCGCCACCGGCCTGATGGCTGCCGTTGAGGACCACTCCCGCGCCGTTCGCGGTAATCGAGCCGCTGGCCAGGCTGTTCGTGACCGTCAGTTTCCCGCCCGCGTCCAGCTGAATATCGCCCTGGCGCGCGGTGAGGTTGCCGAGGTTCACCCCCACGCCCGTCTCGCTGGAGACCAGGCGGATACGGTTCGCATACATCCCGCCGAGCGCGCCGGTATCCACGGCCACCACGGGCGCGGCGCCCTCACCGGCAATCGGCCTGACGCTGCCGTCCGTGCCCACGCGGTTCGCCCCTGCCGTCACCTTCAGGTCGTTCGCATGTATCGCGGCGTTCACTTCCGTCGCGCGCGCAATAATCGACAGCGCGTCGCTCTTGCTGGCATCCAGCCCCTGGCCTTCAACCGTGATGGCGCCTTTCGTCACTTCCAGCGCCTGCAGGTTACCGCTGGCGTCGAACTGCGGTTTCCCCGTGGTCAGGGTGACGTTCGGGGTGTTGATAAATCCGCACCCGTTACAGGTAATGCCGTACGGGTTGGCCACCATGACGTTTGCTGCTTTACCGGCGACTTCCGTATAGCCCTGCAGCTGCGAGCGGCTGGCGCCCGTGACTTCGTTGATAATGCCTTTCGCTTCCCGCCCGGCCTGCAGGTTGGGGTTGTTCTGGATAAGCCCGCCCAGCTGGGTCCGGGTTAAACGGTCCGTGCCGTTGTTGAGGATAAGCCCCTCTTTGCCGACGTTATACTCACCGAACTGGTTATGCGAGATACCCGCCCCGTTGGGCGTGGCGATGTTGACGACCGGCACCCCGTTCCCCGCCCGATCGACCGTGGTCTGCCCGGTCGGCGTAAGCGCCGCCGCGACGGCAGGTGCCATCGGCTGCCAGACCATCAAACCGCAGACAATCCAGCTGATCAGACGCTGCGAGAAACGAACGGGTGGGTGACGGGTATCCATAGTCGTAGAGTCTCTTAAAGCATGAAGGCAATGCGCCAGTTAACGCTCACATGATCCGGGCCGAGCCAGTCGGGGTAGTGCAGGGGCGTACCGACCGAAATCTGGCTGCTGTACCCGCGCCCTGCGCTGTTCAGTCCCACCGAAGCGCCCCACAACGTGCCGGAGGCAAAGCGGTCCTGACGGTCTTTTTCCAGCCAGCCGCCGTCAACGGCGACCGTTGCGCTCACCGCGCCAATCACCGGAAGGGTGAAGAGGGAATATCCCAGCTCGTTGCGCCAGTAGCCGCCGTTGTCCCCGGACAGGTACTGCTCTTTAAAACCGCGCACGGAGCTTTCGCCGCCGAGCGTCAGGCGCTCGGAGCCGTACAGCCGGTCGGGCGACCACTGGCCGTAGGCGCTGGTCAGCCACCAGGCGTTACGGGCTATCGGACGCTGGAAGCTGGCGTTCAGGCTCCATTTACGGAATTCCGCGCGCGGCATATCCCCGGACTTATCTTCGTCGGTTTCGGCATTGAACCACGGCATGCCGTGGCTCCAGGTCGGGTTGAAGGTCGCCACGCCGCCCAGCATTTTTTGCGTGTGCGTAATGCCCAGAATCAGGCTGGAGAGGTTGCGCGTGCTGCTCTGAAGCGGCGCGTCGTTGAGCCAGTTGCGGCTGGATCGCTGAACCACGCCTGCCGCAATGCCGGTTTTCACCTCCCCGTTGCGGAAGACCACCCAGGACGCGTTAAGGCGGTGGGTTTTGGTATCGCCCGTGGAGAGCCAGTTGAATCCCTGGTTACTGATGGTGGTCCGGTAGTTACTCCAGGCGTAGCTGTAGTCCAGTAATCCGTAGCCAAACGGCACGCTGACGCCCGCCTGGAAATTCTGCGCATCGTACGCGCTGGCAAAATCGCTGCTGCGCCCGCCGCTGACAAACCATTTATCCGCCAGCCCCAGCATATTATTGGCGGTGAGCACGCCGCTCAGCTGATCTTCGCCGGTACTCTTCTGCCCGCTATTATCCAGGCTTACCGATGCACTTAAGGGAAATTCCGGCTTTGCCGTAAGATTAACGATGGAATATCCGGCCTGCGTTCCCGGAAGAATTTCAATCTGAACCGGGTCGGTACGCAAACGGTTAATTTGCTCCATGCCCTGTTCGATGTCGCGTAAATTAAGGATGCCGCCCACCCGTCCCGGAAACGCCATTTTTAGCATGCGCGGCGTTTCGCCTTCCAGACGGATCGCTTCCAGTCTGCCTTCCAGCACAACAATATTCAGCTGACCGCCGGAGAGATCCTGCTCGGTAAGAAAAGCGCGGCTGGTGATATATCCCCGGCTGATATACCAGTCAGAAATATGGGCAAGAAGTTCCGTTATTTTCGCCATATCCAGACAGCGGCCCTGCCACGGCGCGACAAGGGTCTGCCGGTTTTTCGGGGAGATTAAGGTCGCACCGGAAAGGGTAATGGTATGAATAGTGAAACAGGGCCCGGAGCCGGTAACAGGCAGCGGTCTGGCAGGCGCAGGGCGAGGAATACTGCGCTCCAGCTCCTCACGCTGTTGCTGGTTCTGTAATAAAAGCTGCTGCTGTTGCTGTTGAATGGAATCGCGATCGGCTGGCGATAAAGGTGCAGCACTCACCCTCGCTGAAAAAAGCGAAAACAATAAGATAGCAACAGCATAATTTACTAATGAAATTATTCTAATTTTTATTTCGGCGCTATTCATCCATGCCACAAACATGTCCGCAATGATTATTTTTGTAATATAAGAGTTTTCTTAAAGCGAGTATATCTAATTTGAATTAAGGCTCCTAAAATTAATAGTTATTTCAGAAGAGTGAGAAGGATATTAAGAGAAAATAAGAAAGGATTTAACTCACCCTTAAATCTTGAGTTAGCCGTAATACACTAGGCATGAAGCCGAAACGTCTTTCGCCACTCCGCCGGACTCACCCCAAAACGCGCCTTAAACTGCTGTCGCCAGGTGACGGCGGAATTAAATCCCACCAGCTCAGCCACGCGTTCAATCGGCATATTTCCGGCTTCCAGCAGGATTTGGCTGCGCCGCAGGCGTTCGGCGGTCAGCCAGTCGGCGACGCTCATCCCTGTAGCGTTCACAAAGTGACGGGTCAGGGTGCGGCGGCTCATCGAGACCACCTCAGCCAGCGAGTCCAGACTATGTTGTTCGGTGATGTGCTGCTGCAGGTAGTCGATCAGGCAGTTAATGCGTCCGTCGCGGGTATCTTTAGGCACCGGCTGGGCGATGAACTGCGCCTGCCCGCCCTCGCGGTGGGGCGGAACAATCATCCGGCGGGCAATCTGGTTAGCAACCACGCTGCCAAAGCGCTGGCGAATGATATACAGGCAGCAGTCCAGCGCGGCGGCAGTCCCGGCAGAGGTAATGATATTGCCGTCATCCACGTAAAGGGCATTAATATCCAGCTGAACGTTCGGGAAGAGCGACTGAAATTGACGTTCGAACTCCCAGTGGGTGGCCGCGCGTTTGCCGTCGAGGATCCCCGCCCAGGCCAGCACAAACGCCCCCAGACACAGCCCGACGATTTCCGCACCGTGGTCCCTCGCCTGTACCAGGCTGTCGAGCAGCGTCTGGGGCGGGCGTTCAAGAACGTGCTGCCAGTAGGGAACGACAACAATATCGGCCTGCCCAATGGCGGTAAAATCCTGCGTGGCGTTGAGGGCAAATCCGTCTTTTGAGGTGAGGAACCCTGGCGTTTCGGCGCAGATCGTCACGTTAAAGCGCTTTTCTCCGGAGACCGAGTCGCCAAACAGAATGCAGGGAACGGAGTAGTGGAACGGGCTGAACCCGTCTACTGCGACAATCGCGACGTTGACTAGCGACATTTGTCTCTCCTTTCCCCTTTAGACACTCAGAATATAACGGTTTCGCCATCCTCAGGAATACTCACCGCGTCACTCACCTGGTTGGCTTCTACGTACTCACGCAGCGCGCTGCGGGTCAACAGGCAGTGGTTAATGGCCTCCATATGGCTCGCCACAATGTTGGCCTGCGGCAGCAGGAAATGAACGTTAAGCACATCTTCCTGCCCCATAATAATGGGCCCAAAACCAATGACGTGGGCATAGCCAGCGTTCAGCACCACCACGTCCGGCTGGTGCTTTTGCAGATCGGCCGCCACCTCGTCACGCCAGACGGTATCCCCGGCAAGGTAGAGCGTCTTCTCATCAGGATGACGCAGCACCACGCCACAGGCCTCGCCCAGCCGCTCCGCCAGTTCGGGCACGGCGTATGCGCGATCGGTACCGTGCTGACCGCCGTGGGTTTTCGCTATCCGGATATCACCAAAGGTGGTTGCGTCAGTCATGACCGTCAGGTTGCTAAACCCCTGGCTGCGCAGCAGCGCGGCATCACGCTCGTTTTGCACGTAGATCGGTTTATCTTTGGCGATCAGCTCCGCCGCGGCGCGATCCCAGTGATCGTCATGGGTATGGGTGACGATCACCGCATCGGCGTCCAGCAGCGTGTTGACGTCTACGGGGAGTTCGACCGTCGGGTTACGGCGTTCGGCATGGGCCGTGCCGGGGAAGCCCGGATAAGCGCCCTGCGGAGCCAGCATAGGGTCGATTAAAAAACGTTTTCCGGCGTAGGTAATCAGCTGGGTGGCGTTGCGAATGTGGGTGATGTTCATGGGCTATCCTCCGATTGGTGTGATAAGGAGGATAGCCAGCCGTCGCGCGGCACGCTGTGGGTTAAAGAGCGATTACCGATGAAATCGGGCCAATTTACGTCACCGTGCTTTATGCGGGTACTTTTACCAGCCCGGCACCGCCCCGCCATTAAAGATCGTCTCCGCCGCTTTCGCCACTTCAGGCGACTGATACGACTGGATAAATTCCTTCACGTTCTCCGCGTCTTTGTTGTCTTCGCGCGTCACCACGATGTTCACGTACGGCGAATTTTTGTCTTCGATAAAGACGCTGTCATGCACCGGCGACAGCCCGGTTTGCTGGATATAGGTGGTGCTGATGATGGCGACATCCACTTTCGGGTCGTCCAGCACGCGCGGCAGCTGCGCCCCTTCGAGCTCCATGATTTTCAGCTGCTTAGGGTTGGCGGTAATATCCAGCGCCGTCGGCAGCAGCCCGGTATCTGGCTTCAGGGTGATGAGCTTCTCTTTTTGCAGCAGCAACAGCGCGCGGCCAAGGTTGGTCGGGTCGTTTGGAATGGCAATGGTTGCGCCGTCCTTCAGGCCAGACACGGATTTGATTTTGCGGGAATAGCCGGCCATCGGGAAGACAAAGGTGTTCGCCACGGCCACCAGCTTGTAGCCATGCGCCTTATTATCCTCTGCAAGGAACGGGCGATGCTGGAAGACGTTGGCATCCAGTTCCCCCTGGTTGGTGGCATCGTTAGGCAACAGCGAGCCGCTGAAGCCCACCAGCTCCACGTCCAGGCCATATTTCTCTTTCGCCACCTTTTTGGCGACTTCCGCCACGTCCTGCTCGGCGCCGTTGATGACGCCGACTTTAATGTGTTTGGCATCGCTGCCACTTTGATCGCACCCGGCCAGCAGTAGGCCAGCCAGTACCAGAGCACCCAATCGACGTTTCACAAGACAGTTCCTTTTGCTGAATGTTGTAGTGACTATATCGACAACGAGGCGGTGAAATAAAAACCGAAAAAGAATCAATAAGAAGGATCGGTTATATGCGGGTATGGCCGGGTGGCGCTGCACCACCGGGCATCAGGGATCACAACGTTGTCGTCCAGTCCTCGACGGCAAGCTCCTGCACCATTCTGAATGCACGATCGTTAGTAACGATCGTTGTTCCCCGACTGATAGCATGTGCAGCGATCAGTTGATCGAGATCCCCCATCACTTTCCCTTTCTTTTCCAGGGTTGCACGGAGTTCACCGTACGTTGCTGCGGCGTCGCTGTCCCAGTCGCAAATCGTGATGGTATTGAGAAACTCCCGGATTGTTTCTTTCAATCTACTGCTTTTCTTCTTGTCAGCACCATACAGCAATTCCGCTTCGGTTATGCTTGAGATACAAACGTCACCCGGCGCCAGACATGTCATTCTGCTTACAACCTCCGGGTGTCGTTTAAACAAGTGACTCACAATATTCGTATCCAGCATATGTCTCATGAGCATGCTCCATCCAGAGGGTCTCTTGTCGTAACACTCTGATTGCGTTCCTCCTTGCTCAAAAACGTATCTGGTACGTCCGTTTCTGCCAGCATGCGGAGAAAATTATCCCAGCTCTTTATTAGAACAGGTTTTGCCGCCAAAACGACATTCCCCTCCTCATCCCGTCGGATGTAGACGCTCTCCGCATTAAACGCGAATTCAGCAGGCAGCATAACGGCCTGATTCTGACCCTTTTTGAATAGTTTTGCTGTGCGTTCCATTGCTATCTCCATGGATGACTTGACCAGGCCAAAGCATGCGCCACGGCCCGAAAAGAAGACAAGCAACACGTTTTAAATTAGGAAAGCGGCTCGCAATAAATAGCAGAATGCATAATGACAGAAACGGGCTTAAAGGGCTTTCGCCAGGTAATGTCGCTGCATGCCCGGGTACGGATAATCCTGCAAAGACATCTGCAGCTGGTACCCCTGTTTTTCATAGAACGGACGCGCCTGGAAGCTGGCGGTATCCACCAGCGCGTGCTTGCAGCCTTTGCGTCTGGCTTCATCTTCCGCCGTTTCGATGAGCTGGCTGCCCACGCCGGATCCGCGTACGGCATCGCTCACCCAGAGAAAGTCGATATTCAGCCAGTCGCCTTTACGCACCCCAATGAGCCCGCCGAGCATGGTGCCGATGTCGTCCCGCACGTAAACGCCAATATCCCCGCTGAATGTGGAGAGATCCAGAAACTGCGCATTGTAGGCTCTCAGGCCCGTGAGTAACTCTTCTTTTTCCTGCGCCGTAACCGCATGAGTAATGCTCAGGTGCATATTTTTCTCCTTGTTATCTGTGCCGTTTCACTATCTCACACACGCAACGTGGAGAAAATTCATACTTTCGGCTGGCGTCGCTACACTGAATGTAACGATATATTTCATGGGAAGCCTGTGACGTCAAAAGGGGGTTGTTGATGAAAGCTGCACACCTTGTCTGCCTGCTGGTTTGTCTGCTGTTCGCCGCGTTTGTCCATGCTCAGGAAAAGGACGATCCGGCGAAAGAGGCGCAGATTAAGCAACAGGTCCTGAAAGATATTAAGAAAACCTGTACGCCACAGAAAAAGCAGAGCGATAAGGCCTGGCAGGGGATGATTTTGTCGTCAGAGGCCAATCAGCTGCTGATCAAAAATGCCGTTACCGCCGTGAAGCGTGACAACCTGGACGCCTACTGGGCGGCAATTGGTCAGGTGGATTGTATGGAAGATTATTGAGGGCTGGAAACGTGCTTCTCGCCGGGTGGCGGCTGCGCCTTACCCGGCCTACACAACATGTTTAACGCTTACGCACGTCTGGAATGATCAAATCCCCGCGCAGCACATACGAGCCCAGCATCTGCGTTTTCTCCGTCAGCCAGCTCACGATACGCGCCGCCATCGCATCCATAGAATATTCAATCGCCGGGATCACCGGAATACCCGGCAGGTGCAGCGATCCGGCCAGGCTAAAGACCATAATGTCGTCCGGCACGGATTTATTAAACGCCTGCAGCTGCGGGATCACCCGCTGGGCTTCCTGCTCGTCCGCCACCAGCAGCGCGTTGAAGTTCAGCGTGCTGGCGTTATTCAGCAGCTCCTGTAGCGCAACGGACGACGAGGTCGCGTCCATGAACACAAGGTTGCGATTAAAGGGCAGGAAATTTTTCTCCAGCGCGTGCTTGTAGCCGAGCAGCACCTGGTCAGCAAAACCGCTGCCGTGCGGATGGATCAGGGCAATCTGGCGTCGCCCCTGGCTGGTCAGGTAGTTACAGGCGGTTTCGGCGGCAAAGGCGTGATCGAACTGGATGCTGTTGGAATTATCAGACTCCATGCAGTCCACCAGAATGACGTTGTCCATGTCGACGTCCAGCGGGAAACGCGCGCCAATCACCAGGATGTCATCGCAAAGCCCGCAGGAGAATTCCTCAAGAGCGTGCATCACTTCCGCTTTGCTGTGCGCGAAACGCAGCAGCAGGTGTTTTTGATGCTGGCTGAGCTGTTTTTCCAGCGCGTAGAGATAACCGGTGGTCTGGTTAATGTTTTCCTGGGCGCAAATCACCCCGATACAGCCCGTCGACTGGCTCAGCAGCGACTGGGCAATCACATTAGGCCGGTAGTTAAGCTCATCCACTGCCTTCAGAACGGCCTGACGGCTGGCTTCCTTTACGCCACGCGACCCACTCAACACTCGCGATACCGTGGCTTTAGACACCCCGGCAAGACGTGATACATCATTGATTGTCGACATCTCTTTCCCCTGGCAGGCTTACCTCGCGCCTGCAAATTCCATGACCGCTTCGGCTCACATTATAGCCAGAGCGGAGTATATCCGTTTCCGTTTTCCATGGAAACCGATTTTCCGTTTCCACTCCAAATGATGTCAAAACAGCCAAATTATGTGACCTGCATCCGGTTAATTAGCCTCATAAGTATTGGATCTTGATGGTTGTCACAGTTCTGTCTTTTATGAATGGAAACCGGTTTCCGTATCATGTCCAATCATCCTCGCAATAACTTTTTACATTTAGAGGATGGTTGTCGATGTTCAAGATTATGCTGTGCTGCTCTGCCGGGATGTCCACCAGCCTGTTGGTCAGCAAAATGGTCGATGTCGCGAAAGAACGTGGTTTGCCGGTGAAGATTGATGCGTACGGTGTTTCCGAATTTGATACGCAGTTTCCGCAATACCAGGTGGTACTTCTCGGACCGCAAGTGAAATACATGTTACAGACACTCTCAGACAAGGCGGCGACGCATGGCATTCCGGTGCAGCCCATCGACATGATGGACTACGGCATGCAGCGTGGCGATAAAGTACTGGACTTTGCTCTGTCGCTCATCGAAGCGGCACACTAAAAGGTGTTCACATGAGTTCGTTATATCAATCCATGGTTGCGGTGATTGAGCAGTCAATTACCCCGCTGGCCGCGAAGCTCGGTCAGCAAAAGTACGTGATTGCCATCCGCGACGGCTTTACCGCCGCGCTGCCGTTTATGATCATCGGCTCGTTTATGCTGGTGTTCATCTTTCCGCCGTTCTCGGCGGATACCACTAACAGCTTCGCCCGCGGCTGGCTGGATTTCTCCCAAACCTACCGCGAACAGCTGATGCTGCCGTTTAACCTCAGCATGGGCGTGATGACCTTCTTCATCTCGGTAGGGATTGGGGCGAGCCTGGGGCGTCAGTTTAACCTCGACCCGGTGATGTCCGGCCTGCTGGCCTTTATGGCCTTCCTGCTGGTCGCCGCGCCGTATGCCGACGGCAAAATCTCAACCCAGTACCTCTCCGGCCAGGGCATCTTCACCGCGCTGATCACCGCCATTTACTCAACCCGCGTGTACGCCTGGCTGAAGCAGAACAACGTCACCATCCGCCTGCCGAAGGAAGTGCCCACCGGCGTGGCGCGTTCGTTTGAGATCCTGATCCCGGTGATGGTGGTGATCGGCACGCTGCACCCGCTGAACCTGTTCATTGAAGCGCAGACCGGGATGATTATCCCGCAGGCGATCATGCACCTGCTGGAGCCGCTGGTGTCCGCGTCTGACTCCCTGCCCGCCATTCTGCTCTCCGTGCTGCTGTGCCAGATCTTCTGGTTCGCGGGTATCCACGGCTCGCTGATTGTTACCGGCATCATGAACCCGTTCTGGATGGCGAACCTCTCGGCAAACCAGGCGGCACTGGCCGCAGGCGCGGCGCTGCCGCACGTTTATCTGCAGGGCTTCTGGGATCACTACCTGCTGATTGGCGGCGTCGGTTCCACCCTGCCGCTGGCCTTCCTGCTGCTGCGCAGCCGCGTTACCCACCTGCGCACCATCGGCAAAATGGGCGTGGTGCCAAGCTTCTTTAACATCAACGAGCCGATTCTGTTCGGCGCGCCGATCATCATGAACCCGATGCTGTTTATCCCGTTCGTGTTCGTTCCGCTGGTCAACGCCTGCCTGGCGTACGGCGCCACGAAGCTCGGCTGGCTGGCACAGGTGGTCTCGTTAACCCCGTGGACTACGCCCGCGCCGATTGGCGCCTCGTGGGCGGCGAACTGGGCGCTGAGCCCGGTGGTGATGTGCCTCGTCTGCATGGTGATGTCGGCGCTGATGTACCTGCCGTTCCTGCGCGCCTATGAGCGTACGCTGATTAAAAACGAAGAGCAGAAAGCCCAGGCTGCAGCCGTGGGTGCCGCTGAAGCCACAAGCAATTAAGTCAAAGAGGAAGGGTCATGAAATACGCATTTCCCGATAACTTCTGGTGGGGCAGCGCAAGCTCCGCTCTCCAGACGGAAGGGACACGAGAGGGTGAAACCACGTGGGACTACTGGTTTGCCCGCGAGCCGAACCGTTTTCACAACGGCGTGGGGCCGCAGCACACCTCCACGTTTTATCAGCACTGGAAAACGGACATTCAGCTGTTAAAACAGCTGAACCACAACAGCTTTCGTACCTCGATTAGCTGGGCGCGCCTGATCCCCGATGGTATCGGTGAAGTGAACCCGGACGCGGTCGATTTTTATAATCAGGTCATTGATGAGCTGAATGAACAGGGCATCACGCCGTTTATCACCCTGTTCCATTTCGACATGCCGATGGCGATGCAGGAGATAGGCGGCTGGGAAAACCGTGACGTGGTGGACGCGTACGCCCGCTATGCGCAGATTTGCTTCGAGCTGTTCGGCGACCGCGTGCTGCACTGGTTTACCTTCAACGAGCCGATCGTGCCGGTGGAAGGCGGTTATCTGTACGACTTCCACTACCCCAACGTAGTGGATTTCCGCCGGGCGGCCACCGTGGCGTATCACACGGTGCTGGCCCATGCGAAGGCGGTTCAGGCCTACCGCGCCGGGCACTACGCGGGGGAGATCGGCATCGTGCTGAACCTGACGCCGTCGTATCCGCGTTCGCAGAACCCGGCAGACGTGAAGGCGGCGCACGTTGCGGATCTGATGTTTAACCGCAGCTTCCTCGACCCGGTCCTGCGCGGCGAATACCCGGCCGATCTGGTGGCGCTGCTGAAATCTTACGACCAGCTGCCCGCCTGCAAGCCGGAAGACGGTTTCCTGATTGCGGAAGGGAAAATCGACCTGCTCGGCATTAACTACTATCAGCCGCGCCGCGTGAAGTGTCGCGACAGCGCGGTGAACCCGCAGTCGCCGTTTATGCCGGAATGGTTCTTTGATAGCTACGAAATGCCGGGCCGCAAGATGAACCCCTACCGCGGCTGGGAAATCTACGCGCCGGGTATTTACGATATTCTGGTTAACCTGCGCGACAATTACGGCAACCCCCGCTGCTTTATTTCTGAAAACGGCATGGGCGTCGAAAACGAGCAACGTTTTATTGAAAATGGCCAGATTAACGATCAATACCGCATTGATTTTATATCTGAGCATTTAACGTGGCTGCATAAAGGCATAAGCGAAGAGTGTAATTGTCTTGGCTACCATATGTGGACATTTATTGATAACTGGTCGTGGTGCAATGCCTATAAAAACCGCTACGGATTTATCCAGCTCGATCTGGAGACGCAGCAGCGCACCATTAAGAAAAGCGGGGAGTGGTTTGCCGCCACCGCCTTAAATAATAGCTTTGATAAAGAGTAATGATGATGATCGCACTAGAAGAAGCCGTAATGGAAATTATCGTCAATGCCGGGCAGTCCCGCAGCCTGTGCTTTGAAGCGCTGCACGCGGCGCGTCAGGGCAACATTGACGAGGCCAAAAGCCTGCTGCGCGAAGCCGACGGCTACGCGCGTCAGGCGCATAAGATGCAGACCAAACTGATCGAGCAGGACGCGGGCGAAGCCCGCCAGCCGATGACCTTAATTATGGTGCATGCGCAGGATCATTTAATGAACTCCTTATTAGCGCGTGAATTATCCGAAGAAATTATTCATTTATATCAGAGATAGTCTATGGCGAAATAAATTACTGTAATACCTCTGTACCTAAAACTAGAAATCCACTTGTTCTGATGATAGCGACATATTCTGTCAGATCGGAGCGGGATGGTTATTGTCTGAATAAAATTAAACTATATTGAGATAACCATGAATACGATTAAAAAACTTCCATTAACCATGGCGGTTATCGCCGCGCTTTGCCCAATTTCCGTGCTCGCCCAGGAATTCACGCAGGAGCAAATCGACGCCATTGTGGCGAAAGCGGTGGATAAAGCCCTGGCCGAACGTCAGGCCAAAATGGATGCCGCCGTCGCGAAAAAAGCGGACGTGGTGACCGAGCCGCAGAGCGCGGCGCAATCCCCGGACATGGCGATTCCGTTCGGGATTAAATTTACCGGCTACGCCCGCTACGGCGCACACTTCCAGGCCGCCGATCAGAAATACGTGGCGGTGGATGGCTCCTACAACGGCGCGTCCGCGATCGGTCGTCTGGGTAACGAAGGCAACGGCGGCGAGTTCCAGCTCTCCAAGGCCTTCAAGGGCGAAAACGGCGCCATCTGGGACATCAACGTGATGATCGACCACTGGGGCGACGAAGTTAACCTGAAAAAAGCCTACGCGGGGGTGACCAACATTATGGCCTCCAACCCGAACGCCTATTTCTGGGCCGGTCGCGACTTCCACCAGCGTCCGCAGCAGGGCATCAACGATTACTTCTGGATGAACCACGACGGCCAGGGCGCCGGGGTGAAGAACTTCGATATCGGCGGCGTGCAGTTTGACGTCGCTGCCGTGGCGGCAGTGGAATCCTGTAGCCCGGAAGTGATGGAAGACGAAGCGAACCCGTCACGCATCACCTGTACCGGCGGGTCCGGCACGGGCGACAAAGGTAACTACGCGGCCACCTCTAAAATCCACGGTATGAAGCTCGGTCCGCTGGATCTGGAGCTGTACGCCAACTACGGCTTTGATTCAAAAGCGGTAGAGAGCGACGAGCGTCTGAACGCCTGGCAGGGTGGCGTGGTGCTGAGCCATACCAACGACAGCGGCGTGAACAAGGTGATTGCCCGCTACTCCGATAACTCGGACAACAGCGTGTTCAATAAAACCGAAGACCTGACCACGGTCTACGCCAGTTTCGAAGGGCTGTACAAATTCACCCAGGCCACGCAGGTGGAGTACATCCTCGCCTTCCACGACTACGACAACAGCCGTGATAAGACCGACAACCGTAAGAACTACAACGCCATCGTGCGCCCGATGCACTGGTGGAACGACGTTCACTCTACCTGGCTGGAAGCGGGCTGGCAGCACGTGGATTACGACAACGGCGGCGACAACAAAGGCTGGAAGCTGACCCTGTCGCAGAACATGTCTATCGCCATGGGGCCGGAGTTCCGTCCGATGCTGCGCTTCTACGTGACCGGCGGCAAGGTGGATAACGCACGCACCGCGCGCGTGAACAACACCAAAGACGAGACGCTCGACGACTTCAACGTCGGCGCGATGTGGGAGGCGTGGTTCTAGTAGAGCGTCGTTTGTTTCGCCCGGCGGCGCTGCGCTTGCACGGGCCTACAAGGTTTTGTAGGCCGGGTAAGCGTAGCGCCACCCGGCAAGATCCCATGTTATGCTACAAAAAAACCAACATAACAGGGGAGAAAATGGGTTCCACACGTAAAGGGATGCTGAACGTCCTGATCGCCGCCGTTTTATGGGGCAGTTCCGGCGTTTGCGCGCAGTACATCATGGAGAAAAGCCACATTTCTTCGCCTTACCTGACCATGGTTCGCCTGCTGTTTACCGGCGTGATCCTGCTGACGCTCTCCTTCGTTCACGGCGACAAAATTTTCTCGGTCATCAAGCATCGCAAAGACGCCCTCAGCCTGCTGTTTTTCTCGCTGGTCGGCGCGCTCACCGTGCAGCTCACCTTCCTGCTGACGATTGAAAAATCCAACGCCGCGACGGCCACCGTGCTGCAGTTTCTGTCGCCAACGATTATCGTGGCATGGTTCGCGCTGGCGCGGAAAAAGCGCCCCGGCGTGTTTGTTTTGTCCGCGATTGTGACCTCGCTTGTCGGGACGTTCCTGCTGGTCACCCACGGCGACCCAACCTCGCTCTCCATCTCGCCTGCCGCCCTGTTCTTCGGCATCGCCTCGGCGTTTGCCGCCGCGTTTTACACCACCTATCCGTCAACGCTGATTGCCCGTTACGGCACATTGCCGATTGTCGGCTGGAGTATGTTGATTGCCGGATTAATGCTGACGCCGTTCTACGCCGGACGCGGCACCACCTTCGTGATCGACGGCGGCCTGCTGCTGGCGTTTTTCTACCTGGTGGTGATTGGCACCGCGCTGACGTTCAGCCTGTATCTGAAAGGCGCACAGATGATCGGCGGGCCGAAGGCGAGCATCCTGAGCTGCGCCGAACCCTTGAGCAGCGCGCTGCTGTCGGTGATTTTGCTGGGCGTGGCGTTTACCCTGCCGGACTGGCTGGGGACGCTGCTGATCGTGTCGTCGGTGGTGCTGATTTCGATGGATTCGCGTAGAAGGGTTAAGGCATCGGCGTAGCCTGATGCCCTCACCCCAACCCTCTCCCACGGGAGAGGGAGAAAAACACTACTTCGCTTTAACCTTCCCTGCCACCAGCAGCGCCGTCAGCAGCATCAGCGTGCCGGAAATCACCAGCGGTGACGTTAGCCCCAGATGGTCAAGCGCCACGCCGCCAATGGCCGCGCCGCAGGTGTTCGCCAGCTGGATCACCGCCACCTGAATCGACCCGGCTTTTTCCGCCTGATCGGCAAGCGAGCGGGTGATCCACGTCGACCAGCCCACCGGCACCAGCGCAAAGGCAAAGCCCCAGATAATCGCAATGGCAGACGCGACCCACTTATCGCTGCCCCACAGCACCAGCACCGTGGCGCTCGCCGCCAGCACCAGCGGCGCACCCGCCAGCGCCACTTTCAGGGAGCGTTTCAGGAACTGGGACGACAGCGAAGTACCGACAAAGCTGGCGATACCGAAGCTCAGCAGCACCAGCGTCAGACCGTCCACGTCAAAGCCCGCCATGGTCATAAACACCGGGCGGATATAGGTAAAGAAGGCAAACTGCCCGGCAAAGGCCATAAAGATGGCGGTCATCCCCGCCAGCACGCCGGGGCGCTTGAGCAGCGCGAACATGTTCTGCTTATGGTGCGCCGCTTCGCCCGGCAGGGACGGCAGCGCTTTCCACACCCAAATGATGCAGAGCAGGCCCATCACCGCCGCGGCGTTGAAGACGTTACGCCAGCCGATAATCCCGCCGAGGAAGCTGCCTAACGGCGCGGCGATCACCAGCGCGATGGAGACCGCGCCAAAGATAACGGACAGGGCCTTCGGCACCGTACGCGCCGGCACCAGGCGCATGGTGAGCGAGGCCGACATCGCCCAGAAGCCGCCGAGCCCCAGCCCCAGGCAGGCGCGACCGAGCAGCAGCAGGGTGAAGCTTTCCGCGAAGGAGACCAGCAGGCAGGAGAGCGTCAGCAGCACGCTGAACAGAATGACCACCTTGCGGCGGTCGATGGTGCCAATCACCTGGGTGATAAACAGGCTGGCAAACATCGCCACAAAGGCGGTGACGGTAACGGACTGCCCCGCCACGCCTTCGGAAATGCCCAGATCCTGCGCCATTGGCGTCAGCAGGCTCACCGGCAGAAACTCAACGGTAATCAGGCAGGCGACGCAGAACGCCACGGAGAAAACCGCCGACCAGTTGGGGCGAGTAACCTCTTTGGTCTGCGGTCGGGTCGTGGGCTGGATATGTTCTGTCATGGCGTCACCTGAAGATAAAAACGTGCGGAAAAGTCGCGCAGTTTATCATCAAAAGTGTGACGAATTTAACGTTTAGACAACTTTTGTCGTTTTTACAGGGGATCAGTGCAGGTAAAACACGCCCTCTTCCGGCAGGAAGAGCTGGTTATAGCGTAGCTGGAAGGCGTTCAGCTCCTGCGGATCGGGCTCCATCTCGCGCATAAAGCCAAGCGCCAGACGAATTTGCGCATCGGTAATGGGCGCGGCCAGGCGGGCTTTACGCAGCATGCGGTGCCAGGCGTGCAGGTTCTCCTCGCTGCCGTCGACAATGCAGACCTGCCAGATCAGCAGCACCTGCGCGGCGTTTTGCAGATGCGCCTCGTCCGGCCGTTCAAGGTAGCGGATAAACTCATTGCCCGGCGTTTTACCGAACTGATCGATCATCGACTCAACCGGCATCGGGGTGATGCCAAGACGCTCGCTTAAACGTTTGATGGCGCGGCGGGAATCTGAGGTCAGGACGCGAAATCCCACCACAAAGACCACGGCAAGCGTTGCCAGCATTATCCAGACCATGCGTTCTCCTTAGACTAGCCGCCCATCTTAGCGGGAAACACCACGCGCCGACAGCGGGCAGCGCCAGAATAGTGAATCGAAAAAAGCTGGATAAATGCGATGAAAGCAGATCCGCGCAGGCGTGCCTGCGCGGGCTGTTGCTGGAAACCCGTCAGCGAGCCTGAAGCCCTTTCAACAGCGCCTCGTGGAAGCGTTGCGGATCCTGCATCTGCGGCGCGTGGCCCATGTCGTTAAATTCTACCAGCGTCGCGTGCGGGAGGCGCTTCGCCGTCTCTTTGCCCAGCACCGCATAATTGCCGAGCGTCATGCGGATCTCCGGCGGGGCTAGGTCTTTCCCGATGGCGGTGTTGTCCGTTGTGCCGATCATCAATAATACCGGCATCTTCAGGTCGCTAAATTCATAGATAACCGGCTGGGTGTAAATCATGTCGTAGAGCAGCGCCGAGTTCCACGCCACGCGCACTTTGCCCGGCCCGTTGTTCAGCCCGGCGAGCATGGTGACCCAGCGCTCGTACTCCGGCTTCCACTCCCCGGCGTAGTAGGTGTTTTTCTCGTACTGACGAATGCCGTCGGCGCTGACCTTCAGCTCGCGCTGGTACCACTGGTCAACCGTGATATGCGGCACGCCGCGCGCTTTCCAGTCTTCAAGCCCTATCGGGTTGACCATCACCAGCTGCTCTACCTGCTGCGGCCACATCAGCGCGTAGCGGGTCGCCAGCATGCCGCCGGTAGAGTGGCCGATAACCGTCGCGCGATCGACGCCAAGCGATGTCAGCAGCGCGTGGGTGTTGTCCGCCAGCTGCTGGAAGGTGTACTGATAATGCGCCGGCTTGGTGGATTTACAGAAACCAATCTGGTCGGGTGCAATCACGCGATAGCCGCTGGCCGACAGCGCGCGAATAGTGCCGTCCCAGGTTCCGGCGCAGAAGTTTTTGCCGTGCATCAGCACCACGGTGCGGCCGTTGGGTTTTTCCGGCTTCACGTCCAGGTAAGCCATATCCAGAGGCTGGTTCTGCGAGGTAAAGGTAAAGTGTTCTACCGGCCAGCCGTAGTCAAAACCTTCCAGCTTCTCGCCGTACGTGGGGGCATTAGCGGCCATTGCGGGGGAGGCCAGCGCCATCAGCAGCGCCAGGCAGGACAATCGTTGGGTCAACATGCAAGCTCTCCGTTAGCAAAAGGGGCTAAGGCTGCACGAAAGGCGGCAGCAAAAACACTGTAGAGCATGGAGAGGAGCGGGTGTGTAAAGCGGGGTAAAGGTAGTATGAAATATCGTTCTTATCACTGCTCCCAAACCATCCATGGACGATACCATGCACTGCCGAGCGCTATCGTTCAGCCTTGCCTGCTGGTGGCGTTGTCATCGTCCGCCTTCCGGTACGGTGCTGCGTAGCTGTAGTGCTTGTCTTACTGCGTACGCTCACTGTAGCATCCATCGGCGTGGTGGCTGTCCGGTAGTTGTAATCCCGCGTGGCGACGGTACGGTGGCAACACTGTGCTAGTGTCCGCACATCCCAGACCGATTCTGCCGCCCCGTCAA
Organism: Enterobacter roggenkampii; assembly: GCF_001729805.1. NCBI lineage: Bacteria > Pseudomonadati > Pseudomonadota > Gammaproteobacteria > Enterobacterales > Enterobacteriaceae > Enterobacter > Enterobacter roggenkampii. Next base: position 40,882 of record NZ_CP017184.1, on the reverse strand, counting down.
ACAGACCCGATAGCTCGCGGTACGGCAGACGCACATCAAATCGGTAGAATAAAATATTCAGTCCACAAAACTTATATAAAGTTTTTTATTGCCAAACTCCCCGATCAATCTATCGCCATATATCTGCTTATCAATGCCTATATAAAACAACCTTTCATCTTTCGAAATGCAATTATCTATCTTACCTTTAAGACATAACTGATAATCGCCTACCCAGTACTTAACTTCCTCACTATCATGAGGAGGCTCAATCTTGTTTTTTATAAAAAGTATATAATCGCATTTATTAACAAAAGGCTTCCACTGATCCAAAATGAATGTTTTCTCTCGACTCCATAATTTAGTAAGGTTTGATTTCGTCAGCGGAGCATTATCTACCAATACAATAGTTGATTTACATTCACTATCCCAGCGCTTATCATAAGTTATATCTTGATATATTCCAGATATTTTTGCTGGTTTTAAAAACAAATTAATCACGCTTATTATAACGCCGATAATTATCACTAAAAAAATATATTTAAATTTCATTTTTCACCCTTCAACAACCATTGTAAACTCAGCCTCGTTAATGAATGGCATATATCCATATTCAGTATAACGCTGAAGAATGAACCATGAGCAAAACCATGGAGAGTCTTCAAACCATTTCCCATTAACATCAGCAACATCTAAACCAAAGTGATCCTGTATTTGAAATGAAATTTCGGCTTTAAATTTACCGTCACTAACGTCTATATAATTAAGATAAATATGCGTGGAATAAGTACCATGGATAGTTATTCCTAAACCATTAAACCAATCATAGTTATCGAATTTAGGAAGCTTAACACCATTCCTTATTTTTTCATTTAACACGTTTAAGTCATTAACCGTAAGACTCATATAACCATTGTCATCAAGTAATGATTTAATAAACCCCTTAATTTTATTAACACATTCCACTGTAGTTACATGTTCAGAAAATGCCTTATTCAAAAGATTATGCTTTAAAACCCCACCTTCGTTCGCTTTAAACTTTTTGAGCATGATATTTATAAGACTTGAATATTCCCCCCAAGCAGTCCAGTACCCCATACTGTCCATGCTCGTAAAATGCTCATCAATAGTTTTGTCAAAATTAAAAAAGTTAACTTTAAACTCCCGCCCCCAAATGTCAACTTTGTTCATTTTTCCCTGAGCAAGTATCTGCTCTTTCGCCATATCACCGTACCGCATATCATCAGCAGTGAAGTCATTCATTTTTTTGATTGTTTTAAAGATCAAACGGCGTTCTGCTTTTTGTATCTGCGTGATAAATACTCGGGGTTCAAAATGCCAAACCTGACCACTGAGTTCCTTCTGTACCTCAGCAGGCAATTTATCAAAGAAGCATAACGACTTAATGTGTTCCTTGAGTTCATTGTAATCATCATCGGTCAATGGCTCGGGTAGATGATCTGTTTTTGTTTTGACCCATGAAAAACGCGCATCGAATGTTGAAAAATCCCACTCGAATGGAAACTTACAAATTGAGTGTGTAAGCAGATCTTTTGCATCATGATTCTTTTTTTCTGCATATAATTTTTTTATAATTTTTGAATTACACTGGCTATCGCTGGATGCATCGTCATCAATCAGAGACCATCCTGCCCAGTCAGGTAGTTCGGCCTCGCTGTAAGTCATTATATTATTAGTACAGACATCGACCCACCCACTTCCACCAGGGATCGCAATCTTAACCCAATGACTGTAGCCCATGGCATTTTTCAGGAAATCAACCCCTGATGCTTCGCTGATATAATTGACGCCTACAGCAACACTGCCGAGGTGGTCATAGAAACCATCGTCTTTTTTTCGCAGCGTTTTTGTATCTCCCCCACAGTTGATAATATATAAATCTTCCGTCGTGATGTTCGCTGGAGCGTGCACAAAACCTTTAGGAATATTCCCATAAACAGGAGTACCCGCAGGGAAATAATAGTACTCACTACCGTATACAGGCTTAACCCTTCCTGGGAACGCAATATTTATCCCTCCATGAATTCGACCACACAGTACATCGAGCATTTTTTGCTCGCAACAAATCTGGAAGTGGAATGCATTTTTTCCATCCACGACACCCGACGTACCTAAGACTTGCTCACGTTTTATAAGCTTTCCAATATTAGACAAAATTTCAAATCGAACCTGTTTCATGTGCATGGTTAACGAATAAAAAACAAACTCGACAGGATCATCACCAATTAATATCTTATGTCGGATCAGTACACACCCATCGTCCGTTTCCCCATTATAAGCCAGTGGCTTTTTATCTTTGTTTTCGGACGGAGGCCTGGCATAAATAATAGTACCGTCAGCAATTGCCCGGATGGGGTTGGCCTGTGCAACGGAAATATCTGTATGAGGAATATGTATGCCCCCGTGCCATGCACCCGCAGGATTTACGGGATAATTACGTGCAGTATCGACAGGCATGCACTGAAAAATCCAGTCGCTGAAAATGCCATTCGGGGAATATGGTAATAAAATAGGAGGGGAAATATGCATCGTTCAATCCTTGATTATGAGAACAGAATTTTTTTAGTGGACGGTAAATCTGAGACTTCACCAGCAACAGAAGGTAAATCAGTTTCAATTGTATTTTTCCCCGCTGCCATTGTCCGTTTAACCTTCCGCATATACATCGCTGTCGTACCATACTCCACCTTCCCGGCCTCCAGCCGCAGGTAGCTCCCGCCCCCGATGAGCGTGATGCGCTTCTTGCCCGCAAACGTGATGTCACTCGCAGACAACAGGGTGAGCTTCTTCTCCGCGAACAGCTGCATTCTCCCGTTCTGCGCCTGCATCTCCACCGGGCCTTCACTGGCTTTCAGGCTCAGCTGGCCCGTTCTGGCAAACAGCCCGAGTTTTTCACCCGCCAGCGCCGTCATGTTGCCCATGACACCGGCACTGATATCCCCTCCGGCGTTAACGGCGACGTTTTTTGTGGCTGTCATCTGCATGTGCTCCCCGCTGGTCACGGCAACGCCTTCCGGGGCAGAGAACAGCAGGGTTTCGTTAAGGGGCTTCAGGCGCTGCTCAAACATCTGTATCTGGCTGTCGATATCTGCCTTCAGCGCCTGCGCCTGCTCTGCCGCCATCTCCAGCTGCTGAAGCTGTTTCAGGCAGACGTCGATTTCCCTGAGTGCCGTGCTCATCTCCAGCACCCCGCCTGCGGCCTTCTGCTGCCCGTCCGCGGTGACAAACAGCCCCTTTGCGACGCGAATAACACCGTGCTCATCGGTCCGGAGTTCAAAGCCTTTGCCCCGGGGCTGCTCCTGCGCGTCCACCAGATGCCCGCTGTTCAGCTGCGTCTTGCCGTACTCCGTGGCGAGCTTGATGTGCTCCTCCCCGCGCTTATCCTCCATCCGCAGCTTGTTGTTGGCGGGCGTGCGCAGCACGTTGCGGGTGTGGTTGTCGCGGGTGACGGGGTCGGGGTGTTCTGAGTCGTGCAGGGCATACGCGATGTACGGCAGGTCAATATCACCGTTGCTGTACGCTATCGCAACTTCGGTCCCGTCGGTGAGCGGCGTATGCCACCCCAGCGTGTCTCCGGCATAAGGCTTTGCCATCCGCAGCCACAGGTAGCCGTACCCGGGTTCTGTCCCTTCCCGGTCGAAGTCGAGCTTCACCCGGTAGCGCCCCTGTTCGTCAAGGTGAGCGTAAATATCGTTCTTTTCCCGGCTCTCAATGCGGGCCGGAAGCGTGCCGTGGATTTCCGGGCGCGAAATTTCCGACGGGCGGAAACAGTAGCGCTCAGTGTAGGGCATGCCCCACACCGACACGTGCAGGCGGGAATCACGGGCTCCCCGGAAGGCCACAAGCGTGAGGACAACACCCTCTTTCAGGGCCGTAATGACATCGCCCTGCGGCTCCAGCACCTGCCCGGGCGTGAGGTGGGCAGCATTGCTGAACAGGTGGATGCGGGCTGATTTGTTCAGTTCCCGCTCATGATGGATGCGGGCATAAAAAGCGCCGGATTCGGTTTCCGGCTCAGGGCTGGTGTCGTCACCTGCGTCACGGTAAGGCGCTGCGTAGCGGTAATGTTCCCCGATGGTGACCGCATCGTTACGCACACTGACCGTCGCATCCATCGGCGTGGTGGCTGTCCGGTAGTTGTAATCCCGCGTGGCGACGGTGCCGGTGACAACCCTGTGCCAGGTCCGCACATCCCAGACCGATTCCGCCGCGCCGTCAAACAGGCCTGAGGGCTCGCGGTACGGCAGCCGCACATCAAACCGGTAGTTAAGCTGGCTGTCGGCAAAAATGTACATATCCATTTCACGGGTGTCATCCATCTCCGTGCGCCAGTAAATCCCCACCTCAGACAGAATGCGCTGGATAAACTCCAGGTCCGTTTCCCGCCACTGGGTGATAATTTCACGCGGCGGGTAGGTGCGCTCCAGGCAGAAGTCAAAATCAGGTCCCTCCAGACCGTGCTGACGCAGAATCTGCTCCACCACCTCCGGTACGGACTGGTTCTGGAAAATGCGGCACTGGCGGGTGCGGCTGAGCAGTGCCAGACGGGAGCTCAGCCCCACCTGGTAATGCGACTGGTCGGCGGTGGTGGAAAGCCACTCCAGACGGGTGATGATGCCGTGCACTGCCTTCCCGCTGCGCATGCGCAGGGTGGCGTACTTCATCAGTACCTCTTCGGGGGTGAGGTTATCCTGCGGTGTGGTGAAGTCGATGGTCCAGCGGAAGGGCTCGCTGAGCGCCTCTAGGCCCTTAAAACGCAGCACGTCGGGCGTGACGCGGGAGTCCGTAATGTCCAGGGTGTAACGGGTCTGTCCGTCAAAGAGCGCCAGCCAGTTATCCATAACAAAGACCTGATTTAAAATGTGGTTAAATCAGAATGTTTGCATGTTGAGATAACGGGGTAAATACAAATCTCTGATTTGAATAAGGATGCTCTTTTTTTAAGAAAAAAGCCCGGCATCACACACCGGGCAAAGACGTTACCTGCACACTCAGGCTGTTTTTAATTTCTGCGCACGATTTTCACGGCGAATTTTACGTTCTTCCAGCACCGCGACCATCGCCATCAGGACGATACAGCCGATCGCTGCCGCATCCAGCGCCGCGAAGGTGCCCGCCCAGCCGGTGAGGCCGAAAATTGGCGTGCCGTCGGCGATCATCCCCAGACCCAGCTTGGCAAAGCTGTCGCCGATCAGATAGGCGAAGGTGCCTTTAATCCCATCGGCGGCGCCGATCGCTTTTTTCGGTACGAAGCCCACTGCCGCCACGCCGATCAGCAGCTGCGGACCAAACACCAGGAAGCCGAGCGCGAACAGGGATGCGAGGTAAACGTACTGGTTGCTGGCGTGCTGGTAGATGCCGAGGGTGGCGATAATCAACGCCAGCGCGATGCAGGCCACCAGCGCGCGACGGCCGTTGGCGAGGTCGGAGAGCCAGCCCCACAGCAGCGTGCCGACCAGCGCGCCCACTTCGAACAGGGTGAAGCCCTGAATTGCTACTTCTTTAGAAAGCTTCAGCTCCTGGAAAGCATACACGGTTGACCACTGGTCAATGCCGATACGCACCACGTACAGGAAAATATTCGAGAAGCAGAGCAGCCAGATCACTTTGTTTTTCAGCACGTACTCAACAAAGATCTGCCATTTGGTCATCTCGTTCTCTTCGGTCTCTTTGTCCTCTTCGCTGATCTCCTCGCCGAACAGCTCTTCGGCTTTGCCGAGGCCGTACGATTCCGGGGAGTCGCTGCCGTAGCGCAGGCCGATAAAGCCGACGATCAGGGCGATAATCGACGGGAAGATAAACATGCCGATCACATGGCCGTCGAACAGGTAGTTTGCGCCGAACAGCGCTACGCCAGCCGCGCCCGCCCCGCCGAGGTTGTGGGAGATGTTCCACATGCCGAGGTAGGAACCACGCTTGCGGCGCGGGGTCCATTTGGTAATGGTGGAGTAGCTGCACGACCCGCCGGTACTCTGGAAGAAACCGCTCAGGGCGTAGAAGGCGATCATCAGGAACAGGCTAACGGAACCCGCGCCCATGCTGGCGCTGAAGCCGAGCATACAGATGGCGGAGAGGATCAGCATAAACGGCAGGAACTGCTTGGTGTTTTTGCCGTCTGCATAGTACGAGACAACGGTTTTCCCCACGCCGTAGGTGATGGAGAAGCCCAGGCCAATCATCCCCAGCTGCGTCATGCTCAGCCCGTAGGTCGAGATCATGTCGTTCTGCGCGATGTTAAAGTTTTTGCGGATCAGATACATGGTCAGGTAGCCGATGAAGACCACCAGATAGGACTGCATGAACGGTTTGAACCACATCTTGCGCCGCACGTCGAGCGGCAGATCCAGAGTCGGCTTGCGCACCTGGTTTAAGAAGGCCAGCATGGTTGGTTTACTCCTGAGCTGATTTTTGCAGCATTGTAAAAATCAGCCGGGAGAGATGCCTGAGACAGCGTCCAGGTAAAACCGAGAAAATTTCCTAGTTTTGCGCCACTCGGGGTGAAAAGGTGAGGCGCATCACATCACACTGGCTTCACGCGGGGCCTGCGCATGTAAAAACGGCAGCAGCAGCAGGGCGGAAATGCCCGCCGCGATGGCGATCACCGCGAAGAAGCCACTCCAGTGCCAGATGTCGATGACCCGCGCCAGCGGCCAGCCGGAGAGCGATGCGCCAAGATAGGCAAACAGCCCGACAAAGCCCGTCGCCGCGCCTGCCGCCTCCTTGTGGGAGCACTCCGCCGCCGCCATGCCGATGAGCATCTGCGGGCCAAACACGAAGAAGCCGATGGTGAAGAAGCACGCCGCCTGCATGACGTAGCTGGCGAACGGCATCAGCCACAGCGAGCCGACGGAGAGCAAGATCCCGGCGGCAAAGATCAGGTTCATCGGGCCGCGGTTGCCGTTGAACAGCTTATCCGAGCCCCAGCCCGCCACCAGCGCGCCGATAAACCCGCCCAGCTCGAACATCGTGACCGCCGAGTTGGCGGTCACGAGGTCCACGCCGAGCGTCTCGGACATGTACAGATTGCCCCAGTCGTTGATGGCCGCGCGCACCACGTAGACCAGCACGTAGCAGAGCGACAGCAGCCAGATGTACGGGTTTTTCAGCACGTATTTGGTGAGGATCTCCCTGCGGGTCAGCCCCGCGCCCTCCTGCTGCTGGGCAATCTCCATCTCGTCGTGCCGCCAGTCGCCCACCGCAGGCAGGCCCACGGTTTGCGGCCTGTCACGCAGGTGCCAGCAGAGGAACAGCCCGGCGACAATCGCCAGGCCACCGGCAATCATCATCCCCGCGCGCCAGCCGTAGTGCAGCGCCGCGGCCCCCACCACCATCGGGATCAGCGCCCCGCCGACGTTGTGTGCGGTGTTCCAGACGGCCCACCAGCCGCCGCGCTCGTTGCGTGAGTACCAGGCGGTGAGCAGGCGGGCGCAGACCGGCGCGCCCCAGCCCTGGAAAAAGGCGTTCAGCGCCCACAGCAGGGCAAAGGCCCACAGCGAGGTGGAGAAGCCAAACAGAATATTCACCACGCCGGTGGCGATCAGCCCAACGCCCATGAAATAACGGGCATTTGAGCGATCGCTGACGATGCCGGAGAAGAACTTCGACAGGCCGTAGGTGATGTAAAACAGCGTCGCCAGCAGGCCGATGTCGGTGCGCGTCATCACCCCGCTGGCGAGGATTTCCGGCGCGGCGGCGTGGAAGCTTTTGCGGGTGAAGTAGAACAGCGCGTAGCCGAGCCAGATGGCGATCAGGATATGACGACGCCAGTAGCGATAGCGGGCGTCGATTTCCGCTTTGTTGCTTAACGGGGCTGCGCTGGCGGGGGTTTTAAACATGATGCGTCCTTAACGGCAGGCTGACGCTGACGCGCGTCCCGTGGGTGCAGGAGAGGCTCAGCGTGCCGCCAAGCGCCTTCACCCGCTCGCGCATGCCCGCCAGGCCAAAGCCCTGCTGGCCGGAGCCCGGCGGCAGGCCGCAGCCGTCGTCTTCAATTACCAGCATCAGGCGCTCGTCCTGCTGCCAGCCCTGGATCGTGACCGCGCTGGCGCTGGCGTGCTTGACGATATTGTTCAGCCCTTCCTGACAGACGCGGAACAGGGTTACGCGCTGGCCTTCGCTCAGCGCAGGTTCGCTAATGCGCCAGTCGAGATGGCTGACAATGCCGCGGCTTTCCAGCTCCATCTCGCGCATCAGGGAGCGTACCGCCTGCTCCAGCGACAGGTCGTCAAGCTGGCGCGGCCGCAGCCTGCCGAGCAGGCGTCGCACCGAGTCATACACGCCCAGCGAAAGCTGTTCAATATGCGCCCCGCCCTGCTTCACGCCTGCGTTTTCTGCCGCCAGGCGCTGGACAATGCCCGCCTGGGTGCGGATGGCGGTGATCGTCTGGCCGATGTCATCGTGCAGCTCGCGGGCGACCTCCTGCCGCACGCTCTCTTCCGTCTCCAGCAGGCGTTCAGCCAGACGCCGGTTGCGCGCCAGCTCGGTCTGCAGGGACTGGTTCAGCTCGCGCAGGCGCTGAATGCCCGCCCCGAGCAGCAGCCCGGTCAGGCTCTGGGCCAGCAGCGAGAGCAGCAGATCCACCGGATGGTCGTGCCAGGTCTGGCTGGCGATCAGCGCGATGGCGTTCATCAGGGTGGCGATCAGCGCCCCCTGCCAGCCGTAGTGCCAGGCCAGAGCAATAATCGGCAGCGCAAGGCAAAACGGCGTGAAGCGTGAAAGCTCGGCGGGCAAACCCAGCTGAAGCCAGAGGCTCACCACGAACAGCAGCAGATACCAGATGAGATGCCGGGCGCGCCAGTTCACCGGTTGGGACAGCAGCCCCGGACCAAGCGGCTGCCAGACGGTGCTGGTGAGGTAGTGCCAGATCACGAGGCAGGTGGGCGCCAGCGTCAGGCCGCCGGTGAGGGTCAGCAGCAGAGCGTTGAGCATCTCCTTGTCGCCAACCCACGGCAGGGACTGCAGCAGCGCGGCGGCAATCAGCGCCGCCCCCTGCCGCAGCAGGGTGCGCCAGTCGCGCTGGTGACGATAGCGGGAAATGAGGGCAACCGGGAGAAGCGTGAGCAGGCTTCCGGTCATCAATAAGGGCAGATGCGCGAGGGCCACTTCCTGCGCCAGCCAGACCAGCAGCAGCCACTCTGCGCCCAGCAAAACGGGCCAGTAGCCGCGCGGGCACTGGAGCATTAACCCCAGACGCAGGCCGAAGGGGAACAGCAGTACCGCCAGCTCAGGACGTTCCACCAGATGCAGGCTGATGCTCCACAGGCAGAACCACGCGGCGGAGAAGATAAAAAAGCTGGCAACGACGGCGATCAGCCGCGAAAAGACGGGACTCATTGCCAGCTGTCGAACATGCGGCGCGCCAGCTCGACGTCGTTGCTGACGTTGAGTTTTTCCATCAGGTTGGCGCGATGGACGTGCACGGTCTTCGGCGACAGATCCAGCTCGGCGGCAATCTCTTTTACCGACATCCCCTGCGCGAGCTTCTCAGCCACCTGACGCTCGCGCCGGGTGAGCGGATCCTGTCGTCCGGCCGCCAGCTTGATGGCGATTTCCGGCGTCAGGTAGCAACCGCCGGTGGAGACGGTGCGCACGGCGGCAATCAGCTCGTCCGGGCTGCAGCGTTTAGAGAGGAAGCCGCGTGCGCCCGCGTTGAGTGCCTGCTCGACCAGCGCCGGGCTGTCGTGGACCGAGAGCATAATGGTCGCCATTCCTTTCGGCAGCTGGCTTAACAGCTCCAGCCCGGAGAGATCCGGCATCGAAATGTCGCAGATACAGACCTGCACCCCGCGCCCCGGCAGGCCCGCCAGCGCCTCGCGGCCGGAGCCAAACTCGGCCACGACCTGGAAATCCGGTTCGAGGTTGAGAAGCTGGGCAAAGCCAGAGCGGACGATAAGGTGGTCGTCGATAAGGGCGATGGTGGTCATGTGTGTTCCTGCGGTCTGAAAAAGCCGGATGGCGCTGCGCTTATCCGGCCTACAAGAGCGAAAGACGCTTACCTTAAGCGATCTATTCGAAGAACACCGCAATTTTGTTAAACATGGTGGGATCGGACTGGTTGCGCGCCACGTTGGTGACGTCCTCCAGCTTGTCGATCTGCGCCATCATCTGCTCCAGACGCTGGTCATCGTTGACCAGTAGCCAGATGCGGCTGTGCTCGCTGCCCTGAATCGGCAGACAGAGAATGCCTTCCACGTTAAACGCCCGGCGGGCAAACAGCCCGCAGACGTGGGTCATGACGCCAGGGTGGTTGCGGACGGTGAGTTCCAGAATGACGTTATCATGTTGTTTCTGCATGGCTTATTCTCCCACCATCTCAGTATTTGCCGCACCCGGCGGCACCATCGGATACACTTTTTGTTCAGGGTCGATACGCACGTGGATCAGCGCCGGGCCCGGACGCGAGATCGCCGCCTGCAGCGCCGCGTGGGCATCCTCTTCCGCGTTCAGATCGCAGGTGTGCAGGCCAAAGCCGGCGGCAATCTGCATAAAGTTAATCATCCCCGGATAGGTCGCCGCAAACACGCCCTGCTTGTAGAACAGGCTCTGCTGCTGGTGCACCAGCCCCAGCGCCTCGTTGTTCATCAGGATGATTTTCACGTCTAACTGGTTTTCGGCCGCGGTCGCCATCTCCTGAATGTTCATCATCAGGCTGCCGTCACCGGAGAAGCAGATGACCTTGCGGTCCGGATTCGCCAGCGCCGCGCCCACAGCTGCGGGCAGGCCAAAGCCCATGGTGCCGAGGCCGCCGGAGGTCAGCCACTGGCGCGGACGGTTCAGCGGGTAGGCCTGGGCGGTCCACATCTGGTGCTGGCCCACGTCGGTGGTGATAATCGCGCTGTCGTCCACGCAGGCGGCAACGGCGTTGATAAGACCATAGTGGCTCAACGGGTCGCCTTCAGTTGGGATCGCGCCCGGGAATTCGCGCTGCAGATCGGCCACCAGCTGGCGCCAGTCGGCGCGATCGGTCGCGTCGGTTTGCGGGATCAGCTGCGCCAGCACTTCGGCTACGTCCCCCTGAATCGCCACGTGCGGCTGCTTGATTTTACCCAGCTCGGCGCGATCGATATCCACGTGAATGATTTTCGCGTTCGGGCAGAACTCCTCGGTTTTGCCAATCGCCCGGTCATCAAAACGCGCGCCCATCACAATCAGCAAATCCGCCTCTTGCAGGATGTAGTTGGTGCTGCGCGCGCCGTGCATGCCCAGCATCCCCAGGGACAGCGGGTGCGCTTTAGGCAGCATACCCAGCGCCATCAGGGTCATGGTGGTCGGCAGGTTGGCTTTTTCCGCAAACTGGCGGATTTCATCTGCAGCGTTAATCGCCCCGCCGCCCAGATAGAGCACCGGGCGTTTGGCGGCGTTAATCATGGCGGCGGCGTCGCGCACGCTCTCAGCGCTGAACTCCGGCGCGGGGGCACGCTCGCCCGGCTCCGGCAGCACGTCGATCTCGATCTCTGCGGTCTGGACATCCTTAGGAATGTCTATCCACACCGGGCCCGGGCGGCCGGACTGCGCAATGCGGAACGCATCGCTGATAACCTGAGGAAGCTCTGCGATGTCGCGAACTAAATAGTTATGTTTGGTGATGGGGATAGAGATGCCGTAGGTATCCACTTCCTGGAACGCATCGGTACCGATCATCGAGGACGGCACCTGGCCGGTAATGCAGATCAGCGGAATGGAGTCGAGGCGCGCGTCGGCGATGGCGGTGACCAGGTTGGTTGCGCCCGGCCCGCTGCAGGCCATACAGACCGCCGGTTTACCCTGCGTGCGCGCCATGCCCTGAGCGATGAACCCCGCCCCCTGCTCGTGGCGCGCCAGCACGTGGCGGATCTGCGTGCTTTGGCTTAACGCATCGTACAGCGGCAGCACCGTGCCGCCAGGGATGCCCGCAACCGTGGTGATGCCCTGTCGCTCCAGCAGATGAACGATCAGCTGCGCGCCGGTAAAACGCGTCTTGGTGGATGTTGTGCCCGAACTTGCCATGCTCCAGTCCTTTTCTTCTGAGCCGACTTTCCGGGGAGGGTCCTAAACGAAAAACCCCGCCCGGTTTGCGCCGGCGGGGTTTTGGATTCGTGTGTTGATCCAGTCCCTACGGCGCATTGCCGACGACCACCACCACACGCACGACGACCACTGCGGCTGGTTGCGCAGTTTTTAGTAGGGTCGAAGTGAAGATGGATGAAGTCATTGGGGACCTGTGTTTGGAATCATTGATGGAATTTATACAAACACAGGTTTTCGGGCGTGACAATGGAAATATTTTCATCTGCGCAAAAATGCGTCAGGGATCACGTTTCAGTACGTTGCCCGCTCATTCCAGGCGTCGCTATAGATGACATTGCCGTCGCAATGCTTCCAGGTGATTTTCTCATAGCGTATGAGAACCGTTTCAAGGTGTGTTCCCGTGTTTGCGCCGGGATACAGGTCAGGTGTGATTGAGGTTATTTTCACATTCTCCATGAGGATATTAAAATATTCCTGTTCTAAACCCGCCTCATTAATCTGATACATCTTAATGATGGCTGACTGGAGTGTTCTTCCCGTACTCAGCGCTCGAAAGAGAAGCGGGGTTACACGATCAAATTCTTTCTGGAACATGATGGGCATGTGTATGCGCGTGCCCGTCAATTTCCCGGTATTCCCGTCGACTGGGATGTTGACATTATGAGTGAACGATTTGAGTTCAATTGAACCTTCACGCCCTGTCACAAGGCAGGGGCCAATCATGGGGAAACCATTTTCATCTGTAAGAAATAAATAAGCCGGATTTGACATAAAGAATCCCTTTTTTAAAATTCAATCGTACTTATCAAAGCGACCGAAAATTATTGGATGAACAATGATAAATACACCGATAGCAATAAATGTGAGTAATACCCAGTAGTCAGGCACCAACCACAGAAACAAAGAGGTGCATACAAAAACATAAACGGGAAATAAAATATCAGTAAAGAGAATTGATAGCAGACTCTTAAACATGCTACTTGTCCCTTAAGTCGTCATAAATCGCTTCAAAATCCCTGTAGAATCCCATTTGAACTTTCTTAATCAGTTCAGACAGGAATGGTTCAATAAAGTAATAGAGCATCTCCAGTTGTGCGGCATAGAGGGTGGCGTAATACTTTTGGTCCAACGTTTTCAGGCGACGAGCAGCAAGCGCGCACTTCTGGTCCGTGCCAATGAGTTGAAATGCCATGACAACGTTCGGTACACGACGTGCAAGCCGTTCGACGACGATTTCTGAGAGCAGGCCAGATTTGGAGAGATATATTGCCAACCCCCATGCTATTGCTAAACGCGCTGCTTTGCTTGTCGGGATATTTTTAACAAGTCCGGTTACCTGTGAACCCGTCTTGCGGGCGCGATTTTGTTCATTTCCATTTTCAGAGTCATTTAGAACACTTTTAAAATAAAGATAGAGCATCTGCGCTATTACATCGCGATAACGGTAAAGAGACACAATTGAGAGGTACATCCTCTTTTCTTCTGAGAGAAGTTCATCACATACATCGTGATAGCTGGGGATTAAGCATGATGAGTACCAGCTTACACGCTCCATTCCTGAATAGATATCAGAGCCGATTCCCTTTAATGCTTTCCATGTTCCGGCAACGCCTTGCTGTCCATAAAGAGCCAACTGTCTGTCGCTCTGGAACTTCATCTTTAAATAATCAGCGGCCTGCATAATTTATCCATATCGTTTTTGTGGTTATAGCAATGTACATTGCAAGGCTGTGCAATTCAAACCAATAGAGTAATTTAAATATATATTCATGTAATAAATAAATGCTTTCACCGTTATTTATTACGGCAATAAATAATTCAATTTAAATTTTATGATGGGTATCAATACAACTCATTTATATTATTTTCGTATTTGGTGATGTTATCGTGCAAAATTTATCAGGTTCTTCTCCTTAAAAAGGGATAGCCCAGAAAACAAAAAACCCCGCCGAAGCGAGGTTTTTATCAGGGTCTTGCGGTTGGTCGCCGCAGAACACACTGTGTTACGTCAACGCAAAAAGTATACGCGATCGAAGACGAACGCGCAATTCCGGCACGGATTTTGACGTTTTTTAGTATGGATCGCCTTCCAGATTTTGTCCACAAAATACTGTTCATACGTACAGTATTTATCTATACTGAGGGTGTTCGCAGTGAGCGAGGGGGCCGCAGTTCTACCGGCGCAACGAAGTCCTGGCTGAAACGGGTGGTGCCGTCAGTGCCTTAACCCCTGAAGTGAGCACACTGTGTTACGTCAATCCAGGTGCTGGCAACAGGCGGCGGAAAGGTACGCCAGCATCGTGCTCCTTTTAACCAAAAGGAGACGCGTATGAGCGTAGTGGATATGGTGATACTTATCCTCAAACTCATTGTTGCAGTACTGCAACTGCTTGATGCTGTCCTGAAATTCGTTCGGTAATTCAGGTTCAAGTCGCACCTGAGAGGGGCGGGCAACCGCCCCTCTTTAATAACGAGGGAATGCTATGTCGCGTCTGTTAATTGAGCCCGTCACACCGGATGAGCCGGGGTATATCGCCCTGAAGGCGGAAAGTATTGCACTGAATTTCAACATGCTGCGCAGGCTGGAAGAGAGCTGGCAGCGGGGTGAGAACCGCTTTAACGCGCCGGGTGAAAAGCTGTTAGGTGCGTTTCTTAACGGCAAGCTGGTGGGCGTGTGTGGCCTCAACCGCGATCCGTTCAGCCAGCAGCCGCGCGCAGGGCGTATTCGCCATCTCTACGTCAGCGTGAAGTGCCGCGGGCTGGGGATTGGCAGGCAGCTTTTAACCGTCGTGATGGCCGATGCCAGCATCTGGTTCGATTTCCTCAATACCCATGCGCCGGACGCTGCCTACGGGTTTTATCGCCAGGCAGGGTTTACGCTGGTCTCGGACGAACCGCGGGTGACGCACCGCCTTTTTTGTGCGGTGTAACCGGCTGGCAGCTTCAGGACGTGAATGTTACAGTTGAGTGACAATTCATCACCCGATACGCCATGACCCTCACCGTATTCTGCATTTTACTCTTCGCCGCGCTGCTGCATGCCAGCTGGAACGCCATCGTCAAAGCCGGAACGGACAAGCTCTATTCCGCGATTAGCGTCAGCGGCTCCGCCACGCTGATTGCCCTGGTGCTGCTCCCCTTCTCTCCACAGCCCTCTGCCGCAAGCTGGCCGTTTTTGATCGTCTCCTGCGCCTTACAGGTGGTCTACACCGTGCTGGTCGCGAAGACCTATCAGGTTTCCGATATGAGCCAGACCTACCCGCTGATGCGCGGCACCGCCCCGCTGCTGGTGGCGCTGATCGGCGTGCTGGCGCTCGGCGATCGTCTCTCCTGGCTCGCCTGGTCCGGCATCGGGGTAATTTGCCTGTCGATTCTGGCGATGGCGATGAACGGGCGCATGCAGTCACGCAAGGGGATCTGGCTGGCGCTGCTGAATGCCTGTTTTATCGCCGGGTATACGCTGGTGGACGGCACCGGCGTGCGGCTGTCGGAGACCGCGCTGGGCTATACGCTGTGGACCTTCTTTATGAACGGCTTCTGCCTGCTCGGCTGGGCGATGGTGGCACGTCGGCGCGAGGCGTCCGGCTACCTGCGTCTGCACTGGAAAAAGGGGCTGCTTGGCGGGGTGGGGACCATGGGCTCTTACGGTCTGGCGCTGTGGGCGATGACGCAGGCGCCGCTGGCGGTGGTTGCGGCGCTGCGTGAAACCTCCATACTCTTTGGCGCGCTGATCGCTTTTTTGCTTTTAAAAGAGAAGGTTGCGGGCCTGCGCATTGCAGCAGCGCTGGGTATCGCCGGCGGCGCCATTCTGCTGCGCCTGGCGTAAAGCACTGGCAACATTAGTTGCCGTTCTTGTTTACAAATCCTGCCTTTACCGGTTTTTTCATTCACCGCGACAATGCTTAAATTGTCATCTCTCTGTGGTAGATTCCTCGCGCATTTATGGGAATGCGCAGTCACTTATTCTTCATTTTTCTCTTTTGGCAAAAGTATTCAGCGACATGAAAAAGCAACGGAACGTTAACTTATTGTTGATGCTGGTGTTACTGGTGGCCGTCGGTCAGATGGCGCAAACCATCTACATTCCGGCGATTGCCGACATGGCAAAGGAATTGAACGTCCGCGAGGGCGCGGTACAGAGCGTAATGGCGGCCTACCTGCTGACCTATGGCGTTTCGCAGCTCTTCTACGGCCCGCTCTCCGACCGCGTCGGGCGTCGCCCGGTGATCCTGGTGGGCATGAGTATTTTCATGGTGGCGACGGTAATTGCCATTACCACCCATAGCCTGACCGTACTGATTGCCGCCAGCGCCCTGCAGGGCGTGGGGACCGGCGTCGGCGGGGTGATGGCGCGAACCTTACCGCGCGATATGTATCAGGGCACCCAGCTCCGTCATGCCAACAGTCTGTTGAATATGGGGATTCTGGTCAGCCCGCTGCTGGCCCCGCTGATCGGCGGCCTGCTGGACACGATGTGGTCCTGGCGCGCCTGCTACGCCTTCCTGCTGGTGCTGTGCATCATTGTCACCTTCAGCATGGCGCGCTGGATGCCGGAAACGCGCCCGCAGGACGCGCCGCGCACGAAGCTGATCGCCAGCTATAAAACGCTGTTCGGCAACGGCGCGTTCACCTGCTACCTGCTGATGCTGATTGGCGGCCTGGCGGGTATCGCGGTGTTTGAAGCCTGCTCCGGCGTGCTGCTGGGCGCGGGGCTGGGCCTGAGCAGTATGGTGGTGAGCATTCTGTTTATTCTGCCGATCCCGGCGGCGTTCTTCGGTGCGTGGTTTGCCGGGCGACCAAACAAACGCTTCTCCACCCTGATGTGGCAGTCGGTGATCAGCTGTCTGCTGGCGGGTCTGATGATGTGGATCCCAGGGCTGTTTGGCGTGATGACCGTCTGGACGCTGCTCATCCCGGCGGCGCTGTTCTTCTTTGGCGCGGGGATGCTGTTCCCGCTCGCCACCAGCGGCGCGATGGAGCCGTTCCCGTTCCTCGCAGGTACGGCGGGCGCGCTGGTGGGCGGTTTGCAGAACATCGGTTCTGGTGCGCTGGCCTGGCTCTCGGCGATGATGCCGCAGACCGGGCAGGCTAGTTTGGGCCTGTTGATGACGCTGATGGGGCTGCTGATTTTACTGTGCTGGCTGCCGCTGGCGTCGCGTGTCCCGCATCACGAGCAGCCGGTTTAACCGCATGATGGCCCGGCTTCTCGCCGGGCTTTTCACAGACAGGGGCGATCATCGCCTGCAGTAACGGCTCTGGCGCAGGCCGCCAGGCGCCCTCTTCCCCGTCGTAAAACTGGAAATCCGCGTTAAGCGCATACGGAATTTTCGCCTTTTGCAGCTCGCAGGCCATATAGGTGGCAAAGGCCATTTGCGAGGCGGTTGGCGTTAAGCGACTTGACTCCCCCACGCCCCAACTCCCGACCCAGCTAACGTGCCCGGTTTTTTGCTGCCAGTGCAGCGCGGCATTGATGCGGTTACGGATAGCCGCTTTCTCCGCCGCCGTGCCGGACGTCCACGGGTATTTACCGCCATTTTTCAGCGGCCCCCACGGGAAAATATGCCACTCCGCCAGCAGATAGGTTTGGCTGTGCGCGGGCAGCTTCAGGCTGGATAACTCCTCCGGCGCGGCACGCAGGCGTGGCGCAATGAAGATCATGCGCTGCGGGTCGATGTCGTGGATCGCTTTAACGGTTTTTTCATAGACGCGGTTTAGCGACGTCAGATTGTGGTTAAGCTTGTCGGCAGGCTCATAAATGAGATCAAAACCCAGCAGCGGGTAGCTTTGACCGAAATAGTGCGCCACGGCAATCCACCAGTTGACCGTCTCTTTCTCGTTATCGGCTTTCGGGTCGTTTTTATATTCATCAGCCTGATAAGCGACTATCGGGATCACGCCATACTGCTCACAGGCTTCTACCAGCTTGCGCAGGTGGATCAGCCGCGCTTCCGTCGGCTCGTCGGCCACGCGGATGCGCACGTGGGTAATGCCTTTAGCCCGAAAATCGCGGACCACCAGCGGGTCGAATTCGCGTATGCCGCGCTCGGTGCGCGCCCAGTCCACATCCATACCGACGCCAAGCTGCTGCGCATAACGGGCAGCCGTCAGCGGCGGCTCAGCGGCAATGGCCCAGCCGGAAGAGATCAGTAACGCGGTCGCTATAAGAGGCTTTAACACGGTTTACCCTGGATAAATCGAAAGTATTACCTGTATTTAGCATGCTTTTTCACATTTGGTGTAGCGCGAAAGCGTAATAATTCTTCAACCTGCCAGTTCTCTCAGCCAGCCGATAAAGGCGTCTATTTTCGGCCACTGACGGCCAGAAAGCGTCGAAACATAGTAGTGCTGATGGCATTTCAGGGTCTTGTCACCAAACGGGGCGATCAGTTCGCCCCGTTCAAGCCGTTTTTGCACCAGCCGCTTTCTCCCCATCGCGACGCCGACGTGGTTGATGGCCGCAATAATCGCTAAGTCGGAACGATCGAAACCAATACCCGACGATGGCGGCATATTTACCGCAAAGTGCTGCGCCCAGCTCAGCCACTCATCCGTACCGGAATCATTACTCCAGGCCTGACGGTCATGCAGCAGCGTGCAGTGGCTAAGGTTATCGGGGTTTTTCAGCAGCTCATGCTCGCGGGCATACTGCGGCGAGCAGACGGGCAAAATCTCTTCGTCCATCAGGAAGTGATGAGACAGATGGTTTGGCGGCGTATCGTCGAAATAGAGCGCCAGATCGACACCCGTTCGCTGCATATTGACGTAATCATTGCCGGTCAGGACGGTGAGCGATATTGACGGATAGCGGCGGGTAAAGTCACCCAGCATGGGTACCAGCCAGCACTGAGCGATCGACGGCCGGGAGTAGACCGTCAGCGTGCCGGACAGCGCCTGGTTTTTGATGTCCAGGATCTCCTGATTCAGGGTGTCGAGGGACGATTTTAGCGTCCAGTAAACGCGCTTTCCCTCCTGCGTCAGCTCGACTTTACGGTGCGAACGGACAAACAGCTGAATACCCAGCTCCTCTTCCAGCAGGTTGATGCGGTGGCTCACCGCGCTGGGGCTGAGCGACAGCTCCTCCGCCGCCAGCGCGAAGGATTCATGCCGGGCCGCCACTTCAAAGGTGTACATTTTCGACAGCTGCCAGCCGTTTAATAGTCGGTTTCTGGCTTCATTTGCATCGGTCATCACAATTCTCACGCGTGTTTTCTGCGCTCAGCATACCGTTCATGGGTGAATTTATGTGAACCTAATGCGGATTAAGTGCGTTTTTTAGAGCGCAGTCACTCAGTTGATTCAATCTGGCTCACCTGAACGCCAATTTATATCGTTTGTCAGCCCACGCCGCTTTTTTGTCCAATACCCCCAGATGACATAAGGGTGAGGTGAGATATGGGATCTCAGGTCTGGGTTGTGGCAACGCTGCTGGTCAGCATTGTGTTGATTGTTTTAACCATCGTTAAGCTGAAGTTTCACCCGTTCCTCGCGCTGCTGCTGGCGAGCTTTTTCGTCGGCGCGATGATGGGGATGAGCCCGCTGGATATGGTGAACGCCATTGAGAGCGGGATTGGCGGCACGCTGGGCTTCCTGGCGGCGGTGATTGGTCTGGGCACCATTCTCGGCAAGATGATGGAGGTTTCCGGCGCGGCAGAGCGCATCGGGATCGCCCTGCAGCGCTGCCGCTGGCTGTCAGCAGACGTGATTATGGTGCTGGTGGGCCTGATCTGCGGCATTACGCTGTTCGTGGAAGTGGGCGTGGTCCTGCTGATCCCGCTGGCGTTTTCCATCGCCAAAAAGACCCACACGTCGCTGCTTAAGCTGGCCATTCCGCTCTGTACCGCGCTGATGGCGGTGCACTGCGTGGTGCCGCCGCATCCGGCCGCGCTGTTTGTGACCAATAAATTAGGGGCGGACGTTGGGACAGTCATTGTCTACGGTTTGATGGTCGGCCTGATGGCCTCTCTGGTCGGCGGCCCGCTGTTCCTGAAGCTGCTCGGCAATCGTCTGCCGTTTAAACCGGTTCCGGCGGAATTTTCAGACCTGAAGGTGCGGGAGGAGCATACCCTGCCGTCGCTGGGCGCCACGCTGTTTACGGTGCTGCTGCCGATTGCCCTGATGCTGGTGAAGACCATCGCTGAACTGAATATGGCAAAAGACGGCACGCTGTATACGCTGCTGGAGTTTATCGGCAACCCCATCACCGCCATGTTTATCGCCGTGTTTGTCGCCTACTACCTGCTGGGCATCCGCCAGCATATGGGCATGGGCGCGATGCTGACCCATACGGAGCACGGCTTTGGCTCTATCGCCAACATTTTGCTGATTATCGGCGCGGGCGGCGCGTTCAACGCCATTCTGAAAACCAGCGGACTGGCGGACTCGCTGGCGCAAATTCTCTCGAACCTGCACATGCACCCTATCCTGCTCGCCTGGCTGGTGGCGCTGGTGCTGCATGCCGCCGTAGGCTCCGCCACGGTCGCGATGATGGGCGCCACGGCCATCGTCGCGCCGATGCTGCCGCTCTACCCGAACGTCAGCCCGGAGATCATCACCATTGCCATCGGTTCCGGCGCCATTGGCTGCACGATCGTGACCGATTCCCTCTTCTGGCTGGTGAAGCAATACTGCGGCGCGACCCTGAATGAGACCTTCAAATACTATACGACGGCGACGTTTATCGCCTCGGTGCTTGCACTTGGCGGCACATTCCTGCTTTCTTTCATTATCTGAGCGCGAAGAGACGTATTATGGAAAACGCAACTATCACCACTTTAACCGCACAGTTTCCTCTGGTTGAGGATCTGATTGCCCTGAAAGAAACCACCTGGCTTAACCCGAACACCACCACGCTTGAAGAAGGGCTGCCCTATGTCGGGCTGACCAAAGCCGACGTGGACGATGCGCATGCGCGCCTCAAACGCTTCGCGCCATATCTGGCGAAAGCCTTCCCGGAGACGGCCGCAACGGGTGGGATTATTGAATCCGAACTGGTCGCCATCCCGGCAATGCAGGCGCGGCTGGAGAAAGAATCTGGCAAATCCATTCCCGGCACGCTGCTGCTGAAAAAAGACAGCCATTTGCCGATCTCCGGCTCGATTAAAGCGCGCGGCGGTATCTATGAGGTGCTGACCCACGCGGAAAAACTGGCTCTGGACGCCGGATTACTGAGCGTTGAGGATGACTACAGCATCCTGCTGGAGCCGCGCTTTAAGGACTTCTTCAGCCAGTACAGCATTGCGGTAGGCTCAACCGGCAACCTGGGGATGTCCATCGGCATCATGAGCGCCCGCATCGGCTTTAAGGTGACGGTGCATATGTCCGCCGACGCCCGCGAGTGGAAAAAAGCCAAACTGCGCAGCCACGGCGTCATCGTCGTGGAATATGAACAGGATTACGGCGTGGCGGTGGAGCAGGGACGCAAAGCGGCAGAAAGCGATCCGAACTGCTTCTTCATTGACGATGAAAATTCCCGCACCCTGTTCCTGGGCTACGCGGTGGCGGGCGAGCGCCTGAAGGCACAGTTTGCCGCACAGGGCCGCGTGATGGATGCCGATCATCCGCTGTACGTCTACCTGCCGTGCGGCGTCGGCGGCGGTCCCGGCGGCGTGGCGTTTGGCCTGAAGCTGGCCTTTGGCGATAACGTTCACTGCTTCTTCGCGGAGCCCACGCACTCCCCGTGCATGCTGCTGGGCGTTTACACCGGCCTGCACGATGAGATCGCGGTGCAGGACCTGGGCATTGATAACGTGACGGCGGCGGACGGGCTGGCGGTAGGACGCGCCTCCGGCTTCGTGGGCCGCGCGATGGAGCGCCTGCTCGACGGGTTCTATACGCTTTCCGATCAGAGCATGTACGACATGCTCGGCTGGCTGGCGCAGGAGGAAGGCATTCGGCTGGAACCGTCCGCGCTGGCGGGGATGGCCGGGCCGCTGCGCGTGCCTTCAGATGCCAGCGTTACCCACCTGGTGTGGGCGACCGGCGGCGGCATGGTGCCGGAAGACGAGATGGCGAAGTATCTGGCTAAAGGGCAGTAATTCTGCCGGGTGGCGGCTACGCCTTACCCGGCCTACGGTTCGCGGCAGTTGTAGGCCCGGTAAGGCGTAGCCGCCACCGGGCTTTAAAAGCTCACAATTTGCTGAATGTGAGTCACTGCGAAGAGTAAAGACAGCGACAGCACGGCCAGGGCGATGAGGAACTTATCCCGCACCGCCTTCGGCTGCACAAAGTCGTCCTGCGCTACGTCCATCAGGTTACGGCTGCGGGTATAGCGCCATAAAACGATTGCCACCATCGCCAGCACAACAAGCGAGATCCAGAACGGCACCCCGGTGCGGTGCCAGTTGTGCTTAATCGCCAGGGCGATCAGCGCGCCATACCCCAGCAGCGTGCGCAGCCAGGCGAGTGACGTCCGCTCCGGCTGCAGGCCGGGGTCCGCTTCGCGTCGCGCTTTGCGGCTATCCGCCATAGAACACCAGCACCATCACCACGCCCGCCACCGCCAGCAAAATCGCGCTGATGATGAGTAACCCACGCGTATAGGGCAGATCCTGCTTCAGACGCATCGCCTTCTCATTGCGCAGCCAGCGCAGATAGCCGTAAATTGCCAGCACGCCCGCAAACAGGCACAGCAGCAGCGCCAGCACTTCACGAATCAACGGCGTGGCGAAATCAGGCGCGAGCTGGTCGAGCCCCACCCCGGCGGCAAGGAACCCCAGCGCGGTGCGGATCCACGCTAAAAACGTGCGTTCATTAGCCAGCGAGAAGCGGTAGTCCGGCGCTTCGCCGAGGCGGGAAATTTTCATGAAGGTTCCTTGTCGTGCAACGGGCAGGCTTCAGCATAGCGTAAATCGACAAGGACAAGGAGACCGGCATCGGGCGATGCCGGTCAGGACGATCAGTGCAGCGCTGGCCAGTAATCCTTGTTGGCCTCGATCAGGTCATCCAGAATCGCTTTCGCGACGGACGCGCTCGGCACGGTTTTCGACAGGGTAATCGCCTGCCAGAGTTTCTGGTACGAACGCTGCTCCCAGGCATCCACCACCAGTTTTTCCACCGCCACCTGCTGGCTCATCAGCCCTTTCTGGAAGTGCGGAATATCGCCCACCGTGAGCGGCTCCGGTCCGTTATGGCCTACCAGGCACGGGATCTCCACCATCGCGTCGGCGTCAAAATTATGGATGGCCCCGTTGTTAGGCACAATCAGCAGCATGCGTTCCTGGGTATTAAAGGCAATCGCGGTCGCCAGATCGACGATGTACGAGGCATGTTCGTCGATTTCCAGTTCACCGGCGGAGGACTTGCCCGCCTCGATAATCGCCCGGCAGGAACTGAACACGTGCTTCTCACGGTGGTCCATGACCTCATTGGCGCGGGTGCGGTCCGGGTTGGAATGCGCGACCACGTAGTCCGGGAACAGGTAATACTTCAGATAGGTGTTCGGCATGGTGTCCGGATCCAGCGCCTGCACGTCTTTGGCTTTGGCGAAGGTATCGTTCCAGCTCGCCTCGGTGTGCGCATCGTCAGACGGCGGTACATAGCCGTTTTTCGCCACGTATTCGCGCAGTTTCGGCATCAGATCGTTGCCGTTGAGATCTTCAATCGACGTCCACCAGCCGAAGTGGTTCAGGCCATAGTAGCGCACGCGCATCTCTTTGCGGTCCTTCAGGCCGACAATCTGCGCCATGCGCCCTTCAATGCCGATCGGCATATCGCAGATGTTGAGAATTTTAGCGTTCGGACGCAGGCGGCGCGTGGCTTCCGCGACAATCGCCGCCGGGTTGGAGTAGTTCAGCATCCACGCGTTCGGGGAGTACTGCTCCATATAATCCACCAGCTCCAGCACGCCGCCGATAGAGCGCATGCCGTAGGCGATCCCGCCCGGGCCGCAGGTTTCCTGGCCCAGCACGCCGTGGCGCAGCGGGATTTTTTCATCTTTTTCACGCATCGGGTATTTGCCCACGCGGATATGCGCCATCACGAAATCCACATCGGTAAACGCCGCTTTCGGATCGGTGGTGTAGCTGAATTCAATTTCCGGCGCCTGCTCCTTAAGGATGATTTTGCACGCTTCGGCGATGGTCTCCTGACGCGCGCCGTCGTTGTCATAGAACTTCAGGGCGCGCAGCGGGAAACGGTCACGGTTGGCTAACAGCATCAGGACGATACCAGGCGTGAAGGTGCTGCCGCCGCCTGCAATGACAACTGAGAATTTTTTCATGATATAGCCTCTGTCAGGGTGGTTTGTTCATTCGTTAAGGGGGTTTTCATCAGCGATTCCAGCTGGTCGCGCACCTGAGGAACGTGCAGGCCGACAATCACCTGAATGCCGTTGCCGCGTCGCACCACGCCGTGGGCGCCGAGGGCTTTGAAGACGTCATCGCTTTGCGTTTTCGCCATATCGACCAGGGCGATGCGCAGGCGGGTGGCGCAGTTGTTGATGCTTTCGATGTTGGCCGCGCCGCCCAGCGCCTGCAGGAACCCGGCAGCCTGCCCGACCTGCTGGCTGGCCGCCGCCGGGGCGGTGGTTTGCCCGCGCGCCGCCTTATAGTCGGCCTTGCTGTAGAGCTTGATTTCGCTCTCTTCCCGGCCCGGGGTTTTCAGGTTCAGACGCGCAATCAGCGTTTTGAAGACCACGAAGTAAACTCCGGTAAAGCAGACGCCAATGCCGATCTGGGTGAACACCGTCGCGGCGTGGTTGTGGAACATAGGGATCCAGTTTTGCGGCAGGAACTGGTCCAGCAGGCCGCCGCCCATGTTCCCGACCACGCCGAAGGTGTACATCACCGTTGCCATGGTGGCCGCCAGCACGGCGTGAACGGCAAACAATAGCGGCGAGATAAACAGGAAGGTGAATTCGAGCGGTTCGGTAATGCCCACCAGCACCGCGGTAAGCGTGGCCGGGACCAGCAGCCCCGCGACCTTGACGCGGTTTTCCGGCGACGCGGTGTACCAGATCGCCAGCGCAATCCCGACCGAGCCAAACACTTTGGAGTTGCCGTGCAGCGCGAAGCCGCCTTCCGGGAAGAGGGTTTTCAGCGGCAGGGTGCTCTGGCTGAATTCCTGCAGGTGCTGCGCCCAGTAGACCTGAATCCCCCCTTCCACCGCCGCCGGGCCAAAGATGAACGGACCGTAGACGAAGTGGTGCAATCCGGTTGGGATCAGAATGCGTTCCAGGAAGGTATAGACCCATACGCCCAGCGCACCGGCAGAACGCAGGAACGCCTGCAGGGACTCAATGCCCATCTGCACTTTCGGCCAGCCCAGCAGCGTCAGCCAGGCGCAGGGGATCATGACGAAGAACGCAAGGATAACGACAAACGAGCTGCCCTGGAAAATCCCCAGAAACACCGGCAGCGGCTTGTCAAAATAGCGGTTGTGGATGGCGGTGACGATGCCTGAAATCACGATGGCACCGATGATGCTGGTATCGAGCGTTTTAATCCCGGCAATCATCGCCAGCCCGCTTCCCGCTGTCGGTTCGGCGGAGAAGTCGACGCCAAAGAAGTGGCCCCAGGTCATCCCCATCGCGTTGATGAAGTAGTTCCAGGTCAGGAAGCTAATCAGCACCGCCAGACAGGCGCGGCCCTGGGCCTGCTTCGCCAGGCCAATCGGCAGGCCGACGGCAAAAATCAGCGGCATATTGCGGAACACCGCCCAGCCCCCCTCTTCAATGATGTGAACAATCTGCGCGAAAAGATGATCGGGGGCCGTTAAGGCTTCGCCGACAAACAGCGGGTTGCGAAGCATGATGGCGATTCCCACCACGATCCCGGCGAAAGGAAACAGCAACACCGGGGTAAACATGGCACCGCCAAAACGTTGTATTTGACTGAGCATTTTTAAATCCTCATGAAACAACCTGTAGGGGTAGAGGCCTTTATGGTTTTTTGCTGGCCTGAGGTGAGCATAAGAACTTACTGATGCGCGAACATGGCGTGCCGCTGCGATTCGTGATCGCATTCATGGTTTTATTTTGACCAATCAGGTCTACTTTTTACGGTAAATATGGACATGTCAGGACGCCATCCACGCCCTGATAAGGGCAGAGAGGTCTACTGGTGATCTACAAATCCATTGCTGATAGATTGCGGCTGCGGCTGAATTCATCGGACTACAACATCGGCAGTCCGCTGCCGGGCGAGAAAGCGCTGGCGCAGGAGTTTGGCGTGGCGCGAATGACCATCCGCAAGGCGCTGGATCTGCTGGTGAGCTGGGGGCTGGTTGAACGGCGGCACGGCAGCGGCACGTTTGTGTCACGCAAAGACGTTCACCACGAAACCACCAACCTGACCGGGCTGGTGGAGGTGCTGCGTCAGCAGGGAAAAGAGGTGCAGAGCAAGGTCTTACAGTTCGAAGTGATGCCCGCCCCGCCCGCCATCGCCAGCCAGCTGCGGATTCAGGTGGATGAGCGGATCTACTTTTCCCGACGGGTGCGCTACGTGGACGGAAAACCGCTGATGCTGGAGGACAGCTTTATGCCGGTGAAGCTGTTTCGCAATCTGTCGCTGGCGCATCTTGAAGGGTCAAAGTTTGATTACATCGAGAAGGAGTGCGGGATCACCATCAGCGGCAACTACGAGAGTCTGACGCCGGTGCTGGCCGATAAGCAGCTGGCGGGTTATATGAACCTGCCGGAACAGACGCCGCTGTTGCGTATCACCTCCCTTTCCTACAGCGACAGCGGCGAGTTCCTCAACTATTCCGTGATGTTCCGAAATACCAGTGATTACCAGGTGGACTACCATCTGCGGCGCATCCACCCGGAAGATTTACTAGCTCATCCCCCAGAACAGCACCGCCAGTAGCTGCGGGGTGATGATGCGCAGGAACATCACCAGCGGGTAGACGGTG
This sequence comes from Enterobacter roggenkampii, assembly GCF_001729805.1. Taxonomy (NCBI): domain Bacteria; kingdom Pseudomonadati; phylum Pseudomonadota; class Gammaproteobacteria; order Enterobacterales; family Enterobacteriaceae; genus Enterobacter; species Enterobacter roggenkampii. The sequence continues at coordinate 14,026 of NZ_CP017184.1, read as the reverse complement.
GCATAGGAGAGCGCGGCCGCGCCGCTGGTGGTGTGCAGGTTATTGGCAAAGGCCAGCGCGGGCGGATCGGTCATGGAACCCGCCAGCATGCCGCACAGCGTCAGGTAGTTCATTTTGGCGAACATCCGCGCCAGTATGCCCACCGTCAGCAGCGGGATCGCCGTGATAAAGATGCCGTAGCCGACCCAGCTCATCCCTTCACCCTTGACCAGGGTGTCGACGAAATCCCCGCCGGACTTCAGCCCGACCACCGCGAGGAACAGCACGATGCCCAGCTCGCGCAGCGCCAGGTTGGCGCTCGGCGGCATAAACCAGTAGAGCTTACCGATGCAGCCGATACGCCCGAGGATCAGCGCCATAATCAGCGGCCCGCCCGCCAGGCCCAGCTTGAGCGCCACCGGGAAGCCCGGCACGTACACAGGAATAGAACCGAGCAGCACGCCAAGCCCGATACCGATGAATACCGGTAGCATCTGCACCTGCTGCAGTTTTTGCTGCGCGTTACCCACCATATCCGCGACGGCGTCAATGGAAGACGGGCGCCCAACCAGGTTGAGGATATCCCCGAACTGCAGGCTGGCCTCCGGGCTGGCGACCAGCTCGACACCCGCACGGTTAAGGCGGGAGATCACCACGTCATAACGCTCTTTTACCTGCAGATCGCGTATTTTTTTGCCAAGGACGTGCTCGTTGGTCACCACAACGCGTTCCACCCGCATATCGGTGCCGCGCGTGGAGAGCGAGGTATCCACTTCCTGACCAATCACCAGACGGGCATTGTTCAAATCTCCAGGCTGGCCCACCAGGTGCAGCAGATCGCCTTGCTGAATAATGGTGCCGGGGGCAGGCACCATCAGCATATCGTCGCGCTTAAGGCGGGAGCAGATAATATTGGCGCTGTTCAGGATCGGCACGTCCTGAATCGCCATATTGTTCAGGTTGGGGTTATCGACCCGAATGTTGATGGTTTTGATCGGCATATGGCCGTTGGTGAGCGTGGTTTCGTGGTCCTTCGCCTCTTTATCGACATTAATGCGAAACAGGACGCGGACCAGCCACATGGAGAGCAGAATGCCGCAAATACCAAACGGATAGGCCATGGCGTAGCTCATCCCCATCTGGTCGACGATGCCGGATTCGATGCCCAAATCGCGCAGGATTTGCTGCCCCGCGCCGAGCGCGGGCGTGTTGGTGACGGCCCCGGAGAAAATGCCCAACACCACGGGCAGCGGGATAGCAAAGATTTTATGCAGAATGGCGGTGACCAGCCCGCCCATCACCACAATGCCGAGAGCAAACAGGTTGAGCCGCAATCCGGAGACCCGAAGTGAGGCGAAAAAACCCGGCCCCACCTGAATCCCGATGGTATAAACGAACAGGATCAGGCCGAACTCCTGGGTAAAGTGGAGCATTTCGGCGCTCAGCACCAGCCCGAGCTGGTCGGCAAAGTGGCCAACAAAAATGCCGCCAAACAGCACCCCGCCAATCCCAAACCCGACGCCGCGGATTTTGATATTCCCTATCCACAGGCCAACAACAGCGACCAGGGCCAACACGCTGACGGTTAACGCGATATCACTCATGATCCACTTCCTTGGCATAACCTTACTTATGCTAAGGATTCTCTCAGAGCCGTGGGCGGTTGTATGGGCGATGGCGCACAAAAAAGCCCTGCCGGGGCAGGGCCTTGTGCGGTCTGTGAGCAGTGTCGGGTGGCGGCTGCGCCTTACCCGACCTACAGGTTCGGCGGGCTTGTTAACTATTCAACGCCGGCCGGTCGCTAATGGCGATACGCTGCGGCGCGATGGCTTCCGGTACGTTACGGGTCAGGTCAATATGCAGCAGCCCGTTGGTAAACGTTGCGCCGGAGACGTCCATATGGTCTGCCAGGGTAAAGCTCAGGCTAAACGGCTGATTAACCAGCCCCTGATGAAGCCATTTGGTCTCGGTCTCTTGTTTCTCCGGCGTACCTTTCACGGTCAGACGCGTGCCTTCGAGCTGAATATCCAGATCCTCCTGACGGAAGCCGGCCAGCGCCAGGGTGATGCGATAGTGGTTATCGTCGCTTTTTTCGATGTTGTACGGCGGAAACGTCTGTTGCTCAGCGGTGTTTTGCAGGGCATTAGCCAGTTTGTCAAAACCAATCCACTGACGAAGTAAGGGGGATAAATCGTAGTTACGCATACTAAATCTCCTTCTGAGAAGCGAGTTCGGCACAGTTTAATTTTGTGCACAGTTGTTCCTGCAAATCCTGATGGATTCGCATATGCTCCCGTTACGGCAAGCAGGTCTGGGTGGGCCGCTCGCGCGACCCGCATAATTAGTTAATTTCGATACGACGCGGTTTTTTCTCTTCCGGAATCACACGTTCCAGTTCGATGAACAGCAGGCCGTTGACCAGGTTTGCACCTTTCACATGAATGTTCTCGGCTAACTGGAACTTGCGTTCAAAGTTGCGCTCAGCGATGCCCTGGTAAAGGTAGGTACGTTCTTTCTGCTCGGCCGTATGGGAACCTTTCACCACCAGCAGGTTGTCCTGCGCGGTGATCTCCAGTTCGTTTTCTGCAAAACCGGCGACGGCAATGGCGATGCGGTAGTGGTTTTCGTCAACCAGCTCAACATTGTATGGAGGGTAGCCGTTGCTCTGGCTTTGGTTATTTTCTAAATGGTTAAACAGGCGGTCAAAACCAATTGCAGAACGGTACAGCGGAGAAAGATCGAAGTTACGCATAAATAAAACTCCTGAAATCAGCGAGAAAAGTAAGCCTTCCACCATGGACAGGCCTTTACGCCCCCGAACACCCATCAGGCGAGTTCGTTATCGGGTCGTATTCTTAAAATGGGTCTGCAACCGGGCTTTTCAAGCATGACAACTGCACTTTTTTTTGCACTTTCCTGCATCTCGCATAGACTGGGACAACAGCACAAAGGGTTAAATTGCGATGGCTGCCACAGTGCGGGGTTATCGGGCTATCCATTTTGGATAAGGCTCGCTATAACCCTGAGTTGCAGGTCTATGCAGTGCCATTAACGATGACTGAGTGATGATGAAAAATGTTCTGATAAAGCTGACGACGTTCAGCGGGGTAGTTTTACTTTGCGGGTGTTCGAGCGTGATGTCTCACACCGGCGGTAAAGAAGGAACATATCCGGGGACGCGCGCCAGCGCGGCGATGATCTCCGATGACGATACAAACTGGGGCACCAAATCCCTGGTTATCCTGGATATGCCGTTTACGGCTGTGGCGGACACGCTTCTGCTGCCGTGGGATTTATTCCGTAAGGACGACTCCGTGCGCTCACGGGTAGAGAAAAGCGAGCAGGAAAATCTGGCGACAAACGCCGTCATTCCGCCCGCAGAGATGCCGCCGCGCTAGTTCTGCGCGGTTTCCGCTAACCAGAGCTGACGGAAACCGTCCGTCTCTTCCATCCACGCAATAAAGCGCCCGTCCGGGGAAAATACGACGGCATCCGCAGACGGCGGATTGCCGTGATCGGACGTCAAAAACGTCACCGCTCCGGTCTGCGCGTCACAGCAGGCGATCCGGTTTTCGAGCACAAACCCAAGCCGATCACCCGCCGGATGCCAGTTAAACGCAGACTGAATATCGCTCCCGTTACGCGTCAGCTGGCGCGGCTCGCCGCCATCAGGTGAGATCAGCCACAGCTGCACAATGCCGTTATCGTCGCGCATCAGAAACGCGATCTGTATCCCCTCCGGGTTGCTGCGAACCCAGTGACGCGGCACGTTCACCAGGCCCGGATAGGCCCTTTGATGCGTAAAGGTCAAACGACGCTGCTTCACCCCAGCAGGCGGGGCTGGCAGGGTCTCTGCGGTGCCCTGAAGCGGCGCATCGCCCGCCCGTTTCCAGCTCTGTTCATCTTCTGGCAGGTTAACAATAAACAGTTCAGGCACTTTCTCGCCCGTTGCAGACAGGGTATCGCCGATAAACGCCAGTCTGTCGTTGCCCACCCAGCCCTCTTCGTAGGCGCGGTTAATCTCGTCGCTGCCCGGCTGCGGGTTGGGCGTCGTGCGGCTGACCAGCACGCTCCAGTAAGTCCCCGGGTATTCACGAGGATGGTTTCCCGGCGGATTCACCGGGCCATAAGGCGCCGCCACGCCGACGTTGCGTAAATCAAGCTTCGCATCGCGCACGTGCAGCACGTGGTCGTTATAGGTAAAGCTGACAAGCTGGCCGTTCGGGCTGAAGACATGGACGTGGCTGCCGCCGCGCAGCGCGCCAGGGGTGTACGGCGAAGTGATATCCATTGCGTCCAGGTTGCTCGCCTGACCGTGATGCGCAATTACCCCCTGGCGATGATGAAAATCGTAGTGCCAGTCCGCATCCGGGTTTTTCGGGCCGTGGATAAAGACGTATTTCTCCTGCGCGGGATGAACGGTCACCACGCCAACGTGCGCGCCGTCAGTGGCGCGATAAATCACCTCGACCTCGCCCGTAACAACATTAACCCGCTCGATGGTTTCACCGGTGAACGATGCACCTGACGGGCGCACGTCATAGACCAGCCACTGGCTGTCCGGCGTCCAGGTATTGATGTTAGTAAGCTGGTGGTTGCGGGAAGCGAAGGTGATTTGTTTCATGAGGATACCCTGATGCGCGGTTTTCGCATCAGGGTATCGCAAGCGGGTGTTTAGTTCAGCACAAACTTCTCAATGGCGTAAGCCACGCCGTCTTCGAGGTTGGATTTGGTGACAAAATTAGCCACTTCTTTCACTGACGGAATAGCGTTATCCATCGCTACGCCCATGCCCGCGAATTCAATCATCGCGATGTCGTTTTCCTGATCGCCCAGCGCCATGATTTCGTCCGGTTTGATGCCCAGCGCGTCGGCCAGCGATTTCACGCCGGTGCCTTTATTGACGCGTTTATCGAGGATTTCAAGGAAGTACGGCGCACTTTTCAGCACGGTGTATTTCTCTTTCACCTCGGCCGGAATGCGCGCAATCGCTTTATCCAGGATCTCCGGCTCGTCGATCATCATCACTTTCAGGAACTGGGTGGCCGGCTCCATCTTCTCGGCTTCGCAGAACACCAGCGGAATGGTCGCCACGTAGGATTCATGTACCGTGTAGTAGCTGATATCACGGTTGGCGGTGTAAAGCGTATTGCGATCGAGAGCGTGGAAGTGGGAACCCACCTCACGGGACAGTTTTTCCAGGAACCGGTAGTCATCGTAGCTTAGCGCGGTTTGCGCAACCGTACTGCCATCTGCGGCTTTCTGCACCAGCGCGCCGTTATAGGTAATGCAGTAGTCGCCGGGCTGATTCATGTGCAGCTCTTTCAGGTAGCTGTGCACGCCCGCATACGGACGCCCCGTGGTGAGGACCACATTGACGCCCTTTGCGCGTGCCGCGGCGATCGCGTTCTTAACGGCTGGAGAGATAGTGTGGTCTGGCAGCAACAGGGTGCCGTCCATATCGATTGCAATAAGTTTGATAGCCATGAGTTCCCCGGGATAAATGAGTGCTGCCTCATGCTAACGCGATTAAGCACACAAAAATAGAGCTACCTTGCGCAACAAAAGCCCCCTTTTACGCCTATCCCGGGGAACAAAGACCTACTCGCGGGTGAGAACGATTTTACCAAACGCACCGCGATCCAGATGCTCAAGTGCCTGTTCAAGCTCGTTAAAACGGTAGCGATGCTCAATCACGGGTTTCAACCCGGTGACATCCACGGCGCGGACGAAATCCTCCAGCGCCCGGCGGTGCCCCACGCCGATCCCCTGAATGACGGGAGATTTCAGCAACAGTTCGCCAGCAGAGAGCGAAATGTCAGACCCGGCCAGCACGCCAATGACCGAGATACGTCCATGAACAGCAACGGCGCGCAGGGAGTGCTTCAGGTTCTCGCCCCCCACGGTTTCAATAATATGGTCGATGCCGCGATCCTGCGTCAGCGCCAGCGCCTCTTCAGCCCAGTCGCCTTTCAGGCGGTTGATGCCCTGGCTGGCCCCCAGCTTTTTGGCCAGCGCCAGCTTTTCATCGCTCCCGGACGTAACAATGACCTCTGCGCCGTGCGCTTTTGCGATTTGCAGGGCGAAAATCGCCACGCCGCCCGTCCCCTGTACCAGCACCGATTGCCCGGCGCGCAGCTGACCGCGTTCCACCAGTGCGAACCAGGCGGTAAGCCCCGCGCAGGGTAAGGTGCTGGCCTCTGCGTCATCCAGGGTTTCCGGCGATGCCGCCAGCGCGTCTTCCTTCACAATCACGTACTCGGCCAGCATTCCCTGGAAATAGCCGCCGGACGTTCTATAGGGCAAATTGCGCGCGTCCGCCTGCGGCTTACCGTCGATCCACTCCGGAAAGAAGGTTGAGATAACGCGCGCGCCGGGCTGGAAACGCGTGACGCCTTCACCAACGCTGTCGACGACGCCCGCCATGTCAGACGCCGGGGTAAACGGGAAGGAAAGCGGAATCGGCATCGTGCCTTCAATCACCATTTTGTCGCGATAGTTGAGCGCGACGGCATTCACCCTTACGCGCACTTCACCCGGACCTGGCTGTGGAATGGGCTCCTGAATAAGCGTAAGGCTCTCGCGCCCGAGGGCGCTCATCGTCCAGCGTTGCATTGTCTCGGTCATTTTTTTCTCCGGCCATCAAGTAAGCTTTAGAACTGACAGTCTACCGTTGACGCATGGTCGCCAGTGGCGATAAGTTTTCTCTATATTGACGCCAAAAAAGATACAATTCATGACCGACACGCTGAAGGATATCCCTGTTTTTGTGGCTGCCGTAGAGGCGGGAAGTTTCGCTCAGGCCGCCATTCGTCTGCATTTGTCACGCTCGGCGGTAGGAAAAAGCATCGCTCGTCTCGAGGAGCGACTGGGGGTACGGCTGTTTCAGCGTACCACCCGCAGCCAGAGCCTGACCGATAACGGCGCCCTTTTTTATGAACGGTGCCTGCGTGCGCTGGAGGAGATTCGGGGCGCAGAGTCGCTGCTTGAAACGGGGAAACAGCAGGTCAGCGGCCGCCTGCGCGTTGCCATGCCGGTACTGTTTGGCCGCCAGTGCGTCGCGCCGCTGTTGATTGAACTGGCGCAGGAACACCCCGGGCTTGAGCTTGAAATGTCGTTCAGCGACCGCGTGGTGGATCTGGTGGAGGAAGGGTTTGATATGGCGGTGCGTAACGGCACGCTGCAGGACAGCAGCATGCTGGTCGCCAGAAAGCTGGGGGAACACCGCATGGTGCTGTGCGCTGCGCCGGATTATCTGCAGAACAAAGGCCAGCCGCAAAGCGTGGCTGACTTACCCCATCATACGGCCATTAACTATCTGCGCGCAGGCAGAGTGTTACCCTGGCAACTGATGGATAACGAAGGGACCTCGCACACCTTTACTCCCCGTTCATCGCTCAATATGGATGATTTGCAGGCCATCTGCGACGCGGCGCTGGCCGGACACGGGATTGCCTGGCTCCCCTGCTGGATGGCCATTAAAGAAATTCATCAGGGAAAGCTCGTCCCGCTCCTGAAACAGGCGCCCGATGTCCATTTTGACGTTCATGCCGTCTGGCAGCAAACGCCGCACCTGCCGCTGAGAGTGAGGATTGCCGTCGATACGCTCGCCAGTCGCTTACCGTCAGTGCTGTCGCAGGATATGCCCGCGCCCATAAAAAAGCCGCGCTAAACGCGCGGCCAGTTATCGTGCGGTATCACGTCGATTAAATATCGATATTTGCCGCTTTCAGGGCGTTCTCTTCGATGAAGGCACGACGTGGTTCAACCGCATCGCCCATCAGGGTGGTGAACAGCTGGTCTGCAGCAATCGCGTCCTTAACGGTCACGCGCAGCATGCGACGGCTTTCCGGATCCATGGTGGTTTCCCACAGCTGCTCCGGGTTCATTTCGCCCAGACCTTTATAGCGCTGGATCGCGAGGCCGCGACGGGACTCTTTCACCAGCCAGTCCAGCGCCTGCTCGAAGCTGGCTACCGGCTGACGACGTTCGCCACGTTCGATGAACGCATCGTCTTCGATCAGGCCTCGCAGCTTCTCGCCGAGCGTGCAGATACGACGGTATTCCGGACCGGTGACAAACTCGTGCTCCAGCGGATAGTCGGTGTCGACGCCGTGGGTACGCACGCGAACGATCGGCTCGAACTGCCCGTCAGCGTTCTGCTGAACATCGCATTTCCACTGGCTGCCGTGCTGCTCTTTTTCGTTCAGATCGGTCACCAGAGCGTTCACCCAGCGGGTGACGGTCTGCTCGCTGCTCAGATCGGCTTCGGTCAGGGTTGGCTGATAAACCAGCTCCTTCAGCAGCGTTTTCGGATAACGGCGTTCCATACGCGTAATCATTTTCTGCGTGGCGTTGAACTCGGACACCAGACGCTCCAGCGGCTCACCGGCCAGTGCAGGGGCGTGCGAGTTCGCGTGCAGGGTCGCGCCATCAAGCGCGATTGCGATTTGGTACTGATCCATCGCTTCGTCATCTTTGATGTACTGTTCCTGCTTGCCTTTCTTCACTTTGTACAGCGGCGGCTGGGCAATGTAGACGTGGCCACGCTCAACGATTTCAGGCATCTGACGATAGAAGAAGGTCAACAGCAGCGTACGAATGTGCGAGCCGTCGACGTCCGCATCGGTCATGATGATGATGCTGTGGTAGCGCAGTTTGTCCGGGTTGTACTCGTCACGGCCAATGCCGCAGCCCAGCGCGGTGATGAGTGTCGCCACTTCCTGAGAAGAGAGCATCTTGTCGAAACGGGCTTTCTCAACGTTGAGGATTTTACCCTTCAGCGGCAGAATCGCCTGGTTCTTACGGTTACGGCCCTGCTTCGCAGAACCGCCCGCGGAGTCCCCTTCCACGAGGTACAGTTCGGACAGCGCCGGATCGCGTTCCTGGCAGTCAGCCAGCTTGCCCGGCAGGCCAGCTAAGTCCAGCGCGCCTTTACGACGGGTCATTTCACGGGCTTTACGCGCCGCTTCACGGGCACGCGCCGCATCAATAATTTTGCCCACCACGATTTTCGCGTCGGACGGGTTTTCCAGCAGGTATTCGCTCAGCAGTTCGTTCATCTGCTGCTCAACCGCCGATTTCACCTCAGAAGAGACCAGCTTGTCTTTGGTCTGTGAGGAGAACTTCGGATCCGGCACCTTCACGGAAACCACGGCAATCAGGCCTTCACGGGCATCGTCACCGGTGGCGCTGACTTTCGCTTTCTTGCTGTAGCCTTCTTTGTCCATGTAGGCGTTCAGGGTACGGGTCATCGCCGCACGGAAGCCAGCAAGGTGAGTACCACCGTCACGCTGTGGAATGTTGTTGGTAAAGCAGTAGATGTTTTCCTGGAAACCGTCGTTCCACTGCAGCGCCACTTCCACGCCGATACCGTCTTTTTCGGTGGAGAAGTAGAAGATATTCGGGTGGATAGGCGTTTTGTTCTTGTTCAGATACTCAACAAACGCCTTGATACCGCCTTCGTAGTGGAAGTGGTCTTCTTTGTTGTCACGCTTGTCGCGCAGGCGAATCGAGACGCCGGAGTTCAGGAACGACAGTTCACGCAGGCGTTTCGCCAGGATGTCGTACTCGAACTCGGTGACGTTGGTGAAGGTTTCGAGGCTCGGCCAGAAACGCACCATGGTACCGGTTTTGTCGGTTTCGCCAGTAACGGCCAGCGGTGCCTGCGGCACGCCGTGCGTGTAAAGCTGACGGTGAATTTTGCCTTCGCGCTGGATAACCAGCTCCAGCTTCTGCGACAGGGCGTTTACTACCGAAACACCTACGCCGTGCAGGCCGCCGGAAACTTTATAGGAGTTATCGTCGAACTTACCGCCTGCGTGCAGGACGGTCATGATCACTTCCGCCGCGGAGACGCCCTCTTCCGGGTGAATACCGGTTGGGATGCCACGGCCGTCATCGGTGACGGAGACGGAGTTATCCGCATGGATGGTGACCACGATGTCTTTACAGTGACCCGCGAGCGCTTCGTCGATAGCGTTATCTACCACCTCGAATACCATGTGGTGCAGACCGGTGCCGTCATCCGTGTCGCCGATATACATACCCGGGCGCTTACGCACCGCATCCAGCCCTTTCAGGACTTTGATACTGGAGGAGTCATAAGAATTCGACATCAACGTTTCTCGCTCATTTCAACTTGGGTTAATCCGTTATTTTACCCTTTTCCACGGTAAACATCTTCGAATTTTCGTCCGACATGTCCATAACGTGTTCAGCGCTAATGGCGCTGACGAAAACCTGCGACTGCGTGGCTTTTAAGCGGCTGGCAAGCAGCCCGCGCCGCGCGTCGTCAAGTTCCGAGGCAAAATCATCTATCAGGTACAGGCAGCGTCGCCCGCTCTCGCGGGTGAGGAACTCCCCCTGCGCCAGGCGCAACGCACACATCAGGAGCTTGAGCTGCCCGCGCGACAGCGTGTCTTCCACCGGCGCACCGTCGGCACGAATGCGGAAATCCGCCTTGTGCGGGCCGTGCGCGGTGTAGGTCAACATGCGGTCGCGCTCGAAGCTTCTCTCTAACACCTCGGCATAGTCCGTCTCTTTCTCCCAGCCGCGCTGGAAGGAGAAGGTGAGAGAGAACTCGGGTAAAAACTGTTTGCAGGTGTCGGCCATGTCTTCGGCAATACCTGCGCTGTATTCGGCACGCCAGTTGCTGATTTGTTCCGCAAGAGGGATTAACTCCATGTCCCACGGACGCAGCTGGGCGTAGCGCGTCACCTGGCGCAACGCGGCGTTACGCTGCTTGAGCAGACGCTTCAGGTTGCTCCAGGCGTTAAAGAATCCGGCTTCGTTGTGAAAGCATCCCCAGTCGAGGAACGCTCTTCTGTATTTGGGGCCGCCGTTGAGTAAAGTAAACCCCTCGGGCGTGATCAGCTGCATCGGCATCAGCAGCGCCAGCTCGGCCACCTTGTGGCCGTCGGTACCGTCGATGCGCACCTTACTGTCGCCCTGCTTGTCTTTGGTCAGGCCGATGGCGGTCTCCCGCTCCTCGCCCTGCAAACGCCCGTGCAGAACAAAAGATTCCTGCTCGTGGCGAATCACGCGACCAATCTGCAAACTGCGAAACGCCCGGCCGTGGCCGAGCGTATAGATGGCTTCCAGCACGCTGGTTTTGCCGCTACCGTTCGCGCCAACCAGGAAATTAAAGCCAGGGGATAAAGCGAGATCCGCGCTTTCGATGTTGCGAAAGTCGCGGATCAACAGACGGGTGAGCGACATTACAGTCTCATTGGCATGACAACATAGGCAGCCGACTGTGATGCGGCATCTTCAATCTGTACGCTCGAAACGGAGTCGGTCAGCAGGATGCGCACGTTCTCGCATTTCAGCGCGTTCAGCACATCCAGCACGTAGCTAACGTTGAAGCCGATTTCCATCTCAGCCCCGGCGTAGGTGACGTCCAGAATCTCTTCTGCCTCTTCCTGCTCCGGGTTGTTGGCGGTGATTTTGATCTGGTTTTCACTCACGTACAGGCGCACGCCGCGGAATTTCTCATTGGAGAGGATCGCGGCGCGGGCAAAGGCCTGCTTGAGGCTGTCGCAACCGGCTTCCAGCGTTTTGTCCGGGTTCTTCGGCAATACGCGGCGATAATCCGGAAAACGACCGTCAACCAGCTTCGATGTGAAGACAAAATCGCCCACGTGAGCGCGGATGTTATTGCTGCCGATCTGCACGCGCAGCGGCGTGTCGCCGCCGTCGAGCATACGCATCAGCTCAATCACCCCTTTACGCGGCACGATCACCGAATGGTTTGGCAGTGAGTCGCCAATCGGCATGGAACAGACCGCCAGACGGTGGCCGTCGGTCGCCACGGTACGCAGCTCTTCACCTTCGGTTTCGAACAGCATGCCGTTTAAGTAGTAACGAACGTCCTGATGCGCCATGGAGAACTGGGTGGCTTCAATCAGACGCTTCATCGTCGCCTGCGGCAGGGTGAATTCCACTTCGCTCTGCCAGTCGTCCAGGTTCGGGAAGTCCGCTGCAGGCAGCGTGGAGAGCGAGAAACGGCTGCGGCCAGAGCGCACCAGCATACGGTCGCCTTCCAGCTGCACGGCGATTTCAGCACCTTCCGGCAGCCCGCGGCAGATATCAAAGAATTTACGTGCCGGAACCGTGGTCGCGCCCGCGTCGTGCGGCTGCGTCAGCGTAACGCGCGCGATCATTTCCATTTCCAGATCTGTACCGGTCAGCGACAGCGTACCGTCCGCGACCTGAAGCAGCAGGTTTCCGAGAATAGGCAGCGTTGGGCGGCCGCCTAATGGGCCACTCACCTGTTGCAGCGGTTTTAATAAATGTTCACGTTCAACGGTAAATTTCATAGCGTCACGATGATAATGTTCTGATTAGATTGGAAAAATCTTCTTTTATGTCGTGGCTTTCTTCGCGTAACTGCTCAATCTTGCGACAGGCGTGCAGCACGGTCGTATGGTCACGGCCACCAAACGCATCCCCGATTTCCGGCAGACTGTGGTTGGTTAACTCCTTTGCCAGCGCCATCGCCATCTGACGCGGGCGCGCCACCGAGCGGGAACGACGTTTAGACAGTAAATCTGCCACTTTGATCTTGTAGTACTCAGCCACCGTCTTTTGAATATTGTCGATAGTGACCAGTTTTTCCTGCAATGCCAGCAAATCACGCAGCGCTTCACGCACAAAATCGATGGTGATCGCACGACCGGTAAAGTTGGCATTGGCGATAACGCGGTTCAGTGCCCCTTCCAGCTCACGCACGTTGGAGCGCAGACGCTTGGCAATGAAGAACGCCACTTCACCCGGCAGGCGAATGTCGTTTTCATCGGCTTTCTTCATCAGGATCGCGACGCGGGTTTCCAGCTCCGGTGGCTCGATCGCCACGGTCAGGCCCCAGCCGAAGCGGGATTTCAGACGATCTTCAACGCCGTTGATCTCTTTTGGATAACGATCCGAGGTCAAGATGATCTGCTGATTGCCTTCCAGCAGGGCATTGAAGGTGTGGAAAAATTCTTCCTGCGATCGTTCTTTATTGGCAAAGAACTGAATGTCATCGATCAGCAGCGCGTCAACGGAACGGTAGTAGCGTTTAAACTCTTCGATCGCATTGTTTTGCAGGGCTTTTACCATGTCCTGAACGAAGCGTTCGGAGTGCATATACACCACTTTGGCATTGGGCTTGCGCGCCATAATGCCGTTGCCCACCGCGTGCAGCAGGTGCGTTTTACCGAGACCCGTGCCGCCATACAGGAACAGCGGGTTGTAGGCCCCGCCGGGGTTATCAGCAACCTGGCGAGCCGCCGCGCGCGCCAGCTGGTTCGACTTACCTTCAACGAAGTTATCGAACGTGTGTTTGACGTTTACGTTAGAGCGGTAGGTTGGCTCAGCCGGTGCAGGAACATTATCCCACCCCTGACGAGCAGGAGCGACGCGAGGGGCCGGCGCGGGTGCGGCCTGAGCAGGCGCAGCCACATTCACGGTTTCACGTACGGTTTGGGTGACCGGCTTTGTGCCCACTTCAAAGCGCAGCTGTGGGGCATCTGACCCGCAGAAATCGTTCAGCAGTCCATTGATGTTATTAAGGTACTTGTCCCTTACCCAATCGAGCACAAAACGGTTTGGCGCGTACAAAGCCAGCGTGTTATCGCTCAGTTCCGCCTGCAACGGGCGGATCCACATACTGAATTCTGTGGCTGGTAACTCATCCTGCAATCGGGCAAGACACTGCTGCCAAAGCGAAAGTGACACGGCGGACTCCACTCGAACAATAAAAGAAAACTATTGAATATTCATGATTGTTGGCGCACATCGGCATGACCCTGTGTAAAGGGGGACGTGCGAATTGCTATCTGCAATTTATCCTGACCAGGATCCTGGGATCCCGATCGGGACCGCGGATCATAGCCTAAACTGAGCCAGAGATCTTCTGTTTCTCACAGATTCTTCCCGATTTATCCACAGGAAGATCAGAAACCGGTTAAGTGTAAACGATCCTGGCGCGAGTGCCCCACGATTTAGCCCGCATATTGGAAAAATTAATGAGCACAGCCAATTTATTGCTTAAATGATCTAACGA